>DATLIG010000225.1:0-21348 GCA_035539555.1 Nocardioides sp. | reverse complement strand
CACCGCCCGCGCCACGTTGATGGTGCCCAGCAGGTTGGTGGCCACCATGCCGGTGACGTCCTCGGCCGGCAGATCCTCCAGCCACCCCGGCCGCGCGTAGCCGGCGGTGTTCACCACCAGGTCCGGTACGCCGACCTCCGCGACGAGCGCGTCCACGACCGCCTGCACGGCAGCCGCGTCGGTGATGTCGACCGCGCGGGCGAGGGCGTCGTCGCCGAGCTGCGCGAGCGCCGCACCCAGCTTCGCCTCCGAGCGGGACAAGATCACGACCTCGGTGCCGGCCGCCGCCAGCTGCCCGGCGACGGCCAGGCCGATCCCCTCGGAACCTCCGAACACGAACGCGCGCTGGTGCATGGGGGTCATGGTGGCAGGGCGCGTCGTGTCGGTCGCTGCGCGACCTCCTCGACCACCGGGGTGGGTCAGGACGGGCCGACGTGCTCCTCGAACACGAGCACCGTCTGGGTGGCGACGACCTCGGGCAGCGACTGGATCCGCTCCAGCACCAGCTCGCGCAGGTGGTCGGCGTCGCGGGCGCGGACCAGGATCACGCAGTCGAAGTCGCCGGTGACGAGCGCGACGTGCGCCGCCTCCTCCAGCTCCCACACCTTCTTGCGGAAGGACTTCCACGAGTTCTGCTTGGTGCGGACGTGGACGTACGCCGACAGGCCGAGCCCGATCGCGGCGTGGTCCACGTCGACGGTGAACTTCCGGATGACCCGGGTGTCGACCATCCGCTTCACCCGCGCGTAGGCGTTGGCACGGCTGATCCCGACCCGGCTCGCGACGTCGCGGATCGACGTCCGGGAATCGGCCCGCAAGACGTCCAGAATCGCTCGGTCGACGGCGTCCATGCGAGACATCTTGCCACCACAAGTCCCTCATCTGGGCCAATCGTCCGGAGGCGCTGGCAATTGACGTGGATCAGGTCACACACTGCAGCCATGTTCGAGGAAGGTCAGTACTTCGCGCCCGTCACCGCCAACGAGGACGGAGCGCTCGAGGTCCATCTCGGCGCCGACCACCCCGGCTTCGCCGATCCGGAGTACCGCGCCCGCCGTGACGCGCTGGCCACCCTCGCCAACAACTGGCAGCCCGGCACACCGGCGCCGATCGCGCCGTACACCGACGACGAGCACCGGGTGTGGCAGGTCGTCAGCGAGGCCCTGGTGACCAAGCACCGCAGCTACGCCTGCCGCGAGTTCCTCGACGGCAAGGAGTCCCTCGGCCTCCCCATCGACCGGATCCCCCAGCTCGCCGAGGTCAGCGACTGGCTCGCGCCGCTGACCGGCTACCGCTACCAGCCGGCGGCCGGCCTGGTGCCGCTGCGCGAGTTCTACGGATCGCTCGCCGACAAGGCGTTCTGGTCGACCCAGTACGTCCGCCACCACTCCGTGCCGCTCTACACCCCGGAGCCGGACGTGCTGCACGAGGTCGTCGGCCACGGCAACACCCTGGCCAACCCGCGCTTCACCGCGCTCTACGAGCTCGCCGGCCAGGCCTCGCGCCGCGTGCAGAGCGCCGACGCACTGGAGTTCGTCAGCAAGGTCTTCTGGTTCACCCTCGAGTTCGGCGTGCTGTGGGAGGCCGGCGAGCTCAAGGCGTACGGCGCCGGCATCCTCTCCTCCCCCGGCGAGATCGAGGCGTTCCGCGGCATGAACATCCGCCCCCTCGACATCGGCGAGATGGGCAGCCAGCTCTACGACATCACCGACTACCAGGACGTCCTCTACGTCGCGGACTCCTTCACCCAGCTCGAGGACGTCGTCGGCAGCTTCTGGGCCGACTGCACCGACGACTCGATCGCCGCACTGTCGGCCCGGCACCCCGCCCACTCGTAGTCGCGGCGCTCCCCCACATCGATCTTGACTGTGATCCAGATCACAGCAAGGGTGTGCACGCGGACCATCCCCCTTCCACCCATGAAGCAGAGGTCGATCTCGTGCGCCATCTCCCCACCGCGCTTGCACTCACCGCCCTGACCGCGGGACTGCTCGTCGCCAGCCCACCCGCCAACACCAGCCCCAGCCGGGACGACCGCGGCGGAGGGCTCGAGGTGTACGTCGTCGAGGCGGCACCCGGCCAGCTGGACGCCCTCGAGGACGTCGGCGTCGACACCCACCACGTCACCCAGGAGGACGCCGGGCAGGGCAACGTGCGCCTCGACGCCGTGATCACCGGGGCCCAGGCCGCGCAGCTGCGCAAGGACGGGCTCAAGGTCACGGTCAAGCGGATCAACGGTCGCAAGGCCTCCGAGGCCGCGCGCCTGCAGAACCTCGCCGGCTACGACGCCTACCGCTCCTACAGCGAGGACGGCGGCATCGCCGACGAGCTGCGCGAGACCGCGGCGGCCAACCCCGGGATCACCAAGCTGGTCACCCTCGGCAAGACGATCAACGGCCAGGACATCCTCGCGCTCAAGGTGACCAAGAACGCCCGGCAGCTCAAGGACGGCAAGCGCCCCTCGGTCCTCTACGGCGGCGCGCAGCACGCGCGCGAGTGGATCACCCCCGAGATGGTCCGCCGGTTGATGCACCAGTTCGTCGACGGCTACGGCTCCGACCCGGAGGTCACCGGCCTGGTCGACTCGACCGAGCTGTGGTTCCTGCCGGTCTCCAACCCGGACGGCTACGACTACACGTTCAGCGACGACCGCCTGTGGCGCAAGAACCTCCACGACAACAACGGCGACGGCACCATCACGCCCGGTGACGGCGTGGACCCCAACCGCAACTTCGCCGTCAAGTGGGGCTGGGACAACGAGGGCTCCTCGCCCGAGCCGGCCAGCGAGACCTACCGCGGCGCGGGCCCGAACTCCGAGCCGGAGACCAAGGCGCTCGACGCGCTGATGAGCCGCGTCGGGTTCGAGTTCTACATCAACTACCACTCGGCGGCCGAGCTCCTGCTCTACGGCATCGGCTGGCAGGTGAGCACGCCGTCGCCCGACGACGTGATCTACGAGGCCATGGTCGGTGACGACGACAACCCGGCGGTCCCGGGCTACGACCCCGACATCTCCGCCGAGCTGTACACCACCAACGGCGACACCGACTCCCACGCCCAGGTCTCCTACGGCACGCTGGGCTTCACCCCGGAGATGACCACCTGCGAGACGGTGTCCGACGCGATCCCCGACGACGAGTGGGAGGCCGAGGACTGCCTGTCCGGCTTCAACTTCCCCGACGACGAGGAGCTGATCCAGGCCGAGTTCGAGAAGAACGTCCCGTTCGCCCTGGCGGTGGCGGAGTCGGCCCAGGACCCCGACGACCCGGTCTCGGTCGTCGAGGACGACGGCACGCCGCGCACGGCGGCCGACATGGTCACCGACCCGTTCGCGGTCTCGCACGGCACCACCCAGCCGGTGGCGGTCACGGCCAAGAAGGCGATCAAGGACCTGCGCCTGAACTACTCCGTCAACGGCGGGCCGACCACGTCCACCAAGACCGCGCTGTGGAAGGGCGGTGAGCGCTACGGCGACACCCACCACGACTACTACGGCGAGTTCCGCGGCACCGTCACCGGCACGAAGGCGGGCGACTCGGTCAAGGTGTGGTTCACCGGGGCCAAGCCCGGCAAGGGCGCGGTCAGCAGCGAGCCGTTCACCTACGAGGTCGCCGACGACATCGGCGGCGACGTGCTGATCCTGGCCGCGGAGGACACCACCGGCGTCAGCCCGGCCCAGGGCGTGACCAGCGCGAAGTACGCCGACGAGTACGCCGCGGCGCTCACCGCCGCCGGCTACACCTCCGACGTGTACGACGTCGACGCCAACGACCGCACCGCCCCGCACCACCTCGGCGTGCTCTCCCACTACGACGCCGTCGTCTGGGAGTCCGGCGACGACATCATCACCCGCGCCGCCGGCCAGCCGGGCGGCACGGCCGCCAAGCTGGCCCACGACCTCGAGCTGTCGGTCCGCGACTACCTCAACGAGGGCGGCAAGGCGCTCGTCACCGGCCAGTACAACCTGTTCGCCCAGGCCACCGGCGCGACCTACTACTACTCGCCGACCGCTCCGCCGGAGTGCACGGTCCGGGCCAACCCCTGCCTGACGCTGGAGAACGACTTCCTGCAGTACTGGCTGGGCGCCTACAACTACGTCAGCGACGGCGCCACCGACCCCGACACGGGCAACCCGTACCCGATCGCGGGCGACTCCGGTGCCTTCGACGGCTTCGCCGGCACCTTCAACGGCGGCGACAGCGCCGACAACCAGGCGCACACCGCCTCGTTGCTGACCACCTCGAGCGTCCTGCCCGAGGCCGATTTCCCGCAGTTCGCGAGCTCGGAGCCGCTCGAGTGGAACCGCCCCGGTGGCGCACCCTTCGACCCGCACACCGGCGACTGGTACATGTTCAGCCAGACGGCGGACCAGGGCTGGAAGCGGCTCAGCCGGACGGTCGACCTGACCGGCGCCACGTCGGGCGCCCTGAAGTTCCAGATGTCGCACGACACCGAGGCGGACTGGGACTACGTGGTCGTCGAGGCGCACACGGTCGGCAGCGACGACTGGACCACGCTGCCCGACGCCAACGGCCACACCGCCCAGGGCACGGGCGAGTCGTGTGCGGCCGGGTGGGACGCGATCCATCCCTTCGTCGCCCACTACCAGGGCGCGGACTGCTCCCCGACCGGGACCAGCGGGTCGTGGAACGCCGCGACCGGGAGCAGCGGAGGCTGGCAGGAGTGGAACGTCGACCTGACGGCGTACGCCGGCAAGCAGGTCGAGGTGTCGATCTCCTACCTCTCCGACTGGGGCACCCAGGGGCTCGGCGTGTTCGTCGACGACACCCAGGTCGTCGTCGACGGTGCGCCGACCGCGACGACGTCGTTCGAGGACGGCCTCGGCGGCTGGACCCCGTCCGCCGCACCGGAGGGATCGCGCACGACCAACAACTGGGAGCGCAGCCAGACCGCCTTCCAGGAAGGAGCCGGAACCGTCACCGACGACACCGTCTTCACCGGCTTCGGCATCGAGGGCCTGACCACGGCCGCGATGCGCCGCGACTTCGTCGCGGCGGCCATGTCGCACCTCCTGGACTGATCGCACCCGACAACGACGGAGACAGCAGGCCCCCGGCACCGCCGGGGGCCTGCTGCGTCCGCTGCGTCAGCGGCGCGACGCCCAGGCGACCAGCTCGCGGGCCGGGCCCTCGGGCGGGTGCGGCCCGCCCTTCCACACCGCGTGCAGCCGACGGGTCAGGTCGAGGCCGGTGACCGTGACCCGGACCAGCCGGCCCGTGGCGAGGTCGTCGCGGACGGCGTGGGCGCCGACCGCCGCGGGACCGGCTCCGGCAGCGACGGCGGCCCGCACGGACGCCGTGCTCGAGAGCTCCAGGACAGGTGCCGCCATCGGCAGGTCGGTCAGGGCCCGCTCCAGGACCGTGCGGGTGCCCGACCCCGTCTCGCGTACGACGAGGGGGGTGGCCGCCAGGGTCGCGGCGCTCACCCGGCGGCGGGACCGCTGGGCCCAGGGATGTCCGGGGCCGACGACCACGACGAGCTCGTCGGTGCCGACGAGCCGGTGCCGCAGCCCGCGCGGGGCGTCGGGTCCCTCGACGAAGCCGAGCGTCACCTCGTCGGCGGTGACCAGCTCCACCACCCGCTGGGTGTTGGTGGCCGTCATGGTGATGTCGGTGGGCTGCTGGCCACGCTGCACCTGATGGGCGCGCAGGCCGACCAGCCAGCCGGGCAGCAGGTGCTCGGCGATGGTGAGGCTGGCGGCGATGTCGAGGTGCCCGCGACGGTCGGCTCGCAGGGCGCTGATGCCGGCGTCGAGCTCCTGCGCGGCGTCGAGGACGCGGTCCGCCCACTGCACGACGAGCTCGCCGGTCGGGGTGAGCTCGGACCCGCGCTTGCTGCGGGTGACGAGCGGCTCGCCCACCAGCGACTCCATGGTCCGCACCCGCGAGGACGCGGCCTGCTGGGTGATGCCCAGCTCGGCGGCAGCGGCGCCCAGGGAGCCCGTGCGGGCCACGACGACGAGCAGCTCGAGGGCCCGGAGATCCGGGACGTGCGGTCCCAACATGCTCACAAGCCTATCTTGTGAGCACCCAACCACAACCTCGTTCTGTGAGCCGTCGCGGATCAGCAGACTCATCAGCATGACTCTTCGTGTTGCCATCGTGGGCGGCGGACCGGCCGGCATCTACGCCGCCGACATCCTCACCAAGGCCGAGGGCGCCGACGTCTCCGTCGACATCCTCGAGCGGCTGCCCGCACCCTTCGGCCTGGTCCGGTACGGCGTCGCGCCCGACCACCCCCGGATCAAGGAGATCATCAAGGCGCTCCAGCGGGTGCTGGCCAAGCCGGAGGTCCGCTTCCTCGGCAACGTGGAGTACGGCGTCGACGTGAAGCTCGAGGACCTCCGCGAGTTCTACGACGCGGTCGTCATCTCCACCGGTGCCATGGCGGACCGCGACCTCGGCATCCCCGGCGAGGAGGCGTCGTACGGCGCCGCCGACTTCGTCAGCTGGTACGACGCCCACCCGGACGTCCCGCAGACGTGGCCGCTCGAGGCGACCAGCGTCGCCGTCCTGGGCGTCGGCAACGTCGCCCTCGACGTGGCCCGCGTGCTGGCCAAGACCGGCGACGAGATGCTCGTGACCGACATCCCCGCCCACGTCCACGCCGGGCTGCAGGCCAAGACGATCACCGACGTGCACGTGTTCGCGCGCCGCGGACCGGCGTACGCGAAGTTCTCGCCGCTCGAGCTGCGCGAGCTCAACCACTCGCCCAACGTCGAGGTGATCGTGCACCCCGAGGGCTTCGACGTCGACGCCCACGGCATGGAGCACATCGCCCAGCACAAGTCGCAGAAGATGGTGCTCAACACGCTGACCAGCTGGGTCGGCGCGGACCCGGTCGGCAAGCCGCACCGGATCCACCTGCACTTCGCCGAGGCGCCGGTCGAGATCGTCACCGACGCCGACGGCAAGGTGACCACGCTGCGCACCGAACGCACCCACTCGCCGAACGAGGACGGCAACGTCGAGGGCACCGGCGAGGTGACCGACTGGGACGTCCAGCAGGTCTACCGCGCGATCGGCTACCGCAGCACCGCACTGCCCGGCCTGCCCTTCGACGACCGTGCCGCCGTGATCCCGAACGACGGCGGCCGGGTCCTCGACCTCGACGGCAACCCGATCCCCGGCACCTTCGTGACCGGCTGGATCAAGCGCGGTCCGGTCGGCCTGATCGGCCACACCAAGAGCGACGCCGCCGAGACGGTCGGCCACCTCCTCGCCGAGACGACGGAGACCGCCACGGCCCGGCGCCCCGAGGACGTCGACGCCTACCTCGCCGAACGCGACGTCGACGTCGCCACCCACACCTCGTGGGAGCTGCTCGACGCGCACGAGGTCGCGCTGGGCGAGGCCCAGGACCGGGCACGGGTCAAGGTCGCCACGCGCGAGGAGATGCTGCGGGCCGGCCGCGCCTGAGTCCCGGGGTGGTCGAGGAGGTCGCGCCACCCCGGTGGTCGAGGAGGTCGCGCCACCCCGGTGGTCGAGGAGGTCGCGCAGCGACCGTCACGAGACCCCCGCAACCCACCCACCACCCGGCCCCATCGAGCCAGCACGTGGACCGGCTCACTGGGTCTCGTGACGGTTGCCAGGGCAACCTCCTCGACCAACGAGGTGCGGTCTCAGGGCGTGACGAGCCCGGTCTCGTACGCCAGCACCACCAGCTGCACGCGGTCGCGGGACCCGGTCTTGGCCAGCAGGCGGCTCACGTGGGTCTTCACCGTCGCCTCCGACACCACGAACTCCGCCGCGATCTCGGTGTTGGACAGCCCGCTGCCCACGAGGACCAGCGTCTCCCGCTCGCGTTCGGTCAGCACGGACAGCCGGTCGTCGGGGGCCGGGCCCGCGGGGTCGGGCAGGGCGGTGGCGAAGTGCTCGAGCAGGCGCCGGGTCGTGCTCGGCGCGACCACCGAGTCGCCCGCGTGCACCGTGCGGATCGCACCCAACAGGGTCGCCGGAGTGGCGTCCTTGAGCAGGAACGCCGCGGCGCCGGCCCGGATCGCGGCGAAGGCGTACTCGTCGAGGTCGAAGGTCGTCAGCACGATCACCTGCGGGGCGCCGGGCCGCTCCGCCAGGAGCCGGGTCGCCTCGACCCCGTCCACGCGGGGCATCCGCACGTCCATCAGCACCACGTCGCAGCCGGTGACGGCGAGCCGCTCGAGCGCCGCCCCACCGTCGCCGGCCTCGCCGACGACCGTCAGGTCGGGCTGGCTCTCGATGAGCATCCGGAAGCCGGCGCGGACCAGCTCCTGGTCGTCGACGAGGAACACCCGGATCGGGCCGTCGGAGTCGCTCACCGGGGAATCCTCGCGCACACCGAGAACCCGCCTCCGGGGGCGGGCCCGACCGCCAGCGTCCCGCCGTGGGCGGCCACCCGCTCGCGCATCCCGGTCAGGCCGAGGCCGCGGCCGTCGTCGTACGCGCCGGCGCCGCGGCCGTCGTCGCGCACCTCGGCGACCACCTCGGGCCCCTCGGCCCGCACCGCGACGGTCGCGGTGGCCCCGGGGCCGGCGTGCTTGCGCACGTTGCTCAGCGCCTCCTGCACGATCCGGAAGACGGTCAGCGCGACCCCGTCGGCGACGGCCGGTAGGTCGGCGAGGTCCCACGCGACGGGGGTCCCGGCGGCGCGAACCTCCTCGAGCAGGCCCGGCAGGTCCGTCAGCCGTGGCTGCGGGGCGGGCACCCCGGCCTCCTCCGAGCGCAGCAGGCCGAGCATCCGCCGCAGCTCGGCGATCGCCTCCCGCCCGGTGCCGGCGATCGTCTCCAGCGCTGGTACGGCGACCGCCGGGTCCTGTTGTGCCGCGGCCCCCGCGCCGTCGGCCTGGACCACGATCGTGGTCAGGCTGTGGGCCACGACGTCGTGCATCTCGCGGGCGATCCGGTGGCGCTCCTCCATCGCCGCGAGGGCCGCCTGCTGCGCGGCCTCCCGCTGGATCCGCTCGCCGCGCTCGACCAGTGCGTCGACGTACGCCTGGCGGGTGCGACCAAGGGTGCCGAGCGTCCAGGCGACGACGACGAAGAGGGCGATGGTGACGGCATAGGCGGTGAGGTTCTGCGCGGTGAGCTGGTCGGCGCCGTACCCACGGAGCCAGTCGACGGCCGCGACGATCGCACCGGCCAGGCCGACCACGAGCGCGACGGCGGAGCGGGTGGGGGCGGCGTACCGGGCGACCGAGTAGGTCGCGACCGGGAAGGCCAGCTGGCTCCACAGCGGGTAGTCCGTCAGCAGCCACTGCAGCGCGCTGCCGGCCGCGACCACCGCGAACACGACGACCGGATGACGCCGGCGCCACAGGAGCGGGACGATCTGCGCGGCCATCAGGGCTGCGTCGAGCCGGGAGACGGCGAGCAGCACGACCGGGACGGGCAGCAGCAGGAACAGGGTCAGGCCGAGGTCGAACCACCGCTCGCCGCGCGGGCCCAGCCGCAGCGGTTGCCTCTCCTGACGCGCCACCGCACCACCGTAGAGGGGTGGGGGCGGCGCGACGTCAGACCACGGGTTGATCCGGGTCCGCCCCCGGGTGGACGGGCGACTCAGCCGAGCTTGTCGGCGAGCACGACCCAGGTGAAGAAGCCGATGCCGAGCAGCATGCCGACGTGGCCGAGGATCGACAGCGCCGGCCCGTCGCCCCAGCTGTCGCCGGTGGTCGCCGTCGCGTGCTTGCCCGATCCCGACATCCACCGGGCGAGGATGAGGATCCCGATGAGCACCTCGATCCACCACACGACGAGCGCGACGGCGCCGAGGGTGCCGTCCGGTGAGGTCAGGTAGGCGATCCAGACCACCAGCGCCACGACCCCGACCACGGTGTGTGCGTTCACGACCGACCTCGGCACGAGGGCGTGGCCCGCCTGGGACCCCTCGGACGACAGCCGCAGCCTGGTCAGCAGCACCACGACCGCGGCCAGGCCGGTCAGCAACCACACGGCGTTGTCGAGATTCACGAGCGGCATCGTTGCACAGGATGTGACGGCGGCCACAGGATCGCGCCTGAGTATCGTGCTGGCATGACCAAGTGGGAGTACCAGGTGGCGCCCGTCCTCAACCATGTCGCGGCGCAGATCCTCAACAACTTCGGCCAGGACGGCTGGGAGCTCGTGACCCTCGTCCCCGGCCAGGGCGGCAACGACATCGCCTACTTCAAGCGCCCGGCCGAGGGCTGAGCGGTGGCGGCAGGATCCCCCGAGGAGCGCCTCGCCGAGCTCGGCCTGGCCGTGCCGGACGTCGTACCCCCGGTGGCGGCGTACGTCCCGGCCGTGCGCAGCGGTGCGCACGTCTTCACCGCCGGCCAGATCCCGATGCGTGAGGGCACGCTGGTCGCGACCGGCAAGGTCGGCGACACCGCGACGCCCGAGCAGGCGACCGAGGCGGCGCAGCAGTGTGCGCTCAACGCACTCGCGGCGATCCGCTCGGTCACCGGCACGCTCGAGGGCGTCCGGATCGTGAAGGTCGTCGTCTTCGTCGCCTCCTCGCCCGACTTCACCGGTCAGCCGGCCGTCGCCAACGGCGCCTCCGAGCTGCTCGGCCAGGTCTTCGGCGACCTCGGCGTGCACGCCCGATCCGCCGTCGGGGTGGCCGCGCTGCCGCTCGACGCGACCGTCGAGGTCGAGGTCGTCGCCGAGGTCCTCGGGTGAGGATCCCCCTGCCGCCGGTGCCGCTGCCGGAGCACCTCGCCGCCGTCGCGCAGGAGTACGCCGCCGGCACGCGCCAGGCAGCCGAGCCCCGGGACGCCGCCACGGTCGTCCTCCAGCGGGCGGGTGCGGGCGGTGCGCCGGAGGTCTACCTCCTGCGCCGTGAGGTGTCGATGGCCTTCGCCGGCGGGATGTGCGTCTTCCCCGGCGGCGGGGTCGACCCGCGCGACTACGACCACGAGGTCGCCTGGGCCGGCCCGACGCCGGCGGAGTGGGCGGCCCGGCTGGGCACCACCGAGGACGTCGCCCGGGCACTGGTGTGCGCCGCCGTGCGGGAGACCTTCGAGGAGTCCGGCGTCCTGCTCGCCGGACCGTCCGCCGACGAGGTCGTCGCCGACACGACCGGTGAGGACTGGGAGTCCGACCGGGTCGCGCTCGAGGCGCGCGAGCTGTCGCTGACCGACTTCCTCGACCGTCGCGGCCTGGTGCTGCGCACCGACCTGCTCGGCATCTGGAGCGGCTGGCTGACGCCGGTCTTCGAGCCGAAGCGCTACCGCACGTGGTTCTTCGTGGCGCAGCTGCCGGAGGGCCAGGTGACGCGCGACGTCTCGAGCGAGTCGTCGGAGGTCGTCTGGCTGCCTGCCGCCGAGGCCGCCGACCAGGCCGACCGTGGCGAGCTCGCGATGCTGCCGCCGACGTACCTCACCTGCCTGGAGATCGGCACCCTCGGCGCCGTCGAGCGGGTGCTGGCGGCGAGCGCCGAGCGCAGCGTCACGATGTTCATGCCCGAGGTCGAGCCGCTCGGAGACGGGTTCACGCTGTCGATGCCCGACGAGCTGCGGCCGCTCGTGGCGGCGCGGAGGGCCTGACGTGGAGCCCTGGCACGGTGGTGAGTACGGCGACCGCGGCCGCTGCGTGCTCGCCCCCAACCCGGGGCTGATGACCCTCGACGGCACCAACACCTGGATCCTGCGGGAGCCCGGCTCCGACCGCTCGATCGTGGTCGACCCCGGCCCGCTGCTCGACGAGCACCTCGACGCCGTCGCGGCGGTCGCCGGCGCCGTCGACCAGGTGGTCGTGACGCACCACCACCTCGACCACACCGAGGCGGCGCGCTCGTTCGCCGAGCGGATGGGCTGCGGCGTCCGCGGCCTCGACGCGGAGCAGTGCTGGCGCGCGGACCCGCTGCGCGACGGAGAGGTGCTCTCCGTGGGTGGCCTCGAGGTCGAGGTGCTGACGACGCCCGGCCACACCACCGACTCGATCTCGCTGCTGGTGGAGGCCGACCGCGCGCTGCTGACCGGCGACATGGTGCTCGGCCGCGGGACGACCGTGATCGTCCACCCCGACGGCGACCTCGGTTCCTACTTCGACTCGATCGCCCGCATGCGCGCCCTGGTCACCGACGGTCGCGCGGAGTCGCTGTGGCCCGCCCACGGCCCGGTGCTCCCCGACGGGGGCGCCGTCCTCGACCACTACGTCGTGCACCGCCGCGAGCGGCTCGCGCAGGTGGAGGCCGCGTTGGGCCGGCTCGGGCTCTCGCCGTCCGCCCTGCCGCCGGACGTCGCCGAGGACCCCGTGCTGCCGCGCCAGGTGGTCGAGGTCGTGTACGCCGACGTCGACGAGTCCCTGTGGGGTGCCGCCGAGTGGTCGGTGCGCGCCCAGCTGGCCCACCTCGCCTCCCGGTAGGCCCGGGGGCATGACGTCGGAGGTCATGGCCAGCGCGAACGTCGCTGGCTAGTGTCCCGGACGTGAACGCCCCCGCCGGAACCCTCATCCGCGAGTGGCGGCAGCGCCGCCACCTCTCCCAGCTCGAGCTCGCCAGCCGCGCCGACGTGTCGACCCGGCACCTCAGCTACATCGAGACCGGCCGCTCGCGCCCCACGAGCGCGATGGTGATGCGGCTGTGCGACTTCCTGGAGGTCCCCTTGCGCGAGCAGAACAACGTGCTGCTGGCCGCCGGCCACGCGCCGGCCCACCCCGAGCTCCAGCTGTCCGACCCGCCGATGTCCGAGGCCAATGCGGCTCTCGAGACGATCCTGCGCGGCCACCTGCCCTACCCGGCGCTCGTCGTCGACCGGCATTGGGAGCTGGTCGCCGCCAACGACGCCGCCTACGCCTTCCTCGACGGCATCGACGCCGACCTGCTCGAGCCGCCGATCAACGTCATCCGGCTCTCCGTCCACCCGCGCGGGCTCGGCGGACGCCTGGTGAACCTCGCCGAGTGGCGGGCCCACCTCGCCGAGCGCCTCCGCCGGGAGTACGACGCCAGCGGGGACGCCGAGCTCGGCGCGCTCCTCGCCGAGGTCAGCGCAGGGGGAGTCGAGCCCGTGACGTCGTCCGCGCTCGTCGTACCCATGGACCTGCGGATGCCGGACGGCAGCGTGCTGTCGTTCATCTCGACGACGACGGTCTTCGGGACACCGCGGGAGGTGACGCTGAGCGAGTTGGCGATCGAGGCGTTCTACCCGGCGGACGAGGCCACGCGGTCGTACCTGCAGCAGCAGCCACTCGCCTGAGAACGCGCGCGGTGGTTGTACGACCTGCGCAAACCGCTCGATCGAACGGATAGCGCAGCTTTTTGCTACAACATCCTGCGCCATCCGTTCGATTGAACGGATGGCGCAGGTGCGTGAACCGGCCTTGTCCATCGGACCTGTGGATCGCGAAAGCAGAAGTGCCGAGTTTGGGCCACTCTCGTCGGCATGCTGAGCGAGCTTGATCTGAGCCGACCTTTCACCACCCGGCAGTTCCGGGCTGCCGGTGGTGACCCGGGTGTGCTGCGGTCCAGGCAGTTCAAGTCGCTCACCCGGTCGGTATGGGTGCGGTCGGACGCCGTGGACTCCGATTGCATGTTCCGCGCGGCGCTCGTCCTTCACGTGCCGACCGCTTATCTCAGCCGGGTGAGCGCCGCGGTCGTCCTCGGGCTGCCCGTGCCGGATCACGTGTTCGTGCATGTGACCGTGGACCGGGAGAAGGACCGACGGTTCCGTCCGCAGATCAAGCCGCACGTCAGCAAGCGACCGCGCCGGATCGTCACCGTTCGGGGCATGCGCGTGACCAGCCCCGTCGACACCTTCATCGACTGCGCCGGCATGGTGTCGTTCATCGACCTGGTGATCCTGGGCGACGCCCTCTGCCGGACCTTCAAGATCCGGGCCGACGACCTGCGCCGGGCCTGCCATGAGAGCGGCGCCTACTACGCGGGACTGGCCCGCGCGGCCGCGGCGTACGTGCGCGACGGAGTTGACTCCCCGATGGAGACCCTGCTGCGCCTGTTGATCGTCCTCGCTGGACTCCCCGAGCCCGAGGTCAACGTCGTCCTCTGCCGGGAGGACGGTGCCTGGAAGCGGCGGTTCGACCTCTGCTACCGCCGGATCAAGCTGATCGTCGACTACGACGGACGGCAGCACGCCGACGACACACGGCAGTGGCGCGGCGACATCGCGCGACGAGAGGAGCTCGACGAGGACGGATACCGCATGATCATCGTGACGGCGCACGGCATCTTCGTCGATCCTGGCCGCACGCTCCATCGGGTACGGCGCCAACTGGTCCTACTCGGCTGGGGAGACGTGCCCCCGATCAAGGACGACTGGAAGCTCCACTTCGCTGCCTGACCGGACCTCCGCGCGGCGGCGGTGACGCGGTGGAGTCTTGCGCAACCGGCTCGATCGAACGGTTGGCGCGGGTTTTTGCTACAACAACCTGCGCAAGCCGTTCGATCGAACGACTTGCTCAACCGCCGCCCACCCTCACCCCGCTTCCCTGACCTGCATCACCCGAAATGCGCAGCGCCGCCGAACCTGTCGGTCCGACGGCGCAACGCAGGCAGGGTCAGCGCGCGCGGCGCGACATCCGCTCCATGTCGAGGATGACGACGGAGCGGGGCTCCAGGCGCAGCCAGCCGCGCGACGCGAAGTCGGCGAGCGCCTTGTTGACCGTCTCGCGGGAGGCGCCGACCAGCTGGGCGAGCTCCTCCTGGGTGAGGTCGTGGTGGACGTGCACGCCGTCGTCGGCGGTGCGGCCGAAGCGGTCGGCGAGGTCGAGCAGCGCCTTGGCGACCCGGCCGGGCACGTCGGAGAACACGAGGTCGGCGACGACGTCGTTGGCCTTGCGGAGACGGCCGGCGAGCTGGGCGAGCAGGCCGCGGGCGACGACGGGGCGTCCCTCGAGCCAGCGCAGCAGGTCCTCGTGCGACAGCGAGGCGAACTCGGCGTCGGTGACGGCCGTGACGGTCGCGGACCGCGGGCCGGGGTCGAAGAGCGAGAGCTCACCGAACATCTGTCCGGGGCCCATGATCGCCAGCAGGTTCTCGCGGCCGTCGGACGACGTGCGGCCGAGCTTCACCTTGCCCTCGAGGACGACGTAGAGCTTGTCGCCGCTGTCTCCCTCGTGGAAGAGAACCTCACCGCGGCGCAGCCGCGTGGTGGCCAGCGACGTGCGCAGCGCTGCCATGGCCTCGTCGTCGAGGGCACTGAACAGTGGCGCCTGACGGAGTACGTCGTTGTCCACGCTTCCTCCAAAGAATGTAAATCCCGGTCGGCGGCATCCTAGCCAGTGCGGCATGTCACACCTAGCGCCGCGTCCGGCATGTCCCGCTCCCACTGGTGCCGGACCGGCTGTCGGCAGCGCCCCGTAGGCTGGCATCCGTGCGGCCGATCGACACCACCGAGGAGACGTCGACCCAGTTGGTGCGGCGGGCCCGCAAGATCGACCGGGTCCTCGGCGAGACCTACCCGGACGCCAAGGCGGAGCTCGACTTCGACAACCCGTTCCAGTGCCTCGTGGTGACTGTGCTGTCGGCGCAGACCACCGACAAGAGGGTCAACCTGGTCCGGCCGAGCCTCTTCGCCGCCTACCCCGACCCGGCCTCGATGGCGGCCGCCGACCGCGCCCACCTCGAGCAGATCGTAGGGCCGCTCGGCTTCTTCCGCGCCAAGACCGAGTCGCTGCTCAAGCTGAGCGCCGCCCTCGTGGAGCGGTACGACGGCCAGGTGCCCGCGCGCCTCGACGACCTCGTCACGCTGCCCGGCGTCGGTCGCAAGACCGCCAACGTGGTGCTGGGCAACGCCTTCGACGTCCCCGGCATCACCGTCGACACCCACTTCGGCCGGCTCGCCCGCCGCCTCGGCTGGACCGAGGAGACCGACCCGGTGAAGGTGGAGCACGCCATCGGCGCGCTCTTCCCCAAGCGCGACTGGACGATGCTGTCGCACCACCTCATCTGGCACGGCCGGCGCCGCTGCCACGCCAAGAAGCCGGCCTGCGGTGCCTGTCCGGTGGCGCGGTGGTGCCCGTCGTACGGCACCGGTCCGACGGACCCGGTCGAGGCCGAGAAGCTCGTCCGCACGGAGGGCCCCAACTGATGCGGCCGGTGCGGGCGGCCCGGGTGGTCGGGCTGGCGGCGGTCGCCGTGTTGCTGACGTCCTGCGACGGCAGCGCGCCGGCGCTGGCGTGCAAGGTCGACGTGGACACCCCCGACCTGGTCGGCGACCGCGAGGCCGCCGGCATCGCCGACTGCACCGAGCTGCCGACCGAGGCGGGCGCCTCCGACCTGCCCGACATCTCGCTGCACTGCCTGGGCAGCACCGAGTCGATGTCGCTGGCCGACGTGAAGGGCCCGGCGATCATCAACTTCTGGTCGACGACCTGCGGGCCGTGCCGCGAGGAGATGCCGGTCCTCCAGCAGTTCCACGAGGAGTACGGCGACCAGGTGCCCCTGCTGGGCGTGAACTTCCTCGACACCTACCCCGGCGCCGCGATCGACTTCGCCCGGATCAAGGGCGTCACCTACCCGTCGGCGGCCGATGCGTGCGGTGACCTGCAGAAGAGCGACCTCGTGCTCCAGGTCCTGCCGCAGTTCGTGTTCGTCAAGGCCGACGGCTCGTTCGAGCAGCGGGCCGGCGGCATCGACTCGCTCGACGAGATCGTGACGATGGCGGAGGACAACCTCGGCATCGAGCTGACCCGCGCGCCGAGGAAGGCGTCGTGACCGGCCTCCCCACGGAGGTGCCGGCCAGCCTGCCGGACGACCTTCCCGACTGGCTGCTGCCGGTCGCCGAGGGCGCGCGGTCGATCGAGGGCAGTGACCTGACCGCCTTCCTGCCGCCGCCGGGCCGTGAGGTGCGCCGCGGCGCGGTGCTCATGCTGTTCGGTGAGCACGACGTGCTGCTCACCGAGCGCGCGCACGACATGCGCTCGCACCCGGGCCAGGTGTCCTTCCCCGGCGGCAGCATCGACCAGGGCGAGACGCCGGTCGAGGCGGCGCTGCGGGAGGCCGACGAGGAGATCGGCGTCGACCCCGCGGGCGTGGCCGTCTTCGGCAGGCTGCCCGAGCTGTGGCTGCCGCCGTCCAACTTCGCCGTCACGCCGATCCTCGGCTGGTGGCGCGAGCCCGCCCCGGTCCGGGTCGCCTCCCCCGAGGAGGTGCACGCGATCCACCGCGTGCCCCTGACCGAGCTGTTCGACCCCGAGCACCGGATCCAGGTCCGCCACCCCGGCGGATGGACCGGCCCCGGCTTCCTGATCGGTCCCGACAAGGACGTCATCCTGTGGGGATTCACGGGTGGGATCCTGACCCGGTTCTTCGACTTCCTCGGGTGGCTCCCACCGGTCGCGGACCCGCCGGTGCATGATCTCCCCGACTACATGCTCGCCGAGTACGTCCGCCGGACGGCCGCGCCGAGCGCGGACGGGGGCGACGGCATGGACATCCTGGAGCCCGAGCGCTGATGAACGTCCTCGACTGGCTGTTGGTCCTCCTGGTCCTCGCCTACGCCCTCTCGGGCTACTGGCAGGGGTTCGTCACGGGCGCCTTCGCGACGATCGGGCTGCTGGCCGGGGGCCTCGCCGGGATCTTCCTCGCGCCGCTGCTGCTGAGCCGCCTCGAGCCGTCGCTCACGGTCTCGCTGGGGGCGCTCTTCATCGTCATCCTGTGTGCGTCGCTGGGCCAGGCGCTCCTGCAGTACGCCGGCGCGCGGGTCCGCGAGCGCATCACCTGGCAGCCCGCGCGGGCCCTCGACGCGATCGGCGGCGCCCTGCTCAGCGCGCTGGCGGTGCTGCTCGTCGCCTGGGCGCTGGGGGTCGCCATCAGCGGCACGCGGATCGGTTCGGTCACCACGCTGGTCCGCAGCTCCGTGGTGCTCGGCAAGGTCAACGACGTGCTGCCGAAGTCCGCGCCCAACGCGCTGCAGGCCTTCAACAACGTGGTCGGCACCGGCTTCTTCCCGCGCTATCTCGAGCCGTTCGCGCCGGAGCAGATCGTCGAGGTCCAGCCCGGACCGGCCAACCTGCCCAAGACGGCCGCCATCCGCGCCGTACGACCCAGCGTGGTGAAGATCCGCGGCGCCAACAAGTGTGGCCGCGGCGTCGAGGGCACCGGCTTCGTCTTCGCCCCCGACCGGGTGATGACCAATGCCCACGTGGTGGCCGGGGTGGAGAGCCCGGACGTGAGCATCGGCGACGGCACCGAGGTCGCCCGCGTGGTGCTCTACGACCGCGAGCTCGACATCGCCGTGCTCGCGGTGGACACGGGGGACGCCCCGGTGCTGTCCTTCGACGAGGACACCGAGGCCGAGGACCCGGTCGCGATCATCGGCTACCCGCAGGACGGGCCGTTCGACGTGCAGACCGGCCGCGTGCGGGCGATGCAGAACCTCCGCTCGCCCGACATCTACGGCTCCGGAACCGTCATCCGCGAGGTGTTCTCGCTGCGCGGCCTGGTCCGGCCCGGCAACTCCGGCGGGCCGATCGTGACGCCGCAGGGCAAGGTCGCGGGCGTCGTGTTCGCGGCGTCGGTCACCGACCCGGAGACCGGCTACGCCCTGACGGCCAAGCAGGTCGCGGACAGCGCGGAGGCGGGTCGTGCTGCCGGCACCGACAGTCGCGAGGCGGACACCGGCAACTGCGCCGCGTGAGCTGCATGAATCCCCGGATCTCCGGGGATTCATGCACCTCACCCGCTGCGGCACCGCGGTCCGTCCTGCGCCATAGTGGCCACCATGACCGGCACGGCGATGTACCCCGCGTTCCCGGCACCCGGCGAGAGGGCCGTGCGGGCGTTCGCGGAGATGAAGGCGTTCCTCGCCGAGGACGTCTTCCCGGCGGAGGAGGCCTACGCCCGCCACCGCCAGGAGAAGGGGCCGGACGACCACACGGTGCCACCGGTCGTGGAGGAGCTGAAGGTGCGCGCCCGCGAGCGCGGCCTGTGGAACCTCTTCCTGCCGAGTGAGTCCGGCCTCACCCAGCTGGAGTACGCCACCATCGCCGAGCTCTCCGGCTGGAGCCTGGAGATCGCCCCTGAGGCGATCAACTGCCAGGCGCCGGACACCGGCAACATGGAGCTGCTCCACCTCGTCGGCACGCCCGGGCAGCAGGCGCAGTGGCTGCAGCCGCTGCTCGACGGGGAGATCCGCTCGGCCTTCGCGATGACCGAGCCGGCCGTGGCCTCCTCCGACGCCACCAACATCGAGACCAGGATCGAGCGCGACGGCGACGAGTACGTCATCAACGGCCGCAAGTGGTGGATCACCGGCGCCGCCGACCCGCGCTGCAAGGTCCTCATCGTGATGGGCAAGACGGACCCGACCGCGGCGACGCACCGCCAGCAGTCGATGGTGATCGTGCCCGTCGACACGCCCGGCGTCGCGATCAAGCGCTCCTACCCGGTCTTCGGCCACCAGGACCAGCACGGCCACTGCGTCATCGAGCTCACCGACGCCCGCGTCCCGATCGGCAACCTGCTCGGCGAGGAGGGCGGCGGCTTCGCGGCTGCCCAGATGCGACTGGGCCCGGGCCGGATCCACCACGTCATGCGGGCGCTCGGCGCCGGCGAGCGGGCGCTGGCCATGATGGTCGCGCGCTCGAAGTCCCGTACGGCGTTCGGCGGCCTGCTGGCCGAGCAGTCGGCCGTCCGCGAGAAGATCGCCGAGTCCCGCATCGAGCTCGACCAGGCGCGAGCGCTGTGCCACCTGGCGGCGTACACGGTGGACGCGGAGGGCAACAAGGCCGCGCGCCACCTGATCGCCGCGGCCAAGGTCGCCGTGCCGCGTGCGGTGCTCTCGGTCATCGACCGGGCGATCCAGCTGCACGGCGCCGCCGGCATCAGCGATGCGACCCCGCTCGCGGCGCTGTGGGGCTGGCACCGCGCGATGCGGATCTTCGACGGCCCCGACGAGGCCCACCTGACCACGCTCGGCCGCGCCGAGCTGATGCGGGACCCGCTCTTCGAGCTGCCCGCCTCCCTGCACGACCAGTTCCGCTGAACCGATCGACCGAAGGAACCACTGATGACTCTCGTCCGCTACGAGCACGCCGACGGCGTCGCCCGGATCACCCTCGCCGACGGCGCCAACGGCAACCCCGTCCACCTCGAGTCCGTCACCGAGCTGCACGATGCGGTGCGCAACGCGCAGCGCGACGGCGCCCGGGTGGTCGTGCTGGCGGCCGAGGGCCGGTTCTTCTCGGTGGGCGGTGACCTCGGCGCCTTCGCCGGCGCCGACGACGTCCGGGTGTTCATCGACGACCTCGCCGAGGCGCTGCACCGCGTGGTCAGCGAGCTCGTCCGCTCCGAGGCCATCGTGGTGACCGTCGTGCAGGGCACCGCCGCCGGCGCGGGCTTCCCGCTCGCCGCCGTCGGCGACATCGTGCTGGCCGCGGACTCCGCGAAGTTCAGCCTCGCCTACACCAAGGTCGGCCTCTCGCCCGACGGCGGCAGCTCCCTGCTCGTCCACACCCTCGGCCTCCACCGCACCCTGCGCCTGGCGATCCTCGGCGACCTGCTCACCGCGCAGGAGGCGTACGACGCCGGCCTGGTCGCTCGCGTCGTGCCCGCCGACGAGCTGGCGGCCACCACCGAGCAGGTCGTGGCGACGCTCGCCGCGGGCTCGCCCACGGCGAACGCCGCCGCCAAGCGGCTGCTGCGCGACGTCGTCGCGCCCGCGCCGGAGACCGCGCTGCGCAAGGAGTCCCTCTCGATCCGCGCGCTGGCCGGGTCGCCCGACGGTCGCGAGGGTGTGGCGGCGTTCGTGGAGAAGCGGGCGCCGAAGTTCGGCGGCTGACTCCCCGGCCGCGTCGTCGGATGTGGTCATCGAGGAGGGATGGCCACCCGCGTCCGTGGCATGATCCCGCGGTCGCCGACGCTCGGTGTCGGCCAGTCTCGGGGGAGTCTCGTATGTCGTCGCACAGCAGTGAGTCCAAGGTCGCCTCGACCGGTCGCTACGTCCTCGTGCTGGTCTTCCTGGCCGGCATGCTCGGGGCGCCCGCGGTCTGGCTCTCCGGCCTGGGCCAGGAGCGGGAGGACCTGCGGGACCTGCCCGACTGCGGCTCCACGGTGAGCAGCGACTGCCTCGAGCTGCGTGCGGGCACGGTCGACTTCCCGAGCAGCCGGAAGGCGCGGAAGAAGGGCAAGGTCACCTTCGAGGCCCAGGATGGTGAGCGGGACGGGATCACGTTGGGAGGGGGCACGGCCATGGGCGACGGCGAGGTGTCGGGGATCTACCACGACGGCGACCTCATCGGCATCGATGGGGAGCAGGGCCGCCGCTGGGAGAAGTTCGGTGCCTCCGCCCTGTTCGGCCTCCCGCCGCTCGGCCACGTCGGCATCTCGGTGCTGCTCGTCGCGCTGATGATCGGGTCCGGGTTCGGGATCAACCTGCTGAACCGCAGGGACCCGGGCGGTCAGGCCGCCCGGGTC
>DATLIG010000224.1:0-9689 GCA_035539555.1 Nocardioides sp. | reverse complement strand
CGAGCGTCTCCGGACCGGGGTCCTTCGACAGCGCCTCCAGGGCGCGGGCGAGAGCCAGGTCCTCCTCGGTGGGCTGGGCGGCTGCCGATGCCGACACCGAACCCGACAGCGAGGGTGACGACGGCGGGGCCGTGGACGGCTCGTCCCCGGCCGTGGTCGAGGTCGTCCCGCATCCCGTCACCAGCACGACGACCGCCGTCGCGGTCACGATCGTTGCCTTCATCTCGGGCCTCCTCGCGAAGGAGGACGCGCGAGCGACGGGTCCGGTTGTCAGGCGGAGCGCGAGGACCGCGCGTGCGCCTCGCGGACCAGCTCGACCACCGACTGCCCGAGTCGGGTCAGGCCGATCCGGGTCTGCTGGTCGATCCACATCGCGACGTCGAGCGCGTCGGTGGCGAGCTGGCGCAGCTGGTCGACATCGAGCTCGCCGGCGTCGCCGACATCCTCGGACAAGGTGGCGGTGAACACCGGCTCCGGGCCGTCCAGGCACCACGTGCGGAGCAGGCCGAAGCGGGGTCCCTCGTGCAGCCAGGCGCCCTGGTCGTCGTACTCGTGCTCGGCGGCGGTGGTCACGCACCACGGCGGGCAGAGGGGCTCCATCCCCCTCCACTCGGCAGCCGGTACGACGAGCTGAGCAATCGGGTCGCGCGGGAGGCGAGCACTGGCGGATACTGCCTGCATGCCGTCGACCAGTCAGCTCGCCGCCTTCGCCGTGGCCTCGATCCTGTTCATCCAGGTCCCGGGCCCGAGCCTGCTCTTCACGATCGGCCGCGCGCTGACCGTCGGGCGTCGCGACGCGCTGCTGTCGGTCGTCGGCAACGCCCTCGGGCTGGTCGGCCAGGTCGTGCTGGTCGCGGTCGGTCTCGGCGCCGTCGTGGCCGCGTCGGCGACCGCGTTCACGGTGCTCAAGCTCCTCGGCGCCGGCTACGTCGTCTACCTCGGCATCCAGGCGATCCGGCACCGTGCCGACGCGCGGACCGCGATGGAGGCGGCCGGACTGACGGGCGGCGCGGCGGAGACCGGCTGGGTGTCGGTGCGCACGGGCTTCCTCGTGGGTGCCACCAACCCGAAGACGATCGTCTTCTTCGTCGCCTTCCTGCCGCAGTTCATCGACGACGGAGCTCCCGCCGCGCCGCAGCTGCTGCTCCTCGGCGTGCTCTTCGGCGCCATGGCCGTGTGCTCGGACGCCTGCTGGGCGCTGGTCGCCGGCCGCGCGCGCGACTGGTTCGCGCGCAAGCCGCAGCGCCTCGACGGCCTCGGCGCAGCCGGTGGCGTGATGATGGTCGGCCTCGGCGCCGCGCTGGTCACGACGAACAACCACTGAGGGCCTGCCGGCCCGGCCGGAGGCTACTGGCGCGTAACCACCTCCTCGCACGCCTCGTTCTCACGGTGTGAAGCGCGTCACAACAGCCCTGGTCGCCATCCTCGCCGCGGTGCTCGTCGCCGCCGGCCTGCTCGTCCCGGCGCCCTCGGCGCACGCGGCCGACCCGTTCACCGTCACCACCCTGCACTTCAAGGTCGCGGTCGGTCCGGACGGCGCCACCACGTGCGACATCGTCGGCGACCTGTACGTCCCCACGACGGCGAGCAGCAGCAACCGGGTGCCGGCGGTGCTGACGACCAACGGCTTCAACGGCTCCAAGAACGACCAGGCGCCGACCGCGAAGGCGCTCGCGTCCCGTGGGTACGCCGTGCTGTCGTACTCCGGTCTCGGCTTCGGCGGCTCGAGCTGCGTCATCACGCTCGACGACCCCGACTACGACGGCAAGGCCGCCAGCCAGCTGGTCAGCTACCTCGGTGGCCGCAGCGGCATCGCCTTCCTCGACCGGGAGCACACCCAGCCGGCGCCGGCGCTGAGCGTCGTGCAGAAGGACGCCCGCGACCACAAGGGCGTCGCGCGCACCGACGACCCGCGGGTGGGCACCTTCGGCGGCTCCTACGGCGGTGGCTTCCAGTTCGCGGTCGCGTCCGTCGACGCCCGGGTGGACGCGCTCGTCCCGCTGATCACCTGGAACGACCTGAGCTACAGCCTCGACCCCAACAACACGGCGCAGACCTCGGGCGTCTCGACGTCGACCCCCGGCGCGGCCAAGCTGATGTGGGCCCTCGGCTTCTCGGCGACGGGTGCGATCGGCGACGTGCAGAACCAGCAGGTGCCGCCGGACGCGGTGCCCTGCCCGAACTTCGCGGCCTTCGTCTGCCCGGCGCTGGTGACCGCGGGGGCGACCGGCTTCCTCCAGCCCGGCGACATCGCCTCGCTGCGGCACGCGTCGGTGGCGTCGTACGTCACGAAGGTGCGCGTGCCGACGCTGCTCATCCAGGGCCAGCGCGACACTCTCTTCAACCTCAACGAGGCCACGGCGACCTACCGCTCGCTGCAGGCGCAGGGCACCGAGACCAAGATGATCTGGATGCTCGGCGGGCACTCCGGCGACGGAGCCTCCGGCGAGGTCAGCTGGGACGACCCGTCCGCCGGCTACCTCAGCACCCGAGTGCTGCAGTGGTACGAGCGCCACCTCAAGGGCAAGGCGGTCAGCACCGGCCCGGAGTTCTCCTACTTCCGCGACTGGGTCTCCTACTCCGGCAACGCCACGCCTGCCTACGCGAGCTCGAGCGCCTTCCCCGTGGGAGTACGACGCACCTGGCGCCTGTCGGGCAAGGGCGCCCTCGTGACCGGTACGACGGCCACCGCTCCCGGCTCGCAGTCGTTCCTCACGACCGCGGCCGGCCTGCCCACCCGCCTCGACGAGATGGACGTCTTCGGCAGCTTCACCGGTCCGGTCACCGACCTCGTCACCGACCTGCCCGGCACCTTCGCGAGCTGGTCGACGCCGGCCCTGGCCGCGCCGTTGCGGGTCGCGGGCTCGCCGACGGTGCGGGTCCAGGTGAGCGCCCCCAGCGCGGCGCTGACCCAGGCGCTCGGTCCGGCCGGTCAGCTGGTGCTCTTCGTGAAGGTGGTCGACGTGGCCCCCGATGGCACCGCGCGGCTGATCAACGGGCTCGAGGCGCCGGTGCGGGTCCCGGACGTCACCAAGCCGTTCACGGTGCAGGTGCCGGCGATCGTGCACGAGTTCGCGGCCGGGCACCGGCTGCGGCTGGTCGTCGCGGGTGGCTCGGTCAACTACCGCGGCGGCCTGGTGGCGACGCCGGTGTCGATCGCGTCCGGCTCCGCGCAGACGCTCAGCCTGCCGGTCGTGCCCTGACCCGGAGGGCTCACGGCTGCTGCTGGGTCATCCCCATCCGGGCCAGCACGACGTTCTCCAGCAGCTGCACGAGGTTGTAGAGCAGCAGGGTGATCGCGGTGATGATCGCGACCGACGCCCACAGGTCGTCGAACTTCGCGGCGGCGCTGAACTTCTGGATCGAGCCGCCGATCCCCTTGCCCGTCGAGAGCCACTCGGCGAGCAGGGCGCCGGTCACGGCGCCGGGCACGGACACCCGCGCCGCGGCGAACAGCGACGGGAGAGCGCCGGGGATCGCGACCTTGCGGAGCGCGGTGGCGTTGCCGCCGCCGTACACGTGGACCAGGTCGAGGCTCTCCCTGCTGGCGCGCCCGAGGCCGAAGAGCGCCGACGCAAGGGCGGGGAAGAGCACCACGATGCTGCCGATCACGGCGACCGAGGCCGTCGTGCCGCGGCCGGTGATCAGGATGATGACCGGCGAGATCGACACGAGCGGGACGCTGCGCAGGAGCAGCGCCAGGGGGAGCACGCCCGCCTCGACGGTCTTCGAGAGCGAGAACGCCACCGCGAGCGCGACCGCGATGCCCATGCCGACGCCGAAGCCGAGGCCGGCGTCACGCAGGGTCTGCAGCGTCAGGGGACGCAGGGCGTCGCGGTGGTCGGCGGCCAGCCGGCCCGCCGCGGCGCCGGCCTCGTCGACGAACAGGAACCGGAACACGTCCGCCGGTCCCTTGGCGACGTACGGCGACACGCCGGCGAAGCTGACCACGGCCTGCCAGAGCGCCAGGACCACGAGCACGGTGACCACCGCGTTGAGCAAGGAGCGGCCGATCGCGCGACTCATGCGGCGTTCCGTCCCGACACCCAGGGGGTCACCAGCCGGGCGAGGAGCCCGAACGCTGCGTAGCCGGCCAGCGCGACCAGGGCGCACAGCAGGAACACCGCCCAGACCCGCACGGAGTCCAGCTGGCCCTGCAGCCGGATCAGGGTGATGCCGACACTGCGGTCGGTGGCGCCCATGTACTCACCCAGGACCGCGCCGAGCAGCGAGGTGGGCACCGCGACCTGGAGGGCGTTGAGGATCGCGGGCAGGGCGGCGACGAGGCGGACCTTGAGCAGCTGCCGCACCCGGCCCCCACCGAACACCCGGACCACGTCCAGGCTCGCCCGGTCGGCGGCCTTGAAGCCGAGCAGGGCGCCGACCACCGTGGTGAAGAACACCGACAGCGCGGCCAGGAAGATCGCCGTCGCCGACGGGTCGCCCGGCTCGGTGGCGCCGCCGAGGGCGACGATCGAGATGCCGCCCACCGCCACGAGCGGCAGGCAGTAGGAGACGACGGCGACCTGCACCACGATCGGCTCGATCCGCGGCACCAGGAGGACGGTCGCGGCGAGCAGCAGCGCGAGGCCGTTGCCCCAGAGGAAGCCGATCGCGGCCTCGTGGACGGTGACGGAGAAGAAGTCCCAGTACGCCGACACGCCGTCGTCGAGGATCTGCCGACCGACCGCGAGCGGCGAGGGGACCGGGTCGTACGTCGTACCCGGGTCGGGCCGGAAGGCGACCACCGAGAAGAGCCACCAGGCCAGGACCAGGCCGACCGTGCCGAGGATGCTCGCCAGCCAGCCCGGCACCCGGCGGGAGGCGTTCACGACTCGGCGTCCGCGCGACCGTCGGCGCCGAACAGGAGCTCGGACGCCTGGTCGACCAGCGCGTGGAACTCCGGCGTGCGCATCAGCTCCGGCGTCCGCGGCCGGGGGAGGTCGACGTCGATGATCGCCTTGATCCGGCCGGGACGCGGTGACATCACCGCGACCTGGTCGGACAGGAAGATCGCCTCCGAGATGCCGTGGGTGACCAGCAGTGTGGTCGCGGGCTTCTCGGTCCAGATCCGCAGCAGCTCGAGGTTGAGGTTCTGGCGGGTCATGTCGTCGAGCGCGCCGAACGGCTCGTCGAGCAGCAGCACCGACGGCTTGAGGGCCAGCGCCCGGGCGATCGACACGCGCTGGCGCATGCCGCCGGAGAGCTGGGCCGGCTTGGCGTCCTCGAAGCCGCGGAGGCCGACGAGCGCGATCAGCTCCTCGACGTACTCCTTGTCGACGTCGCGACCGGCGACCTCGAACGGCAGGCGGATGTTCTTCGTGACGCTGCGCCACGGCAGCAGCGCGTGGTCCTGGAAGGCGATGCCGAGCTCGCTGTCGCGGCGCAGCTCGGCCGGGGTGCGGCCGTCGACGAGAGCGGTCCCGGACGTGGGGTGCTCGAGGTCGGCGAGGATGCGCAGGATCGTCGACTTGCCGCATCCCGAGGGACCCAGCAGGGCGAGGAAAGAGCCCTGCCCGGTGTGGAGCTCGGCGCCCTCCAGGGCGGCCACGGTGCGACCGCGGCCCGCCCTGAAGGTCTTCGAGAGCCCGGAGACGTGGATGCCGGTGGCCATCGTCAGGGGAGGTACTTCTTCAGCTCGGGCTGCTCCTCGTAGATCTCGTCGATGATGCTCGTGTCGAAGAGGTCGTCGACGCTGACCTCCCAGCCGGCGGCCTTCAGCGAGGCGACCGTCTGCTCCTTGAGCTCGTCGGTGATCGTGAACAGGCCGTTGGCCTCGGTGTCGGCGGTCGAGATCAGCAGCTTCTCCGCCTCCAGGCCCATGCCCGTCTTCTTCGGGTCGAGTGCGCCGAAGGTCGCCTCGAGGCCGTCGGCGTTGTCGGAGGCCGCCTTGTTGTAGAACTCGGTGATCAGGCCGACCGTGTCGTCGGTGGAGTTCTTGAAGACGTCGGTCCAGCCCTTGATCTCGGCGACCAGGAAGTCCTTGAGCAGCTCGCGGTTCTCGGCGAGGTACTGGTCGGTGACCGAGAACGTCTCGGCGACGTAGGGGACGCCGTTGTCGGCGTACGGCAGGTTGGTGACCTCGTGCCCGGCCAGCTCGACGGTGATCGCCTCGTTGGTCAGGTAGGCCATGAAGCCGTCGACCTTGCCCTCCATCAGCGGGGTCGGGTCGAAGTCGACGGGGACGACCTCCACGTCGTCCTTGGAGATGCCGTTGGCGTTGAGGATCGCCTCGAAGACGCTGGCGTTGGAGTCCTGGACACCGATCTTCTTGCCCTTGAGGTCGGCGGGCGTCTGGATGTTC
This sequence comes from Nocardioides sp., assembly GCA_035539555.1. GTDB lineage: Bacteria > Actinomycetota > Actinomycetes > Propionibacteriales > Nocardioidaceae > Nocardioides. The sequence goes on along the minus strand of DATLIG010000224.1, from coordinate 3,385 downwards.
GCGCCGTCCTTGAGGGAGAGGATCGTGAAGGGGTTCTTCTGGAAGGTCGCGCCGATGATCTTCAGCGGCGCCTCCTCGTTCGCGATCGCGGCGCCGATCGAGGCGGCGTCGCTGAGCGCGACCTGGACGGTGCCGCTGAGCAGCTTGGCCACGCCGGTGTCGGGGCCGGAGATGCCGCTGACCTTGGAGAAGCCGGCGTCGTCGTAGTAGCCCTTGTCCTCGGCGTAGAACTCCCCGGCGAACTCCTCGTTCTTGATCCACGAGTACTGCACGCTGATCTCGCCGTGGCCGTCACCGCCACCGTCCGAGGCGTCGTCGCTGCCGCACGCCGCGAGACCGACCAGGCCGACGACGGACGCCGTGGCGGCGGCGAGGGCGCGGAGGCCGCGGCGGGAACGGGTGGACGCGTGGGTCATGGGGATCTCCTGTGGGCTGGTGCCTGCCGCCGAGAAGCAACGGGGACGTTGCCTGCACCGGCGACGCTAGGAGACCGGCGTTTCAGCGCCGGGTCGGACGGTTTCGGGGGCGTTAAGGAATCGTCAGCGCCCCAGGCTGCTGCGCCTCATCGCGAACACCCACCGCCGGTGCGGGTGCTCGGTGACCGACCAGAAGGACTCGGTCTCCGGCCACCACACCAGGTCCTCGGGCCCGATCGGCGTGGCCCAGCGCAGCTCGCGGAATCGCCCCGGCGTGCCGACGAACATCGAGCCCGGGAACACCGGCGTCCGGGACGCGGTCGCGTAGTAGGTGCCGTCGACGACGGACACGCCCTGCATCCGGGCCTTGCCGCGGTCATCGATCTCCGGCACGTAACGGCCCTCGGCGTCGGCGATCAGCAGCTGGGTCGCGGGGTCGAGTGCGAACCGGGCGATCCGCCGGGTCTGCTTGGCCGAGCCGTACTCGCCGACGACCAGGGCCGGGGCGTCGCCGCTGCGGTCGATCGTGAAGAACGAGAACCGCAGTCGCGTCGTACCCTCCTCGTTCTGGCCGCGGTAGACGAAGCGCACGGGCAGCACGTAGCGGTGCCCGAAGGTCTCGTACGACGACCCGGCCGGCACCCGCAGGATGTCGTCCATCCGGCACGTGAAGAGTCCCTTGCCGGTGCCGCCGACGTGCAGGTAGCCGCCGTGCCACACGATCCCGCCGGCGTGGACCTTCAGCGGGCTGAGTCCCGGCACGCCGTCCTTCGACGTCGGCGTCACCAGCAGCACGTGGGCGTAGCGGCGGCGCTCGACGTCGACCACGCTGATCCGTGAGCCCTGGCCCTTCTTGGAGTACCACGACGTCGCCAGCACGTCGTGACCGTGCTGCTCGCGGAAACCCGTCGCCACCGAGGTGGTGATGCCCTGCGGGAACCACGTCGGGTCGCGGCGGTCGTGCCCCTCCCACGTGTAGGCCCGCGACACCCTCAGGCCGAGCAGGCGGGGCGTCGGCGCGAAGGTCCGCCGCAGGCGTCCCGGGAGGTCCGGCGCCAGGCCACCGATGCCGACCCGGCCGCCGCCGTCCGCGGCCAGCGCAGCGGCCAGCGCGTCGATCTCGGCGACGTTCTCGTCGGTGCGGGTCAGGTGCAGTCCGGCCACGGCCGTCACGGTAGCCGAACGGACTGCGCCATCATGGGCACGTGAGGGGCATCTTCTTCGACGAGGAGCAGGCGCGGTCGGCCGCGGCGGCACTGGTGCGCGGCGGGTACGCCGCCGAGGTGGTGCGCGAGCGCCTGGCCGGCGAGGACGACGACGAGGACCACCCGTGGGCCGTGGTCACCGACGCCCCCGAGATCCAGCTCGACATGCTGGTCGAGATGTACGACGGCTGGCTGGACTACGACGAGCCCGAGCCCCCGGCAGGCGGCCCCCCGCCGCTCGTGCTGCCGCTGCCGGAGCAGCCGAAGCGGATCAAGCGCCCGGACCAGGGCGGGCAAGGGTAGGGCGGGTCAGTTCCCCGGCGGGCACGCGAACGGCCCGTCGAAGCGGTTCCACGCCTGCACCATCGGTCGGCGGTCGTCGAAGGAGGCCTCGGCGGTGACGGCCTTCCCGTCGTCCTCGATGTCGAGGTCGACGTCGAAGCCGCTCGCGGCCCCCCGGTCCTCGAGGTAGCCACCGAGACCCTTCGCGTCGTCCTCGGCGTCGCCGTCGGCGTCGAAGAGTCGCTCGGCGGTCACGGCGTCGGGGTCGGCGAAGAGCGCGATGCCGCCGTCCGGGTGGCCGATGCCCTGGTAGATCTCGGCGGCCTGCTCGGGGGTGACGCGTGCGCCGAGCCCGCAGAGCGGCTCGACGGTCATGCCGGCGTACTCGAGGTCGTCGGCGTCGGGTGCCTCGTCGAGCAGGTCGGTGAAGCTGCCCTCGTCGGACAGGGAGTCGGCGTCGTCGTTGGCGACGTCGACGGCCAGGTCGAGCGCGCCGTACAGGACGAGGTGTTCGTCGGGCACGAGCGCGAGGGACCTCAGCTCGGACGGGTAGCGGCCACCGAACAGCTGGTTCTCGTCGGCGTCCTCGAGGCTGGCCTCGAAGGTCTCGATGCCGCCCGACTCGCCGCGCTCGTAGCCGGCGTCGGCCAGGTCGTCGGCGATGGCGTCGAAGTCGACGTCGTCGTCGAGCTTCCAGACCGTGACCCGGCCCTCGTCGGTCGAGGTGCCCGAGGCCTCCCACTCGACGTCGAGGTCGCTGAAGGCGGCGTCCTGCATGACCCGCATCCAGGCGTTCAGGACGGTCACGTAGCCCTCCTCCTGCTGGGCCTCCAGCAGGTCCGACAGCTCGTCCTCGGAGGCCCCTGTGGACAGGTCGTCGACGTCGAGCCGTTCGGTCATCGCGGCCCGGTCGACGAAGAGCACGGTCGTGGCGCTCGCCGGGAGGTACTCGAGCGCGTCCTCGACGGGTGAGCTCCCGTCGAGGAGACCGCATCCGGCGAGCCCGGTGGCGAGCAGGCTGAGGGTGGTGGTGACGACGGCGAGGCGCCCGAGAGAGTGCGTCATGGAACCCATCATTACGCTCGAACTCATGACCGACACCCCGGCACACCGGTTGCTGCTCGTCCACGCCCACCCCGACGACGAGTCGATCGGCCAGGGCGCCACGATGGCGAAGTACGTCGCCGAGGGCCGCGGCGTCACGCTGGTCACCTGCACCGCCGGCGAGATGGGCGAGATCCTGGTGCCCGACCTGGTCCACCTGGCGGCCGACCAGGAGGATCGGCTGGGCGAGCACCGTCGGGGCGAGCTCGACGCCGCCATGAAGATGCTGGGCGTGACGGACCACCGCTTCCTCGGGGGATTCGGCACCTACCGCGACTCCGGGATGCAGTGGCACGAGGACGGCCATGCCGTCGCCGCCGACACGATCCACGAGAACGCCTTCTGGCATGCCGACCTCACCGAGGCCGCCAACCACCT
>DATLIG010000223.1:0-17618 GCA_035539555.1 Nocardioides sp. | reverse complement strand
CTGCAGCACCGAGCGGACCGGCGCGACGACCACCTTGACCGGTCCGGCGCCGCTGCCGGGAGCGCCGGGGTGGCACAGGCGCCGCAGGACCGCGAGCCGGCGGCCCACGGTGTCGCTGCGGGGGCTGAGCCGCTCGTGCGGGAGCGTCTCCCAGCTCGGGTAGTAGGCGACGCCCTCGGGATCGAGCAGGTCGCCCAGCTCGGCGACCAGCTGCTCGGCCTCGCGGGTCGTGGCGGTGACCACGAGGACCGTGCTCGCGGAGCGGGCCAGGCCGGCGGCGAGGAACGGGCGCAGCGCTTCCGGTCCGGTCAGCTCGCCCGTCGGCTGGGCGCCCCGCGCCTCGGCCAGCGCGGCGGCCAGGGCAGGGTCGGCGAGGACGGCGTCGGCGATGCCGGCGAGATGCACTTCGGGCTCATTTCAGCAGGGACGGACAGCACGAGCGCCCCCGGTCGAGCAAGGACCGGGGGTGTGCGCCCAGCCTACCGAGCCGCGCCGACAGCCCGGCCGTCGCGACGATTCGGCCCGTCGCGGCTACTCGGCCGTCGGGTCCGTGACCCGGCCGACGAACAGCGGCGTGCCGTGCTCGGTGTCGTGGATGAGGAAGAGGAAGGGCCGGTCGACCACGAGCACCTCGGGGACCGGCGCCGCCGTCTCGGCCATCACCACCGCCGTGGCGGCACTGGCCTCGGTGCCCTCCTCGTCGACCGCGATGAAGCCCTGGTGGAGCACCTCGGCGATCACCAGGTCGAGGTCCTCGTCGGTCATCGGCGTGAAGTCCGCGCCGTCGCCGAAGGCAGTCGGCATGCCCATCGCCTCGAGGGCGTCCTTCAGGGGAACCGCAGTGCGGAAGGTCCACCGCGGCAGCGTCAGGTCGACGATCGCCGGGGTCGCCCGCTGCGCCAGGACGGCACCGTAGGCACCCTTCGCCAGCTCAGCCTCCACGGCCGCGAAGAGTCCGTCGTCGGGGAGCACGACCGTCATGGCCAGCTCGCCGCCGGCGTACGGCAGCACGACGGCTCGGAAGCCGTCGCCGCTCACCCACCCGGCCGCGACGTCGGGACGGCGCATCAGGTCGGTGGACACGGTCGAGCCGTCGAGGCGGTGGAAGTCGCCGGTGGCGGTGAGCGACTTCTCGAACGGCTGCTCCCACGGCGCCTTGAGGTAGATCGCGTTGACCAGCACCAGACGGGTCGACGGGTCGATGATGCCCTCGGGCACGAGGTCGACGATGCGGTCGTGGGTCTGCTGCTCGACCCAGGCGTTGATCAACGTGCGGGCAGCCTCGGGCGCGGTCTCGTAGTCGACCGCGCGCAGCCCCGCGCCGTACTCCTTGGCGAGCAGGTCGAGGAAGTCCGCCTCCCAGCCGACGCCCTGCTGGCCGAAGAGCTGGTTGGCGGTCGCCAGCTCGATCGTGGCCTTCGAGCCGTCCGCACGCTTGCGCTCGCCTGCCCGGGCGTCCGTGCCGGCCGTGACGGCGTTGAGCCCCTTGTGCCAGCGCTCGCCGAGCACGTCGGCGTGCAGCACCTCACGCATCTCCGCGGCTGTGGTGCCGGCTGCCCCGACCAGGGTCATGCCGAGGGCGACCGCGACCGAGTACGGCGACAGCACCAGGTTGCCTGGCTCCGCGGCCAGCTGCCGGTAGAGGTCACCGGCGAAGAGCCGCAGGCCACCCACCACCCTCGGCACCAGGGTGGTGTCGCCCGCGGCGCGCTCCACGTCGGAGGAGACCAGCTCGATCCCGTCGAGCTCGACGTCGGGAGCAGGCTTCAGACCACCGTCGGTGTCGCCCGAACAGGCGGCGAGACCACCCGCGCCTCCGGCGAGAGCGAGGGTCAGCAGGCCGAGGCGAAGGGTGTCGCGGCGATCGATCATGTGGGTACGACGACGGGCGCGCCGTCGCGGTTCCGCGACCCGCGCCGGGCGCGACGCACCACCAGCACCCCGAGGCCGACGACCGCGAGCGAGCCGGGCACGGCGAGCCCGATCGTCACCATCCGGCCGGAGCTGCCCTCGGCGCTGAACACCCGTCCCTCGCCGGTCTGCACGGCGACGAGGTCGTCGTCGACCCACAGCGTGCGGACCGGCTTGCGGCCGCGTGCGAGCCGGCGCAGCGCGAGCTTCGCCTCGTCGGTGCCGCTGGCGACGTCGAACGAGGTGCCGATGTCGCGGCCGACGAAGACGTAGCGGGGGATGTTGCCCTCCACCGCGATCGCGTCGAGTGATCCCTGCTCGACGCGGAGGCAGCCCTCGGTGGCGTCGCGCTTGCAGGCCGGCTGCTCCTGCGCGCGGTGCCAACGGCTGACCGCGTCGGCCGTCAGCACGGACGAGCCCGCGACGGCCACGAGGCCGCCGACCACCAGCACGATCCCGAGCAGCACGAGGGCGCGCTGGCGCAGGGACGGGCCGGTCATGCCCCGCAGTCTCTCAGCAGGTCGGCGTCAGGAGGTCGGGGGCCCGACGACGAGCGCCAGGCCGGTCAGCGCCGCCACGGCGACCAGGCCGACGGCGAGGCCGCGCAGCGGGTTGGTCAGCAGCCAGGCCACGAAGCGGTCCGGCACCGACGACCCCGCGCCGGCCGGCAGCCGCCACGCGTCGCCGAGCCAGCCCTTGCGGACCGCCCACCACTCCAGCGGCAGGGTGGCCAGTGGCGGCACGGCCGCGACCAGCGCGAGCAGACCACGACCGGCCGACCAGCGACGGTCGACCCAGACCACGGCGGTCGTCACGACGTACGCGACGAAGACGACGCCGTGGAGCATCCCGAAGACGCGCACGCCCATCTCGTTGTCGGCGGGACCGTACTTGAGGAACATGCCGACGAGCAGGCCGGTCCAGGTGATCGCCTCGGCGATCGCGACGCTGCGGAACAGGCGGGTCGGGCTCATCGTGCGTCCTCCTCGGCCGCGAGAGCGGCCTTCCACTCACGGAACTTCTCCTCGGTCCGGCCCTGCTTCCAGTACGCCGAGATCGAGACGTCGTCGCGGGGCACCCCGCGCTCGGAGACCAGGTAGGGCCGGATCTCCTTCATGACCGCCTGGCCCTCACCGTGCACGAACGCGTGCACGCGTCCCTCGCGCCACGGCAGGGCGCGGACGGCGTCGGCCAGCGACGGGTGGGCGGGGTCGGTGCGGTGCAGCCAGGTCAGCTCGACGCCGGGAGGCGTCGCCACCTCCTGCTGGTACGACGCCGCGTCGACCTGCAGCACGACGTACCCCTGTGCGTCGGCGGGCAGCGCGGCCAGCGCCTGGCGGATGGCCGGGATGGCGGCCTCGTCGCCCGCGAGCAGGTGCCAGTCGGCTGCCGGGTCCGGGGCGTAGGCGCCGCCCGGGCCACGGACGTGGATGCTGTCGCCGGGCTGGGCGGCGGCCGCCCACGGACCCGCGATGCCCTCGTCGCCGTGCACCACGAAGTCGATCGACAGGGTGCCGGCGGCGACGTCGGGAGCGATCGCGGTGTAGGTCCGCAGCGTCGGCCGGCCGCCGCGCTCCAGCTCGCTCACGTCGCCGAAGACGAGCTTCACGTAGCGGTCGGTGAAGGCACTGCCGGCGAAGGAGGCGAGGTCACCGGTGAAGTGGATCCGGACCATGCCCGGGCTCAGCTGCTCCTTGCGCTCGACGGTCAGCAGCGTGATCGGCTTCGCCGGCTTGCCGGACGGTCCGCGGGCAGGCGGCTCGGGGGTGGTGCTCACGGAGGCTGACGGTACTCCTGTGACCCAGCCCACCTGATGGCCGTTCAGGCGCCGAAGCGGCGCTCGCGCTGGGCGTAGGCCCGGATGGCACGGAGGAAGTCGACGCGCCGGAAGTCGGGCCAGTAGGCCTCGCAGAAGTAGAACTCCGACTTCGCGCTCTGCCAGAGCAGGAAGCCGCCCAGGCGCTGCTCCCCCGAGGTGCGGATCACCAGGTCGGGATCCGGCTGGCCCTTGGTGTAGAGGTGCTCCTCGATGTGCTCGATGTCGATGAGCTGCGCGAGCTCCTCGAGCGGGGTGCCCTTGGCGGCGTGCTCGGAGAGCAGGGAGCGCACGGCGTCGGCGATCTCGCGGCGGCCGCCGTACGCGACGGCGACGTTGACGATCATCCCGTCCACGTCGGCCGTGGCCTCGGCGGCGGCCTTGAGCCGCTCGGCGGCCGCGACGGGCAGCAGATCGAGGGCGCCGACCGGGTGCAGTCGCCAGCGGCGCTGGTCGGCGAGCGAGTCGACGGCGTCGACGATGATCTCGAGCAGGGGCTCGAGCTCCTGGGCCGGGCGGTTGAGGTTGTCGGTCGAGAGCAGCCACAGGGTGACCACCTCGATGCCGACCTCGTCGCACCAGGTGAGCAGCGGCTCGATGTTGGCGGCACCGGCGCGGTGGCCGTGCGCGGTGTCGCGCCCGACGGCCTTCGCCCAGCGCCGGTTGCCGTCGAGCATCACCCCGATGTGCTTGGGGAGGTCGCCGGGCATCCGGCGAAGCATGCGCGCCTCGTAGGCCGGGTAGAGCACCCGTCGCACGCCCCGCTTCCAGTCCGCCACATTTCCGATCGTAGGCCACCCGCGCCGCGCACGGTGGTAGACCGGAGAGCACACCCGGGACCTTCCCGGCCGACCACAGGGCTGACACGATGAGCACCATCCGAAGCGCAGGACAGACCAGAGAGGCACCACGACGATGACCGCAGCCGCTTGGCATCCGGACCCCACCGGCCGCCACGAGCTCCGCTACTGGGACGGCTCCCAGTGGACCGAACACGTCTCCGACAACGGGGTGCAGTCCACCTCGCCCGTCGACGGGGGCTCCGACGCCGGGGCCGGCGGCGGGTCGGACCAGACCCAGGTCGCCGCCCAGCCGCACCAGGCCCAGCAGCAGCCCGACCAGCAGTGGGGCCAGCAGCCCGCACAGCAGTACGGCCAGCAGCAGCCCGCGCAGCAGTACGGCCAGCAGCAGTACGGCGGCAACCAGCAGGTGCCGGCCGACGCGTTCGCCGGCATCACCGGCGAGCTGATCGACGGCCGCTTCAGCGAGGTCGACGGCGTGGGCGCCAGCCTGCAGAACAAGAAGCTCCTGCGGGTGCGGATCAACGAGCCGTTCATGGCGAAGCAGGGCTCGATGGTCGCCTACCAGGGCAACGTCAACTTCGCCTACCAGGGCGGCGGCGCCGCGAAGTTCCTGAAGAAGGCGCTGACCGGCGAGGGCCTGTCGCTGATGCGCGTCGAGGGCCAGGGCGACGTCTTCCTCGCCGACCTCGCCCACGAGGTGCACATCCTCAACCTCAACAACAGCGGCATCTCGGTCAACGGCAAGAACGTGCTCGCGTTCTCGTCGTCGCTGGAGTGGAACATCGAGCGGGTCAAGGGCGGCAGCATCGCGGCCGGCGGCCTGTTCAACACCACGCTGCGCGGCACCGGCTGGGTCGCCATCACCACCGAGGGCATGCCGGTCGTCCTCAACCCGTCCGAGGCGCCGACCTTCGCCGACGCCAACGCGCTCGTCGCGTGGTCGACGCACCTGCAGACGGGCATCCGCTCGACCTTCGGCGCGGGCGCGCTGATCGGGCGCGGCTCGGGCGAGGCCTTCCAGGTCTCCTTCCAGGGCCAGGGCTTCGTCATCGTGCAGCCCTCCGAGGGTCCGCCGGTGACGGCCACGGCCTGATCGGCCCCTCCGGTCGGCAACCTCCGATCGGTCACTCGACGGCGGCCGGATGAGCGTGAGATCACGCCCGTCCGGCCGCCGTTGCACGTGGCACCGGCGGGTACCCTCATGCCATGAACCAGGCCCTCCACCACGCGAATGAACTGGTCCGCGCCCGGCTGGACGACCTCGGTGAGCAGATCGTCGAGAAGGTCGCCGAGATCAAGCCCAAGCTCCGCGGCTGGATCCACCTCGTGTCGACCCCGATCGTGCTCGCCGCCGGCATCGTGCTCATCTGCCTCTCTCCCACCGCGACCACCAAGGTCGGGTCGGCGCTTTACGCCGGCTCCGCACTCCTGCTGTTCGGCACGTCCGCGCTCTACCACCGTGGCACGTGGTCACCGAAGGTCTGGCAGGTGCTCAACCGCTTCGACCACTCGAACATCTTCCTGTTCATCGCCGGCTCCTACACGCCGTTCGCGCTGATCCTGCTCGACGGCCCCGCGCGGGTCATCATGCTGTCGGTCGTGTGGACCGGAGCCCTGCTCGGCATCGGCTTCAAGCTGTTCTGGCCGACCGCGCCGCGCTGGCTCTCGGCGCCGATCTACATCGCGCTCGGCTGGGCGGCGATCTTCTTCATCCCGGCGTTCTTCGACGGCGCCGTGGCGCTCGGCCTCGGGATCGGGATCGCGACGTTCGTGCTGATCGTCGTCGGCGGCGCGCTCTACACGATGGGCGGGCTGGTCTACGGCTTCCAGTGGCCCAACCCGTCGCCGCGGGTCTTCGGGTTCCACGAGATCTTCCACGGCTTCACCGTGGCCGCGTTCGCCGCGCACTACGTCGGCGTCTCGCTGGCGACCTACTCACTTCGCTAGCAGCACCAGCACCTCCGCGTGGGGGGTCTGCGGGAACATGTCCAGCAACCGCCCCCGCACCGGCGTGTACGACGCCAGGTCGGCCAGGTCGCGCGCCAGCGTCGCGGGGTTGCAGCTGGAGTAGAGCAGGTGCGGCACGCCGGACTCCTCGATCCGCCGGGCGAGCTCGCTGCCGAGCCCCCGCCGGGGCGGGTTCACGACCACGAGGTCGGAGCTGCTGAGCAGGTCGGCGTGGGCAGGAGCGGTCGCGTCACCGACGGCGAAGGTGACGTCGCCGGACAGTCCCGCTTCGTCGCGTGAGCGCTCGGCGCTGACGATCGCGTCGGCGCTGATCTCGATGCCGGTGACCTGCCGGCCGGGCGCGGCGAGGTGGAGCGCGAACCCGCCGACGCCGCAGTAGAGGTCGAGCACCCGCTGCGGAGCGAGGTCGGCCGTCCACGCCACCGCCTCACGGTAGAGCGCCGCGGCGACGTCGGTGTTGGTCTGGAAGAAGCTGCGCGGGCGCAGGTGGAGCGTGATCCCGCCCAGCCGCATGGGAAGGGTGTCGGCCTCGGTCAGGACCAGCTCCCGGTCGCCCTCGAGCACGGCGCGGTGGTCGGGCTGGACGTTGATCGTGAGCACCCGCAGCGACGGCAGCTGCTCCTGCAGCCAGGGCAGGTGCTTGCGCACCCGTGCCTCCACGGCGGTCGAGCGCAGCACCAGCCGGACCATCAGCTCGCCGTCGGGAGACGCGGTGACCAGCACGTGCTTGAGCTCGCCGCGCTGGCTCACCGGAAGGTCCGAGGCGACGTCGTAGGGGGTGAGTCCCGCTCGGGTGACGAGCTCGGCCAGGACGGGCAGCGCCGCGATGATCCCCGGCGTGTGGAGCGCGCAGTCGCGCAGGTCCACACCACCTCCGCGCGGGTCGAGGATCCCCAGCGTGGGGGCGTCCGCGGTCCCGGCCACCACCATCTTGGCCTTGTTGCGGAAGCCCTCGGGACGGCTGGCGACCGGTGGCTCCCAGACCAGCCCCGGCGCGTCGACCAGCGCCCGGGTCGCGGCGAGCTTGGCGGCCAGCTGGTCGTCGTACACGCGACCCAGCCAGGTGCAGGACCGGCACTCCCCCGCCGTGAAGTGGGCGCAGTCGAGCACGGCGAGGGACATGGCCGTCATCGTAGGCTGCGCCCGTGGCGTACTCCTTCGAGAAGGTGCAGGCGGCTCCCGTCCTCGCGACCGTGCGCCGTCTGGAGCAGCGGATCGAGGCACGCTTCCCCGGCCGCGGGCTGCACCGGCTCGTCGGCGAGCTCGGCCGGCTGGTCGACGAGGTCGCCACGTCGACCGCGAGCGTGCGGGACCGACGGTCGTGGCTGCGCCCGCTCGCGAAGGCCGGGATCGTGGCGGTGGTGGTCCTCACCGCCACCCTGATCGGGCTGGCGGTGCGCGCGGCGGTGGTCGACGCGCCCGACAGCGGGCTCGAGTGGGTGCCGCTGCTGGAGAGCGGCGTCAACGACCTGGTCTTCGCGGGGCTCGCGATCTGGTTCCTCCACTCGGTGCCCGAGCGGCTGCAGCGCGTCCGCCTGCTCGACCTCCTGCACCGGCTCCGCTCGCTCGCCCACATCATCGACATGCACCAGCTGACGAAGGATCCCGAGCGGCTGCGGGCGTCCTTCCGTCCGACGTCGGCGAGCGTCGACATCGACCTGACGCCCGAGCAGCTGGAGCACTACCTCGACTACTGCTCCGAGCTGCTGAGCCTGGTCGGCAAGGCAGCGGCGCTGTGCGCGGAGGAGTCGCGCGACCCGCTCGTTCTCGACACGGTGAGCACCGTCGAGACGCTGACCGTGTCGCTCGAGCGGAAGGTCTGGCAGAAGATCACCGTCCTCGAAGCCGACCGGCGTTCGGGCCCGGCGAGCTAGGACCGGGCGGACGGGGCGGCCAGCACCTCACCGATGATCCGGGCCGCCTCCGGGTAGCCCGACGGCCCCGGCCCGGTGAAGGTGAGCCGCAGGAACGGCCCCGACGGCTCCGCGGGGAACCACTCGTCGCCGCCCGAGACCCAGACCCCGCGGGCCGCGCACTCGCGGACCAGGCGCTCGACGTCCGTGCCGGCGGGCAGGCGTACCCACAGGTGCAGGCCGCCCGGGGGCACGACGTCCAGCTCGAGCCCCGGTGCGTGCGTCCGGATGCTCTCCACGAGCAGGTCGCGCCGTTGCCGCAGCTGCACACGGAGCCGGCGCAGGTGGCTGCGCCAGCCCGGGTCGTTGACGACCTCGACCGCCGCCTGCTGGAGCAAGCCGCTGACGTACATCGACTCGGCCGCTCGATCACCGAGGATCCGGTCGCGCGCGGGGCCGCGGGCGATGACGGCCGCGACCCGGACCGCCGGGGACACGCTCTTGGTGAGCGAGCGCAGGTAGACCACGTGACCGGCGTCGTCGCGTGCGGCCACCGGCCGCGCGGCGCTGTCGATCCCGAAGTCGTGCGCCCAGTCGTCGTCGACGAGGAAGGCGCCGTGGTGGCGGACCACCTCGAGCACCTGGTCCGCCCGCTCGGCGCTCCACTGCACGCCGGTCGGGTTGGCGAAGTTGGCCTGGGCGTAGAACGCTCGCGCCCCGGTCTCCCGGAACGCGCGGTCCAGGTCCTCGGGGTCGGGCCCGTCGGGACCCGTCGGCACCGGCACGGGTACGACGCCCGCCTGCTGGGCCGCCTGGACCGCACCCCAGTAGGTGGGTGACTCGACGAGCAGCGGCTGGCCCGGAGCGACGAGCGCGCGGAAGATCGACGAGAGCGCGCTCTGGCTGCCCGGCGCCACGACGACGTCGGCCGCGGTCACCGCGCCGAGGTGGGCCGGGGTCGCGTCGGCGAGCTCGGCGGCGAACCAGGCCCGGAGCTCCTGCAGGCCCGCCGCCGGCGGCCGGTCCGTCGCCGCGGAGCTGCGCGCTGCCCGGCCGAGCGCGGCGCGGACCAGTCGCTCCGGGAGCAGCTCCGCCGGCGGGTAGCCGGCGTGCAGCGCGAGCGCGTCGGGCGGTGCGACCTGCAGCGGGCCGGCGACGCCGGTGAGCCGGGCACGGGGTGCCCGCAGGGCGGCGGTCTGCCAGCCGAAGTCCGCGCCGCGGCTGGGCCGCACGGCCCGCACGAACGAGCCCACGCCCGGGCGCGACTCGACCAGTCCCTCGGCCGCCAGCCGGCGCAGTGCCTTCTGCACGGTGACCGGGCTGGCGGCGTACTCGGAGACAAGGGTGCGACTCGACGGCAGCTGGGCGCCGGCGGGCGCGTCCCGGATCCAGTTCCGAAGCGCGGTCGCGATCCGATCGCTGCTATCGTTGTTCATGTCAGTACAGAGTAGCGCTATCGTCCCTCGCCGGCACCTGCTATCCGCTCTCCCGGCCGGTCTCGGCTGGGGCGTCCTCGGGGTCGCGGCCTTCTCCTTCACCGTCCCGCTCACCCGCGTCGCCGTCGCCGACCTGTCGCCGCTCTTCATCGGCGCCGGCCGCGCGGTGGTCGCCGCCGTCCTCGCAGCGATCGCGCTGACGGTGACCCGGCAGGCGCTCCCCCGCGGCCGCCAGTGGCTGCGGCTGGTGATCGTCGCGGGCGGGGTCGTCGCCGGCTTCCCGCTCCTGACGACCTACGCACTGACCGAGGTGCCCGCCAGCCACGGCGCCGTCGTGATCGCGCTGCTGCCGGCGGCGACCGCGGTGCTGGCGGTGCTGCGCACGGGTGAGCGGCCGGTGCGGGCGTTCTGGGTCTTCTCGGCGTGCGGCGCGGCCGCCGCCATCGGCTTCGCGATCGCCCAGGGCGGCGGGATCGACCAGGTGCACCGGGCGGACCTGCTGCTGTTCGCCGCCGTCCTCGTCTGCGCGATGGGGTACGCCGAGGGCGGGCTGCTGACCCGGGAGTTGGGCTCGTGGCAGACCATCTCGTGGGCCCTGGTGGTGGCCGCCCCGGTGATGGCCACCCTGACGGCGATCAGCGTCGTGCGGCAGCCGCCGAGCGCGCCGCCCGCGGCCTGGGCGTGCTTCGCCTACCTCGCCTGCGTGAGCATGTACCTCGGCTTCTTCGCGTGGTACCGCGGGCTCGCGATCGGCCCGATGGCGCAGGTCAGCCAGGTCCAGCTGGTCCAGCCGGTGCTGACGATCAGCTGGGCGGCGCTGCTGCTCGGCGAGCAGATCACCGCAGCCACCGTGGTCGGCGGGCTCGCGGTGATCCTGCTCGCCGGAGGCGCTACTTCTTCCCGCGGCCGTAGAGGCCGCGCACGACCTTCGTGAGCTGCTGCTCCTCCTTCGCCGTACGGCGGAAGGTGGTCAGCGCGATGGCCGGCTTGAACCGCTGCCGCGCGATCGCGTGCGGGTAGGTGAACTCGCGCAGCCCGTCGGGTCCGTGGATCCGGCCGAAGCCCGAGTCACCGACGCCGCCGAACGGCAGCGTCGGGATGCCGGCGAACGAGATCACGCCGTTGATCGCGGTCATCCCGGCGCGCAGCCGCTCGGCGATCGCCATGCCCTGGTCCTTCGAGAAGACGGTGGACCCCAGGGCGTAGCGGGTGCCGTTGGCGCGCTCGATCGCCTCGTCCATGTCGCGGACCCGGGTCACCGTGACGGTCGGGCCGAAGGTCTCCTCCTGGATGGCGGCCGAGTCCTCCGGTACGTCGACCAGCACGGTCGGCTGCACGTAGCGGGCGCCCTCCGGGACCGGTCCGCCGACGAGGGCGCGGCCACCACGGGCGAGTGCGTCGTCGATGTGGCGGCGGATGATGTCGACCTGCGACGGCATCGTGATCGGGCCGACCTGGCCGCCGGGCTCGGCCTTCAGCTTCCTCGCCTCGGTGACCAGCTTGTCGAGGAACTCGTCGTAGACGCGGTCGTGGACGTAGACGCGCTCCACGCCGGCGCAGGTCTGGCCGGCGTTCGCGGCGGCGCCCCACAAGGTGGCCTCGGCGGCCTCGTCGAGGTCGGCGTCATCGGCCACGAGCAGCGCGTCCTTGCCGCCGGCCTCGATGACGACCGGGGTCAGGGTCTCGGCGCAGGCGGCCATCACCCGCTTGCCCGTGGCGGTCGAGCCGGTGAAGGCGACCTTGTCGACGCCCGCCGTCGTGAGCGCGGCGCCCGTCTCGCCGTACCCGGTCACGACCTGGAAGACCGGGCGGCCGACGGCCTCGCGGAAGGTCTCGGCGAGCCACTCCCCGACGCCGGGGGTGTACTCGGACGGCTTGAAGACGACGGTGTTGCCGGCGGCGAGGGCGTAGGCGATCGAGCCCATCGGGGTGAAGACCGGGTAGTTCCACGGGCCGATCACGCCGACGACGCCGAGCGGGCGGTACTCCACGCTCGCGGCCTGGTTGACCATCAGCAGGCCCGGGGAGACGCTGCGGCGCTTGAGCACCTTCTCGGCGTGGCTCGCGGCCCAGGCGAGGTGGTCGATGGCGAGCGCGGTCTCGAGGAGCGCGTCGCCCTGCGGCTTGCCGGTCTCGCGGGCCATCAGCGCGGCGAGCTCGTCCATGCGGCGCGCGATCACCTTGCGCCACTTCACGAGCGCCTTCCTGCGGCCGTCGAAGCCGAGGGCCCGCCAGC
Source organism: Nocardioides sp. (assembly GCA_035539555.1). Lineage (GTDB taxonomy): Bacteria > Actinomycetota > Actinomycetes > Propionibacteriales > Nocardioidaceae > Nocardioides. The sequence goes on along the minus strand of DATLIG010000223.1, from coordinate 5,595 downwards.
GCTCCGCCTCCTTGCGAGCGGTCGCGACGACGGCCTGCACGTGGGCGGCGTCATGGACCGGGTGGGTGCCGACGACCTCGCCGGTGCCGGGGTTGAGAGAGGTGAAGGTCTGCGCGGCGGCGGTCGGGGCGGCTTCGGTGCTGGTCACCCTCCGAACGTACTTGCCAATGGCAGGTCAGCGAAACGGACCGACGGACAAAATGAGCACCAGCAGCGATGCACCGATCACAACGGCGACGGCCGTGAGCGCCGCGACCGGCCGGCGCCGGGCCAGCCACTCGGCGGCGAGGAAGGCGAGCGTGATCAGCCCGAGGACGACGGTGACGTGCAGCAGGACCGCCAGCGCGACGCCGCCGATGGCGCCGGCGACGGCGAACCGGCCCCACGCCAGACCGAGGACGAGGGGTACGACGACCGCCCCGGCCAGGCCGCCGACGAGCTCCTCGAGGAAGGGCCGCTCCCCCATCCACGGCAGCAGGTCGACCACGTCGAAGAGGTCGAGCGTCGCGAGCACACCGAGCGCGACGATGGCCAGCAGGCTGGCGGCCGCCACCAGCAGGTAGCGCAGGTGCCGCGCACGCGACCACTGCGTCGAGCCGGCGCGGATCGTGCCGAGGGTGACGGCCGACCACACCAGCCAGCTGCGGACCGGACCGGTGTCGGTGTCGCGCATCGCGTCGCGGAAGACCCGGTCGGCGGCGACCCGGTCGAGCACGTGGCCCTCCTCGGAGATGTAGTCGGGGAGCTCGTGGGCGCCGTGGACGATCCCGTCGTGGAGCAGGGCCGGCGGCAGGTGGCGGCCGGTGCGCGGCACGAGCCAGGTGAACAGCGCCGGCACCGAGGCGAGGTCACTGTCGAAGGTGCCGGGGTCGGCGGGGACCAGCAGGACGCCGTACTCCCGGTCGCGGTAGGCGATGCGGCGCTGCATCCGGAAGCGCTCGGTACGACGCCGGACGTCACCGACCTCGACGCGCTCCAGCACGATGCGGGGCGGTTGTGCGGGGTCCGGGTCGGCACTGGCGGTGCCCCCGTCGAAGAACCTCCCCGGCTCCGCCGAGGTCTCGATCTGCTTCATGTCGCACCCTTCAGGCGCACTGCCCCTTGCCGAGCCGGACCAGACCGTTGCGGTCGCCCGTTCCGAAGTCGAGCAGGCCGACCTCGTCGGCGTACATCAGCTCGGCGGGCGAGTCGACATGGTCGAGCCCGACGAGGTGGCCGAGCTCATGCAGCAGGATGGCACGCCCACGGGCCTCTCCGTCACCCTCGCCCTCGAGGAGCTCGTAGACATCGCTGTCGAGGGTCACCTGGCCGGTCACGAAGCGCCTCCAGCGGCCCGCCGGGGCCTGCTGCGACACCGCTCCCCCGACGCCGGCGACGTCCCCCTCGAGCTCGTCGACCTCGTCCTCGTCCGCCCAGGCGATCAGCACCGGTTCGTTGCGCCCGCGCGGCACGAGGCTCGCCTGCCACGACGGCCGGCGGTCGGTCTCGCCGACGTAGTCGAACTGCAGCCCGGTCAGCCCGGAGACCTCGTCGACCGCCTCCCGCACGAAGGCGACCGTGTCGTCGGTGCCGTCCGGTGCGCCGTCGGGGTTGACCTCGTAGCGGATCTCGCGGCAGGGGTCCCACGCGACCGGCTGGCGCGGATGGCCGGGCTGGGTCTGGAGGAAGGCATGGACGCCTCCGGGCGGCACGTCGGCCGGTGTGCCGAGCGGGTCCTGCCCGATGCCGAACACCCGGCGTAGCGCGGCGAGCTCGTCGCCGGGGCCGACGACGAGCATCGCTGCCAGGACCACCGCGCTGATCAGCAGCGTGAGCCCGGAGCGCCAGCGCTCACTCACCCAGCGTCACCCGGCCTCACCCGATGTCGTCCGGGCTGGTCACGGGTCGCTCGCAGACGAACCCACGGCACACGTACGCCGCCGGGTGGCCCTCGACGGGGGTCCGGCCGACCAGCAGCGGGAACCCGTCGACCGGTCCTTCGGCGACCACGACGACCGCACCGGGGAGCTCCAGCGCCCTCGCCTCGAGCGCGTCCCGTGCCGCCCCGGCAGGTCCGACGACCGCGACCTCGAGCGGACCGTCGAGCATCGTGGTGGCCGCGGCGAGCGACCAGCCGGCGAAGCGCGGCGCCTTCTCCGCGAGGACGGCCGCGGTCGCGAGGGCGTTCTCGGCCGCGTCGCGGTAGCGGCCCTCACCGGTCAGCGCGTGCGCCTCGACGAGGGCGTGCACGAGGCTGCTGAACCCGCTCGGACTCGCGTTGTCCCCGGGGTCCCGCGGCCGGGTCACCAGCGCCTCGGCGTCCGCGTGGGTGTCGAAGAAGCCGCCGTCGGGAGCCGCGAAGCCGTCGAGCGCGGTGTCGATCAGACCGGTCGCGAGCTCCAGCCACCGCGGGTCCGCGGTCGCCTGGGCAAGGGCGAGGAGACCGGACGCGACGCAACCGTAGTCCTCCAGCACGCCCGCGTGCGGGCCGGCGACGCCGTCGCGGGAGACCCGCAGCAGCCGACCGTCGCGCAGGTGGACGTCGACGAGCAGCCGGGCGGCGTCCAGCGCCGCGGCGAGGAGGTCGGGCCGGCCGAGCCGGCGAGCGGCGTCGACCAGTCCGCTGATCGCCAGGCCGTTCCAGGCGGCGACGACCTTGTCGTCGCGCGCCGGACGGGGGCGCTCCTCACGCGCGGCGAGCAGTCGGCGTCGTACCTCCTGGAGGCGGGAGCGCTCCGCCGCGTCGGCCGGGAAGTGGCGCAGCTGCAAGGTCGACAGGCCGTGCTCGAAGGTGCCCTCGGCGGTGACCGCGAACAGGTCCGCTGCCCAGGCGCCGTCGTCGGCGCCGAGCACCTCGACCAGCTGGGCGGGCGTCCACGCGTAGAACAGTCCCTCCTCGGCGTGCCCGCCCGGCGCGGCCGGGCTGTCGGCGTCGAGTGCGGACGCGAACCCGCCCTCGGGCGTGCGCAGCTCGCGCAGCAGGAAGTCCGCGGTCTCCGCCGCGATCCGGTCGCCCTGCTCGGTACCGAGGCGGGCGTAGAGTCCGACCAGCTGGGCGTTGTCGTAGAGCATCTTCTCGAAGTGCGGCACCACCCAGCCGCGGTCGACGGCATAGCGCGCGAACCCGCCACCCACCTGGTCGTACATCCCGCTCCCGGCCATCGCCGCCGTCGTGCGGGCGAGCATGTGCCGCGCCTTCGTGGCGAGGTCGGCCGGTCCGTCGTACCGGCGCAGGAGCTCCAGCACCATCGACGGCGGGAACTTCGGGGCCCAGTTGCCGGCGGAGCCGAAGCCCCCGGCCATCGGGTCGAACTCCTCGGCCAGCGTCGCGATCGCGGCGTCGATCCGCTCCCCCGTCAGCGTGTACGACGGCAGCGCGGCCTCGCGCCGCAGGTGCTCCGCGACGTTGCTGGCCGTCGCCCGCACGTCGTCGCCGCGCTCGACCCACGCGCGGCTCAGCGCCTGCAGCACCTGGGTGAACGAGGGCGAGCCGTGGCGCGGCTGGTCGGGCAGGTAGGTCCCCGCGAAGAAGGGCGCGCCCTCGTGGTCCATCACCACCGTCATCGGCCATCCGCCCTGCCCGGTCATCGCGGTCGTGGCCTGCATGTAGACCGCGTCGACGTCGGGCCGCTCCTCGCGGTCGACCTTGATGCTCACGTAGTGCTCGTTCAGGTAGTCCGCCGTCGCCTGGTCCTCGAAGGACTCGTGGGCCATGACGTGGCACCAGTGGCAGGCGGCGTACCCGACGGACAGCAGGATCGGGACGTTGCGGCGTCGCGCCTCGGCGAACGCCTCGGGTCCCCACTCCCACCAGTCCACGGGATTGTCCTTGTGCTGGAGGAGGTACGGGCTGGTGGCAGCACCCAGACGGTTCACGTCACCACCGTCTCACGCGGCCCGTGGGGGCTCAGCCGACGCCGAGCCAGTACAGCTCGTTCGCGAGTCCACCACCGGACTCGGCGCCCGGCACGCGCGGCGGCTCGGCCAGCGACGGTGGCAGGCCCCGGCCGCCCGCTGCGGGCCCACCCCATGACGGACCGGCGGGCCTCAGAGCGTGGCGAGCAGGCGCTCGCACGCCTCCGCGCACCGCCGGCAGGCGCCGGCGCAGACCTCGCAGTGACGGTGCATCTCGGCGTGGGACGCGCACTCGTCGCCGCATGCCCGGCACGCCTCCGCACAGGCGGCGAGCACGAGTCCGAGGAGCGCGTCCTCCCCGTAGCTGGCGTGCCTGGTCAGCACCCGGGCCGTGGTGGCGCACAGGTCGGCGCAGTCGAGGTTCGCGCGGATGCAGCGGCGCAACGGGTCGACGTGCGTCTCGCTGAGACAGGCCTCGGCACAGGAGGTGCACGCCTGGGCGCACTCGGCGCAGGCGGCGATGCACTCCTCGAGGAGCTGCCGGTCGTAGCGGATCTCGGTGGGGTGCGTCTCGACCATCGCGGTGATCGTCTGGTGCATGGGGGCCTCCGTCCTCTGCTCGCGGTGCCCGGCGGAGGACGCGGCATACCGACGGCGATGACGCGTGTGCCCGGTCAGGCGGCGCGGCCAGCGGCGGGTCGGAGCGGCCCGGTGAATAGTCGGGTGCCGGCCAGAGCGCCGCCGCGCATACTCGGCCCATGAAACCGGGCAAGATCCGCCGCCGGCTGGAGGCGTCGTTGACCGACCGCCGAATCGCGACACTCGTCCGCGACGACTTCGAGTCGAGGCTGACCCATGGCTTCGTCATCGCGCTGTCGGAGGACTGGGTGGTCATGCATGCCCTCAGCGACGGCGTCCATCTCGAGGAGGTCGTGATGCTGCGGATCCAGGACATCTCGCGCGTCTTCTGGGGCGACGACGATGCCTACCACCACCGCGCGATCGCGGCACTGGATCAGAGCGTCACATCCTTCGACTGCCCGGTGGACGTGACGGCCGGTGACCTGATCAACGCTGCGGCCGGACGTGCGGAAGTCTTCGGGATCCACTTCGAGGTCCTCGACCAGGAGCCCCTCTGCGTCGGTCGCCTGGTGGAGCGGCGGAAGAGGTCGTTCGACATGCACTACGTGGGTCGCGACGGCGTCTGGGCCGAGACGACCGAGCGGTGGAAGTACCGCCACGTGACCCGCATCGAGGTGGGCGGCCGGTACCTCACGGCATTGAACAGGTTCGCCGACCCCTGTCCGTCGCCCACATGCCGCGGCGATTGAGTCAGGCGGCGCGGTTGCCGGTGACTTGTCGTGTTCCGGTCTGGTCGACCAGGTAGTGGGCCCCGTGTGGGTCTCGCCAGATGACGATCCCGGGGAAGGGTTGTCGTACGTCCCAGCCCGCATGTGTCTTGATGCGGTGGTGGGTGCGGGTGAGGGGGCCGAGGTTGTCGGTCGAGGTCGGGCCGCCCTCGCTGTAGGGGACCTGGTGGTCCAGGTCGACCTTGCGGGAGAGATTCGCTGCGAAGGGAAAGGTGTCGCCGGGGTGGATGAGATGCACGGCCTCGCGGAGCTTCTGCGGGATCTCGTAGGCGTCGACGGCGGCGCCTTGGTTGAGGTCGATGACCGGTTGGACCTTGACCTGGCTGGCGATGTGGGAGGCGAGGTGGCGGGCGTAGGCGATCGTGAGTGGGCCGTGGCCCTCCATCCGTGC
>DATLIG010000222.1:0-9512 GCA_035539555.1 Nocardioides sp. | reverse complement strand
TCACCATGCCCATCACCTGGCCCATTGCCTTCGGACCGCTGGAGATGTAGAGGGTGATCGTGTCGCCCGCGCCGGCGACCTCGCCCGGGTAGGCGAAGGCCACCAGGCCACGGGCGACGCCGGAGCTCCGCGACGGGCCGCGCACGGCGGTGAAGCCCGCCGCCTCGATCCTGTCCTTCGCGTCCTCGTAGCTGAGGCCGCTCACCGACGGCACCGGGATCAGCAGGCCGGCGACGTCGGTGGACGAGGGGCGGGTGAAGTCGTCGTCGGGCAGCCACTGGGCGATGGCCTTGAACGTGTTGCCCCAGATCGGGCCGGCGGTCGTCGAGCCGGAGGTCGAGCCGCGGACGTAGCCGCCGATGGACTTGCCGTCGAGCGTGTCCTGGTCGCCGTTCTTCTTCACGCCCGCGACGACCGCGGCACCGGCGAGGTTCGGGGTGTACCCGGCGAACCAGACCGACTTGTTGTCGTTCGTCGTACCAGTCTTGCCGGCGGCGGGCTGGCCGGGGCTGAGCGCCGCGCCGAAGCCGCCCGGTGCGACGACCCCGCGGAGCACGTCGTTCACGGCGTCCGCGATCGGGCTCGCCAGCGCCTGCGTGCAGGACTTGTCGTACTCCTTGAGGACATTGCCCTCGGCGTCCTCGATCTGGGTCACCGGACGTGCCTCGCAGTGCAGCCCGCGGCCGGCGAACGTCGCGTACGCCTGCGCCATGTCCAGCGGACTCACGCTGGCGACGCCGAGGGTGAACGACGGGTAGCTCGCGTACTCCTTGGGCACCTTGATGCCGAGCCGGTTGGCGACCTTCCACGGCTCGCAGATCCCGATCTCCTTCTCCAGGTTGACGAAGAAGGTGTTGACGGAGTTGCGGGTGCCTTCGTACAGGTTGGGGTTGGCCGACGAGCTGGTCGAGTTGCCCGGCGTGTAGATCTCGCTGCTCTGGATCGGGCCCTCGCAGTCCTCGAACTCGTTCACGGGGAAGTAGCCGGGGTTGGGCGCCGGGAACGTCCGGGTCAGGGGGATGCCCTTCTCGACCGCCGCGGCGAGGGTGAACGCCTTGAAGGTCGAGCCCGGCTGGAAGCCGGCGGCATCGCCGTACTTCGGCGGCACGGTGTAGTTGAGGAAGGTCTCCCCGCGTCCCTTGCCCATCGGGCGGGACTGCGCGAGGGCGCGGACGTCGCCGCTACGGGGTTCGACGAGCGCGATGGCTCCCACCGCCGAGTCCCCCTTGAAGACCTGGGAGTTCACCGAGTCCTGCGCGGCACGCTGGAAGCCCATGTCGACGGTGGACTTGATGGTGAGGCCGCCGTTGAAGATCAGCCGCTTGCGCTCGTCGGTGGTCTCGCCGAGGGCGGGGTCGGTCATCAGCCAGCGCACGACGTAGTCGCAGAAGAACTGGGCGCGGGAGTTCACGCAGCCGTTGGGCTGTTCCTGGACCTTCAGGCCGAGCTTCGACTCGACGGCCTTGTCGGCCTCGGCGTCGGTGATCACGCTCAGCTGCGCCATCCGCTGCAGGACGACGTTGCGGCGGACCTTCGCCTGGGCGGCGTTGCGGGTCGGGTTGTAGGCCTCGGGGCTCTGCACCAGGCCGGCGAGCAGCGCGGCCTGGCGGAGGTTGAGGTCCTTGGCGTTGGTGCTGAAGTAGTGCTGGGCGGCCGCCTGGACGCCGTACGCGCCGTCACCGAAGTAGGCGGTGTTGAGGTAACGCTCGAGGATCCAGTCCTTGCTGTGGCGCTTCTCCAGCGCGATCGCGTAGCGCAGCTCCTTGAGCTTGCGGCCGTAGCTGTCCTCCTTCGCCGCCTTGATCGCCTCCTCGTCACCGTTGGCCTGGGTGATGAGGGTCAGCTTGACCAGCTGCTGCGTGATCGACGAGCCACCCTGGGTGACGCCGCCGGCGGCCTGGTTGGTGAAGAGGGCGCGGATCGTGCCCTTCAGGTCGAGCGCGCCGTGCTGGTAGAAGCGGTAGTCCTCGATCGCGACGATCGCCTCGACCATGGTCCGCGAGATCTGGCGCAGCGGGACGTTGACGCGGTTCTGGTCGTAGAGGGTCGCGATGACCCTGCCCGACTTGTCCTGGATCTCCGTGCGCTGCGGGAGCTGCTCGGTCTCCAGCTCCTGGGGCAGCTCGTCGACCGAGTCGGCGACGTTGCGCGCGCTGAAGCCGGCCACGCCGGCGAACGGGATCGCGAGACCGGAGACGACGACGCCGAGCACCGCGGACACCAGCAGCATCACTCCGAGGTGGGAGAGGACCTTGCCGGGCGGGAGGCCGTCGAAACGGGTCTTGGACATGCCGTCAGGGTACGTGACACCCCGGTGACCACCGGATTCGTGGATCCGGGCCCGGACAGGGGCGAACAGCGGCCCGACAGGGAGCCGACAGGGGGCCGACAGGGGGCCGACAGGGGTCGGACAACATCCGGTCTAGTCCGATGTGACTAGACAGGTTGGGCCCAATGAGCCGTAGTCGCCGGCTCAGGATTCCTTTACTTTGATCCGGACGGGAAGACCAAGCGCTGTGGGGGTGCTGGCTTCCCGAGTGGGAACCACAAGGGGACAACATGTGGGTTGACGATTGGGCGTCGCGTGGCGCCTGCCGTGAGGGGCAGCCGGACCAGCTCTTCGTACGCGGCGCAGAGCAGAACAAGGCGAAGCAGGTGTGCGCGGGTTGTGCCGTCCGCACGGAGTGTCTCGCTGAGGCGCTCGACAACCAGATCGAGTGGGGTGTCTGGGGCGGCATGACGGAGCGGGAGCGCCGCGCGCTCCTGCGACGTCGCCCGAGCGCGTCGTGGCGCAAGGTCCTCGAGGACGCGCGCGACCGCCAGGGCACCGCGACCGTCTGATCACCGACCGTGGGGCGACCGAGCAACGAGGTCGCACCACGCATGGTCGGGGAGGTCGAGTGGCGCCACGACCGAGCAACGAGGTCGTGACGCGCCTATCGAGGTCCCGGGTGCTTCGCGAACGAGGTGGCACAGCAGCTGCACCGAGGCGAGGCGTCTCGTGACGGTCGCTGCGCGACCTCCTCGACGAGCGGTCGGGCCTCGTCCTCGACGAGCGGTCAGGCCCCGTCGGCCAGCAGGGCTCCGACCCTGCGCAGGCCGGCGAGGTCGTGGACGTCGCCGGCAAGGGCCGGTACGACGACCGTCTCCACCTGCGGGTGGGCGGTCGCGAACCGGTCCCGCAGCGAGCGCTCACGCTGGACCATGCGGACCCGATCCGCGTGCAGGCGCAGCAGTCCCGCGGCGACCGACGTCCCGTCGGCGCGCCTGAGCCGCTCGACAGCGGTCATCGCCTCGTCCGCGGACAGGTCACCGGCGGGCTCCGGGCTGGCCCGGTTGATCACCAGCCCGGCGAGCGGCATGCCGTCCTCGCTGAGTCGCTCCACGAAGTACGCCGCCTCCCGCAGCGCGTCCGGCTCGGGGGCGGCGACGACGAGGAACGCCGTACCGTCGGCCTTGAGCAGCGAGTAGGTCTGCTGCGCGCGCTGGCGGAAGCCGCCGAACACGGTGTCGAGCGCGGTCACGAAGGTCTGCAGGTCCTTGAGGAACTGCGCCCCCAGGATCCGGGTCAGCGCGTTGGTGATCAGGCTGAAGCCGGCCGTCATCAGCTTCGCGGGGCCCTTGGCCGGGGCGAGCAGCAGCCGCACGAACCGGCCGTCGAGGAAGCTCGAGAGCCGTTCCGGGGCGTCGAGGAAGTCCAGCGCCGAGCGCGACGGAGGCGTGTCGACGACGATCAGGTCGTAGGTGCCGGCGGCCACGGCATCGCGGTGAATCTGGCCCAGCTTCTCCATCGCCATGTACTCCTGCGTGCCCGCGAACGAGCTCGACAGCGCGATGTAGAACGGGTTGGCCAGGATCTGCTTCGCCTTCTCCGGGCTGGCCTGGGAGAGCACCACCTCGTCGAAGGTGCGCTTCATGTCGAGCATCATCGCGTCCAGCGAGCCGTCGCCCTCCACGCCGGTGACCGGCCGGGGGGTGTTGTCGAGCTGCTCGATCCCCATCGACTGGGCCAGGCGCCGTGCCGGGTCGATGGTGAGGACGACGACCTTGCGGCCCCGCTCGGCGGCGCGGAGCGCGAGCGCGGCGCTCGTCGTGGTCTTCCCGACGCCGCCGGAGCCGCAGCACACGATGATCCCGGTGCCCGGGTCGTCGAGCAGGGCGTCCACGTCGAGGGCGCCGGCGCGCTGGGTGGTGGCCGGTCCGACCCGGGTGGGTCGCTGGGTGTTGCTCCGGGCCATCAGCGACCGCCTCCCCTGGGTGCCATTCCCTGCTCGCGGAGCAGGCCGGCGAGCTCGTACATCCCGCCGAGGTCGATGCCGCCCGCCATCCGGGGCAGCTCGTACGACGGCACGCCGAGCTCGGCGACCAGCGCCCGTTGGGAGTCCTCGAGGGCGCGTCGCTCGGCGTGGTCGGCCGCCTCGGCGAGCAGGCCGTCGACGAGCTCGGGGGTGACCTCGATGCCGCCGGTCGCGAGGTCTGCCTCGAGCGCGGTGCGGTCCAGGGTGCCGGCGCGGGCGTCGGCGAGCTGGTCGGCGGACAGGTCGCGCGGGCGGACCAGGTTGACCACGACGCCACCGACCGGGAGCCCGGCGGCGCGCAGCTCGGCGATCCCGTCGGCGGTCTCCTGGACCGGCATCTCCTCGAGCACGGTGACCAGGTGCACGGCGGTGCGTGGGGAGCGGAACAGCGTCATCATCGTGTCCGACTGGGACTTGATCGGCCCGACCTTCGCCAGCCCGGCGAGCTCGTTGCTCACGTTGAGGAACTGGGTGATCCGTCCCGTCGGCGGGGCGTCGAGCACCACGGCGTCGTACTCGATGGCGTTCTTGTTGCGGGCGTTGCGCTGGACCGCCTCGTAGACCTTGCCCGTCAGCAGCACGTCGCGCACGCCCGGCGCGATGGTGGTGGCGAACTCGATGACGCCGAACCGGTCGAGCGCCTTGCCGGCGCGGCCGAGGCGGTAGTACATCGCGAGGTACTCCAGCAGCGCGGACTCCGCGTCGATGTGCAGCGCATGCACGACGCCGCGACCGCCGTCGGCGTCCGGGAGGCCGGTGGTGAGCCGGCGCTCCTGGTAGGGAAGCGGGTCGACGTCGAACATCCGGGCGATGCCCTGGCGTCCCTCGACCTCGCAGAGCAGCACGTTCTTGCCGCGGGTCGCAAGCGCGAGCGCGAGCGCGGAGGCGACCGTCGACTTGCCGGTGCCTCCCTTGCCCGTGACCACGTGCAGGCGGACCTTCCCCCAGTCACTCACGTGCGCAGCGTAGCGAGCGACCGGGGGAGGTGCGGCTCACTCCAGGGCCAGACCCGCCGCCGGCGCGGTCCGGGCCGCCCGCCGGGCCGGCAGGACGGCGGCCAGGAGCCCCGCGGCCGCGGCCAGCGCGACGACCGCCGCCAGCTGCGCCCACGGCAGCACCAGGCCGGCGCCGGACACGACCGGCTCGACGAGGGACCGGACGCCCAGCCAGGCGAAGGTGACGCCCAGCGCCGTCCCCAGCACCGTCGCCACGAGCGAGAGCAGCACCGCCTCGGTGGCGAGCATCCGACGGACCTGGCGGCGGGTCAGGCCGAGCGCCCGCAGGAGGGCGTGCTCCCTGCCGCGTTCGAGCACGGACAGGCCGAGGGTGTTGGCGATGCCGACCAGCGCGATCACGACGGCGATGGCGAGCAGGCCCACGACGCCACCGCCGAGGACGTCGAGCTGGAGGTCGACGTACGCGCGCCGGGCCAGGCCGTTCTCGATCCCGGCGTCGAGTGGTCCCGCGATCGCCTCCATCGAGCCGGCGAGGTCCTCGGGGTCGGTGCCCTTCGCGGCGCGCACCCAGACCGCCTGGGTGTCCGCGTCGGGAGCAAGGCGCGCCAGTACGGCGGGCGCCACCAGGGCGGCCTCGCCCCAGCCCTCGCCGGCCCGCACCCTCAGGCTGAGCGAACGGTCGCCCACGGCGACCTGGACCCGGTCGCCCTCCTCGACGCCGTCGCCCAGCAGGTCCCACGGCACCAGCACCTCGCGCGGCCCCGGCGCCGGCAGCCGGCCGTGCAGGACGTCTCCGGCGGTGTCGCCGGGAGCGAGCACGGGCAGGTCCTCGCCGGCGACCGTGGCCGGCGCGCCCGGCACCGACGCCGTGGCGGCGATGCCGTCGACGGCTCCCGCCCGGTCCGCGACGTCGGCCGGCAGCGGCTCGGCGCCGGTGAGCGCGATGTCGATCGGGTGCTGCTGGTCCATCTCGGCGGCGAGTGCCGTGCGCGAGCTGGCGAGGCCGGTCAGGACCGCGGTGGTCAGGGTGACGCCGACGAGCAGCGACGCCGTCGTCGCCGCGGTACGACGGGGGTTGCGGATCGCGTTGCCCGCCGCGAGCCGGCCGGCCGGGCCCATCGCCCGCCCGGCCAAGCGGGTGAGGGCGCGGACCAGCGCCGGGACGATCACCGGCCCGAGCAGCACCACGCCGAGGAAGGTGGCGGTCCCGCCGGCCATCAGCGCAGCGGGGACGGCGCCGCCGACCGCGACCACGAAGGCCGCGGCGCCGGCGAGGACGAGCAGGATCCCCAGCGCGACGCGGGTGCGGCCGGTCGTCGTACCCAGTCGGGTGCTGTCGTCGGGCCGCAGTGCGGCGAGCGGGCTGACCTGGACGACGCGGCGGGTCGGCAGCCACGCCGCGACGAGGGGTACGCCGACGGCGAGCACCGCCGCGACGAGGAGCCACGAGGCGCCGATGTCGGCATCGCCCAGGCGGGCGCCGGGCCAGCGGTCGTGGATCAGTGCGACCAGCCCGTGCCCGGCAGCGAGACCGGCGACGGTGCCGGCGACGGCCGCCACCACGCCGAGCACGAGCGACTCGGTCCGGACCGATCGGACGACCTGGCGGCGAGTGGCGCCGACGCAGCGGAGCAGCGCGAAGTCCCGGCTGCGCTGGGCGAACAGGATCGCGAAGGTGTTGTTGATGACCAGCACCGCGACCAGCAGGGCGACGGCGGCGAAGAGCAGCGCGATGATCGCGATGACGTCGACGCCGCTGTTGACCTCGGCCTGCACGTCCTGGACGAACGCGTCGACGGTCTCCGGCTCCGCACCCGGTACGACGTCGCGGATGGCCGCGCGCGCCGGGCCGTACCCGTCCCCGTCGGCCCACGCGACGCTGCTCGCGTAGAGCTGGCCCTGCCACCGGGCCAGGTCCTCCCACAGCACGTAGACCGAGGCGATCGAGAAGGTCGAGGGCGAGTCGGCGAGGCCGACCACCGTGACGTCGAGGGCGTCGGCGCCGGTGCCGATCCGGAGCCGGTCGCCGACCGCGACGTCGTCGGCCTTCGCGGCGTTGGTGTCGAGCAGCGCCTCGCCGGAGGTGGCGGGGAAGCGTCCGGCGACGAGCTCCTGCCAGCGCTGGCCGGGCTGGTCGGGGACCTGCCCGATGTCGGCGTCGGTCTCGACGACGGTGCCGTCGTGGCTGACCTGCTGCAGGGTCCACCCGATCAGCCAGGCGTCGGCGCCCTGCTCCGGCGCCGCCTCCAGCAGCCGGACCGCGTCGTCGGTGGCCGGCCGGTCGAGCACGGCGTCGGCGCCGTCGTACGGCTTCTCGAGGCCGGACGTCAGGCCGTCGCGGACCGCGGAGGAGAGCGCGGCGGTGACCACGACGAGGACGACGCCGACCACGACCGCCAGCAGCGCGGCGCCGTAGCGCCGGGTGTGGGTGCGCAGCGAGGCGAGGAGGACGGTGCGCATCAGGCGGCCACCGGGTTCAGCGCGGCGACCAGGTCGGCGGCGGTGGGCTCGACGAGCCGGTGCGTGATCCGGCCGTCGGCGAGCACGATGACGTCGTCGGCGTACGCGGCGGCCTCGAGCTCGTGGGTGACCATCACGACCGTCTGCCCGAGCTCGCGCACGGAGCCGCGCAGGAAGGACAGCACCTCGGCCGACGCCGTCGAGTCGAGGTTGCCGGTGGGCTCGTCGGCGAACACGATCGCCGGCTCGCCGACGAGCGCTCGCGCGATCGCGACCCGCTGCTGCTGCCCGCCGGAGAGCTCGGCGGGGCGGTGGGTGAGCCGGTCGCCGATGCCGAGCGTCGTCACGATCCGGTCGAAGCGGTCGCGCAGGGCGACACGCGAGCGGCCGGCCAGCTCGGTCGGCAGCCAGATGTTCTGCTCGGCGCTCAGCATCGGCAGCAGGTTGAACGCCTGGAACACGAACCCCACGTGGTCGCGCCGGAACCTGGTCAGCGCGTCGTCGGACAGCCCGTCGAGGGCCTGGCCGGCGACGCTGACGGCGCCCGCCGTCGGCTGGTCGAGGCCGGCGAGGCAGTGCATCAGCGTGGACTTGCCGGAGCCGGACGGGCCCATGATCGCGGTGAACCGGCCCGCGGGCAGGTCGAGGTCGACGCCGCGCAGCGCGTGCACGAGGGTGTCGCCGCGGCCGTAGGTGCGGGTCAGGCCGCGGGCGGTCGCGGCAAGCGCGGGGCGAGGCGTGGAGCCGGTGGGCGGGGTCGGTGCGGGCGGGAGAGGGGTGTGCGTCGAGGACATGCCCCGAGCCTCGCCGTCCTCGGCTCGCGGATCGTCAGGCCACGGGTTGATCCCGGTGTACGACGGCGGGCTGACGTCGGTGCTCGAGGGGTTCGCGCAGCGCTCCCGGTGGTCGAGGAGGTCGCGCAGCGACCGTCACGAGACCCCTCGCTTCGGTGCACCTGCTCGCTTGTCGGGTCGCCTGTGGTCGGGGTTTCAGACGGCAGCGACGAGGAGCGTGGGTGGGTGGTCGCGGCCGGCGGTCGGATGCGGGCCGGCAGCTTCGTTGATCACTCCTTTCGCCACTTGCCCTCCACACGCCGAAGATCGAGTTTCCCCCGTCCCCAGGCGGGTTTCAGGCGCTCGCTTCCGTCGGACCCTGGTGGGAGAATCCAGTCATGGATCTCGGGACCAGCGACACCACGATCGGCCGTTACGACGGCCGTTCGGTGTCCGAGCTGCTCACCGAGATCGCGGCGGAGTTCGTGGTGTCGGAGGCGACGGTGAAGACCCACGTGAGCCGCCTGCTGGCCAAGACCGGGTCCCGCGACCGCGTGCAGCTGGTGGTGCTGGCGTACGAGACGGGACTCGTCACGCCCTGAGACCGCACCTCGTTCGTCGAGGAGGTCGCGCACCTGGTCGTCGAGGAGGTCGCGCAGCGACCGTCACGAGACGCAGCGACCCGGTCCTCCGGCCTGCGGTGGTCGGGCCGGCGGCGGGCGGCGGGTTCTCGGTGTGCGCGAGGATCCCCCGGTGACCCCCGCCCCGAACGAGCCGATCCGGGTCTTCCTCGTCGACGACCAGGAGCTGGTCCGCGCGGGCTTCCGGATGCTCATCGAGAGCCAGCCCGACCTGACGGTCGTCGGCGAGGCCGGCGACGGTGGGGCCATCGGCGCGCCCCGGAGGTCTCGAGGCTCGCCCCGCTCCGCACCTCAACCACCCCGGGCCGGCCCGACCACCGCAGGCCGGAGGACCGGGTCGCTGCGTCTCGTGACGGTCGCTGCGCGACCTCCTCGACGACCAGG
>DATLIG010000221.1:0-26291 GCA_035539555.1 Nocardioides sp. | reverse complement strand
CCGTGCGCGAGCCGAGCCCGGTCGCCGAGACCGTGACCTGGCCGGTGACCGCGACGCCGTCCGGGTTCGTGATGGCGACCGCCACCTTCGCCCGGGTGGACCTCACGACGACCTTCGACGGGCTCGTGGTGACCGTCATGTTGACCGGTCCCTTCGCGACGGCGGCCGTCTCGGCCGACGTGGCGACACCGTCGGTGTAGCCGGCGGCCGACGCGGTGACCCGCACCGAGATCTTCTTGCCGACGTGCGCCCCGGTCAGCTTCAGCGTCTTCGCGGTCGCGTTGGCGATCGGCGTCCCGTTGGCCAGCCACTGGTAGGCGTAGGTGACCTCGGCCGGCGTCCACGTGCCGTTGGTCGCCGTCAGCGTCCGGCCGACCCGGGCGGTGCCGGTGACCGTCGGCAGCGTGTCGTTGACGACGGCCGCCGGCTCACCGGCGTCGACCGCGATGACGAGCTGGGACTCGGTGCCGGTGGTGGCGCCGACCAGGCTCAGCGTCACGTTGCCGTCGGGCACGTCCTCCGGGAGGACGACGTCGACCGCCGCGGTGCCGTACTGGTCGTAGACCGCCGTGCCGATCGTGTTGTCGACAGCCGCCGTGCCGATGACCTGGTCGCCGATCTTGACCTGGACCTCGGTGTCCTTGAGGTCGTCGGACGTCGACATCGCCCACGAGGAGATGTCGAACTTCACGTGGTCACCCGGCACGTACGACGCCGGGGCGTCGGCCGGGAGCTCGACCTCGACGGCACGCTGGCCGTGGTCGACCGGGAGCGGGGTGTCCTTGTACTGCGCCATGTAGTCGACCATCGCCTCGAGGTCGACCTTGCCCGTGTCGGCCTTGCCCGTCCCGTTGGCGAACTCGAAGAAGTTGTCGCCGCCGGACGCGAGGAAGGAGTTGACCGTCACCGAGTACGTCGCCCCCAGGTCGATCGCCTCGCCATTGAGCCACATCCCGGTGACCTCACCCTGGAAGGTCGCGGTGCCGCTGACGGTCACCGGCTTCTCCTCGTAGGTGTAGGTGAAGCCCTTCGAGACGCCCAGCCGCAGGAACGGGCGCGACGGGACGGTGCCCGTGTTCGTGCGCTGCCACTGCTGCTCGAGTGCGGTCTCGATCTGGGCACCGGTCAGGTCCATGTTGACCAGCGTGTTGGCGAACGGCTGGACCACGGCGGCCTGCTTGTAGGTCAGGTCGCGGACCGAGCCGTTGACCGTGCCCTTCATGTCGTCGCGGAGACCACCCGGGTTCATGAACGCGATCTGCGCGCTGCCGGACTCGGGCTTCTCGGTGGCCCAACGCTGGACCTCGGCGACCTGGTTGCCCAGCGTCGACTCGCCGCCCCGGTTCTCCGTGGTGCCGTTGGCCAGCTTCGCCCGGGAGAACGGGCCCTCCATCTTGCCGAGGACCTGCGCGCCCAGCTCGTTGGCCTTGTTCTTCGCCGCGGTCACGATCGGGTCGATCGCCGGGTCGCCGGGGTAGCCGGTGCCGGCGATCCCGATGACCTCCTGCGCGACGGCCACCAGGTCGCCGGTGCCGTTGTCGTAGGTGAAGACCAGCTGGTTGAGGTTCTGGCCGTACTGGCCCGCCGACACGACGGGCCGCTCGGTCACGGTGCGCCCCTCGGCCTCCCAGTCGGCGACCGGGAAGGAGCAGTTGTAGGCGAGGTGGGTGTGACCGGAGACGATCGCGTCGACGTCGGAGGAGACGTTCTGGGTGATGTTGCCCCAGGTCGTGGCCTCGTCGGTGAACTGCGGCGACGTGCAGCTGGTGGACGCCGAACCCTCGTGGACCAGCATGACCACCAGGTCGGCACCGTTCGCCCGCAGGTCGGCCGCCTCGGCGTTGACCGAGTCGACGATGTCGGTGACCTCGATGTCGGCGATGCCGTCGGGCGACACGAGGGCCGGCAGGTCCTCGGTGACCGCGCCGACGAAGCCGATGTCGACGCCGTCGACGGTCTTGACCCAGGTGGCAGGAACGGCCGGGTTGCCGGTGGCCTTCACCTTGAGGTTGGCGGCGATGTACTTCCACTGGGCGCCACCGAGCGGGTTGGTCTCGGCGTCGTACGGCGCCATCACCCGGTTGACGAGGTCGTCGTAGCCCTGGTCGAGCTCGTGGTTGCCCACGGCGGAGACATCGAGGCCCGCTGCGTTGAGGGCGTCGATCGTCGGCTTGTCGTCCTGGATGAAGGACTCGAAGGTCGACGCGCCGATCAGGTCGCCGGCGGCCACGAAGACCGTGTTCGGGTTGTCCGCGCGCAGCTCCTTGACGGCGCCCGACAGCACGGACGCGCCGGCGCTGTCGCCGCCCGAGGGCAGGATCCGGCCGTGGAAGTCGTTGGTGCCGACGATCTGGATCCTCGTGTAGGAGCCCGTCACGTCCGGCACGTCGATGCCGATGATCTCCGGGTTGTGGTCCGAGGCCGCGAACGGCTGGTTCGGCTGCCAGAAGTCGGTGACGTTGTAGTTGTAGCGGCTGTACTGGAAGGCCACCGACTCCGCGGCGTTGATGTCCCAGATGTCAGCGCCGGTCACCATGGCCAGCGCGTCGCTGTTGCCGAGCACGTGGTCGAGCGATCCGCTCAGCCCCGAGAACGAGTAGCTCTCCTCGTTCTCGGTGGAGTCGATCAGCTCGAAGCCACCCTGCTCGAGGGCCCGGATCGGGTCCTCCTCCGAGTAGGAGTTGAAGTCGCCGGCGAGGAACACCGCGTCGATGTCGCGCGCCGCGGCGAAGTCGTTGGCGAACTGCACCAGGCGGGTGGCCTGGCGGGTGCGGTCCCCGTTGAAGGCACCGGTGTCGACGCTGTTGGCGTTGTCGCCGGTGGCCGGGGTGGTGCTGTCGCCCTTCGACTTGAAGTGGTTGAGGACGACGGCGAACGCAGCGTCGTCGAGCGCACCCTTGGCCTTGAAGGCCTGGGCCAACGGCTCGCGGGCGTTGGCGAACTCGGTCGTGCCGAACAGGATGTCCGACTGCCCGACCGGCTCGACGCTCGCCGCGCGGTAGATGAAGGCCGGCCGGATGACGTCCTGCTCGGTCACCGAGGTGGCGAGGGTGGCCTCACCCGGGCTGTGCACGAACCTCCACGTGCCGGCACCGGCCGCGTCGTTGAGCGCGTCGACCAGCGAGCGGAGCGCGTCGTCACGGTCGGTCTCGCCGACCAGCTTGAGCGACGCCTCGACCTCCTGCAGGCCCACGATGTCCGCGTCGAGCAGGTTGATCGCGGTCACGATCTTGGCCCGCTGGCGCTCCAGGCTGGCCGTCGTCGCCGCCCCGCGCGGGCCGTTGCCGGCGTTCACGCCGTTGGTGACCACACCGCAGGTGTTGTTGGCGATCGGGTTGCCCTGGCGGTCCTCGTAGTAGGAGCACTGGGTGTTGACCGGAGGCGTCTGCGCGGCGCCGTTGGCGACGTACTGCTGGCCGGTCGTGTTGAAGTAGTTGAGGACGTTGAAGGTGGCGATCTTCAGGTCGCCACCGACCTCGCGGGGCGCGGCGTTCGCCGTCCGGGTGTTCTCGAAGGTCGCCACCGAGGCGCCGTCGTCGAACACCGGGGACGTCGGCTGGAAGCGCCACGTGTTGAAGCGGTACTCGAGCACCACCGGGCCGGTCAACGTGGCCTCGGCACCCACCCGGATCGCGTTGGTCGGCGTCAGCCACGGCAGCGGCTGGTTCTTGGCGGCGGCGTTGGTCATGTAGTTGACCGAGGTGCCGTCGTCGAGGACCACGCCGCGGGCCGCGTTGTCGGCCTTGATCGCGTTGAGCGCGAACGTGTTGCTGTCGCCGGCGTACTCGGTCGGCTGCCGCAGCGGAGTGTCGCCCGTCGCGAGGCCGACCTCGGCGAAGGTGTTGACGTTGTAGGAGCTGGTGACCGTGAAGTCGTCCGTCGGCGCGAGCAGCATGCCCTCCTGCGCCTCGCGGTCCGTCTCCGTGGTCGGGTAGGCGATCTGGAGGGCCGTCGCCGGGTCGAGCGGGGTCTCCAGCTCGACGACGCCGCCGGCGGCCGGGACCAGCTGCGTGCTGCCCGCGAACTCGGCCACCTTGCCGGTGACCTCGACCGAGTCGCCGATCGCGATCCCGGCCGGCATGGAGTTGGCTCCGTAGACGAAGACCGCGTCGGAGGCACCCGGGGTGCCGTCAGTGGTGCCCCCGGTGCCGCCGGTCTGGATGTACATGCCGTCGAAGCTCGAGCTGGCGAACGCCGGGTCCTTGTACATCGCGGTCACGACACCGGTCGTGATGACGGTGTCGTCGACCAGCTCCGACGCCGGTCCGGTGCCCTGGATCGCGGCGATCGGGAGCTCCTCGGGAGCCGCCTCGACCGTGATGGTGAAGGTGACGTCCTTCGTCGCCGGCGTCGGCGCGGCCGAGTCGGTGACCGTGGCGGTGACCTCGGAGGTGCCCGTGGTGGTCGGGGTACCGCTGACCAGGCCGGCCGGGCTCAGGGTCACACCGTCGGGCAGGGTGCCATTGGTCAGCGCCCAGGTGTAGCCGGGCGTACCACCGCTGGCCTGCAGCTGCAGGGACAGCGGGACGCCGACGTAGGTGTTCACGTCGGCCGGGTCGGTCGCGCCGAGCGCGTTGTTGTTGCTGTTCACCGGCGTCGGCGCGCCATTGGTGAAGTCGGCGTTGTTGCTGTCGGAGTCGGTGCCCGTGGCGTTGCGCGCCGTGGACGTCGTGCCGGACAGGGTCGTGCCCTGCGCCGCGGTCTCGAAGGTGTTGGCCGTGCCGTAGCCGACCGCGTCGACGACATTGGCGGCGTCCTTGATGTCGCCCGTCGGCAGGTTCAGCGTCGAGCCCTGGTTGCTGAGGATCACCAGGCCGGAGCTGGTGCTCATGCTGAGGCTGCCGGTCACGTCGGCCACCGGCATCGGCGAGCCGTTGGCGGCGTTGCCCGACGCCTGGACCAGGAAGTGGCCGTGTGCCGGGATGGTGCCGGTCAGGTCCGTCTTGTTCGTGACGTTGGAGGGGTTCGCCCGCGACGAGCTGCCGTAGAAGACCGCCCAGCCCGCGAGGTTCACCGGGGTGTCGGTCGGGTTGTAGAGCTCGATGAAGTCGTTGGTGTACGACGACACGGGGAACCCGCCGCCCGCGGCGAGTCCACCTCCGCCGTAGACCTCCGAGATGACCACGCCGGAGCCGTCAGGCTCGGCCTGTGCGGGTAGAGGCGCGAGAGCGGCAAGCCCCGAGATTCCGAGGGCGGCACCGAGTGAACCGAACAGGAACTGCTTCGCTGAACGCATTGACTTCTTCCGGGGTCGACAAGGCGGCGGAGCGCAGTACTACCCGAGAAAGCGACTGCGAACGGAGGGGGAAGGAGCCCGACCTTAGTTCGACCCACCCGCACTCTGGCAAGGAGTTGAGGAAAACTCGTGCAACGTTTTGATGAAGATCCGGTTCGGATTGCCGGATCCGGCCGCAGGGAACACGGCCGGGCACGTCAGGCCGCGGACGACTTCCTGATGATGTGGCGCTGCTTCCAGACGTCGCGGAAGAACTCGTAGCCCGACCAGAGGGTCAGCACGAAGGCCGCGAGGAGCAGCACGATGGCGACGGCGTAGGTCACGTCGCCGGGCACGTCGAGCCAGCCGTCGACCTCGAGCAGCGGCAGGCTGAGCAGGCCGAGGGCGAGCGCCTGGGCGACCGTCTTCCACTTCCCGCTCTGCGCCGCAGCGATCACGACGGCCTTCAGGACCGAGAGTCGCAGGATCGTGACGGCCCACTCGCGGACCAGGACGACGACCGTGATCGCCCACATCCACCAGGTGTCCATGATGATCGACAGGCCGATGAACGCCATGCCGGTGATCGCCTTGTCGGCGATCGGGTCGGCGATCTTGCCGAAGTCGGTCACCAGGTTGCGGGCGCGGGCGATGTCACCGTCGACCTTGTCGGTGACCATCGCGACGAAGAAGATCGCCCAGGCGACGGTGCGCCAGGTGACGGAGTCGCCGCCGTCGGACAGCAGCGCCCAGCCGTAGAAGGGCACCAGCAGGATGCGCAGGGTCGTCAGCGCGTTGGGCAGGTTCCAGTTGCTCGGCTTCGCCGGGGCGGGAGTCTCCCCCGTGCTGGTCTCGCTCATCACTGTCCTCCTGCGGGTTCGGCGATCAGGTCGACGCCGTCGGACGCGACGACGACCGCGCGGACGAAGTCGCCGACGCGCGCGTGCGGGGCACCGAGCACCCGGGTCGTGCCGTCGACCTCGGGGCCCTGCTCGGCGGCGCGGCCCTCGACGGTGCCGTCGCCGGTGCCGTCGGGGTCCACCTCCTCGACGAGGACGTCGACCGTGCTGCCGATCCGCTCCTCGGCACGCTCGGCGGTCAGCTCGCCGACGAGGTCGTTGAGGTGCTGGACCCGCGCGCGGATCTCGTCCTCGTCGAGCTTGCCGTCGAGCTTCTCGGCCTCGGTGCCGTCCTCGTCGGAGTACCCGAACACGCCGGTGACGTCCATCCGGGCCGCGACGAGGAAGTCGCACAGTGTCTGGAACTCCTCCTCGGTCTCGCCGGGGAATCCGACGATGACGTTGGAGCGGACGCCGGCGTGTGGAGCCAGCTCGCGCACCTGTGCGAGCAGGCCGAGGAAGCTCTCCGGGTCGCCGAACCGGCGCATCCGGCGCAGCACCGTCGCGCTGGCGTGTTGGAAGGACAGGTCGAAGTACGGCGCCACACCCGGCGTGGTCGCGATCGCGCGGACCAGGCCGGGGCGGGTCTCGGCGGGCTGCAGGTAGGACACCCGGACCCGCTCGATGCCGTCGACGGCGGTCAGCTCCGGCAGCAGGGTCTCCAGCAGGCCGAGGTCGCCGAGGTCCTTGCCGTAGGAGGTGGAGTTCTCGGAGACGAGGAACAGCTCCTTGACGCCCTGCTCCGCCAGCCAGTGGGCCTCCTGCAGGACGTCGGAGGGACGACGGCTCACGAAGGAGCCGCGGAACATCGGGATCGCACAGAAGGTGCAGCGCCGGTCACAGCCGCTGGCCAGCTTGAGCGGCGCCATCGGGCCGCCGTCGAGGCGGCGCCGGATGGCGGAGCGGCCGGGGATCGCGATCTCCACGTCGGCCACCTCGGCCGTCTCGACGACCGCCTGCCGATCGGCAGGGCTGATGGGGAGCAGCAGCCGCCGGTCGCGCGGGGTGTGCGCGTGCGGCTTCTCCCCGGCGAGGATCGAGCGCAGCCGCCCGGAGATGTCCTGGTAGTCGTCGAAGCCCAGCACCGCGTCGGCCTCGGGCAGCGACGAGGCCAGCTCCTCGCCGTACCGCTCAGCGAGGCAGCCGACGGCGACGACCGCCTGCGGGCGGCCCGTCTCCTTCAGGTCGGCGGCCGCGAGCAGGGTGTCGATCGAGTCCTTCTTCGCCGCGTCGACGAAGCCGCAGGTGTTCACCACGACCGTGTCGGCGTCCTCGGGGTCGTCGACGAGGGTGAACCCGTCAGCCGCCAGGCGGCCGGCGAGCTCCTCGGAGTCAACGTCGTTGCGGGCGCACCCGAGGGTGAGCAGGGCAACCGAGACAGGTGTGGGAGTGCTGGTCATGTCCGGTCGAGGATACCGGCGAAGGGCTCCCGCGAGGGATTCGCGAACCGCCGGGGTGACCTGGGCCTCAGCCTGGATCCAGGCTCTGGAGGCTCAGGAGCCCTTCTTCGGCGCGATGACCGTCTTGGTGACCTCGGTGCCGGTCTCGCCGAGCGCCTTCGCCTCGCCGCCGCCCACGGAATAGGTGACCGAGCCGTCGCTGCTGGAGATCCGGATCGGCGGGACGACCTTGAGCTCGCTGGACTGGCCGAAGGCGAGGTTGCCCTCGAAGACGATCTTGCCGTCGGCGTCGCGCACGTTGAGCGTCGCTCCCCCGCCGGCGGCCGTCAGCCGCAGCTTGACCGGGGTGCCCTTCGTCGTCATCTGGGTGATGCCGCCGCTCTGGTTGAGCACCGGCTCCTCCCCGACCGGCGCCGGACCGCCCATCACCAGCCGGGCCACCGACCACACGAGGACCGCGCCCATGACGGCGGCGATCATGACCGACCAGTTGCGACCGCCGCGGGTGCTGCGGATCGCCCCTCCCGTGCCGGTCGCCAGCTCGGACTCGAAGACCCGTCGCGGGTCGACGGGTGCGTGCGCGTAGTTCTCGTCGTACGCCGCCACGAGCGGCGTCGCGTCGATCCCGAGGACCCGGGCGATCGTGCGCAGGTGCCCACGAGCGTAGAAGTCGCCACCGCACGGACCGAAGTCGTCGACCTCGATCGCCTCGATGACGTGCGGACGGATCCGGGTCCGGTCGGAGACCTGGTCGATCGTCAGCCGCAGTCGGTCGCGAGCGGCCTGGATGTCCGGGCCGATGACCGGCGCGGCCGCGGGGACGACGGCGAGGTCGTCGAGGACCACGGTGACCGACTCCTCGGCCGGCTCGACCGGCGCCAGCGGGTCGAGCGCGTCGATCGGCGCCGTGACGCGCTCCCGCTCGCTCGCGGGCATCTCGACCCGCGCCGACAGGACCGTCGCACGGCCCGGCTCGACCTGGTCGTCGACCTCGATCGCCGCGATCTCGCCGGTGTCCGTCTCGTCCATCGGGTCGACGTCGGGCAGCACGATCTCGTCGGTCGCCTCGGTGTCGTCGGCGTCGGCAGCCTCGTCGGTGGAGGAGCGGCGGATCCACGCCATCCGCGACCGGAGGCGGTCGACGTCGGCGGGGGCAGGGTGGGCCTCGAGGTCGTCCTCGGCATCGGCGGGGACGACCCGGGCCTCCTCGGCGAGGCCGTCCTCGACGTCGTCGGAGTCGTCGGAGTCGTCGGAGTCGTCGAGGTCGTCGAGCTCGTCGGTCGGGTCGTCGTTGCGGCCGGTCAGGCCGGCGGCGACACGGGCCGCGATGCCGCGGCGCTCGCCGGCGGCACCGGAGTCGTCGCCGTAGAGGTCGCTCAGGCTCGGGACGGTACGACGGGGGGCCTCGTCCTCGACGCCGCCGGCGACGACCTCCACCACGTCGGCGCGGCCGTCGGCCAGGTCGGCGAGCACGTCGCTGAGGGAGACCGCCGACGCACCGACCAGGCGGGTGGCCAGCGTCAGCGGGACCACGAGCTGCTGGTCGTCGTACCCGTCGACGAGGAGGTGCCCGTCGCGGAGCAGGCCGTGGCGGGGCAGGTGCTCGAGGCAGTCGATCTCCTGCCACGCGATGCCGCGCCACTGCGCGCCCTGGCGCACCCGGACGCCGTGGTCGTCGGCGACGAGCAGGGGTGCCCGGCTGTCGGACAGCGAGGCGAGGTGGATCCCGGTGACCAGGGCGAGGACGCCGAAGGCCAGCCAGTCCAGGGCGGTGCCCCCGGTCAGTGCCCGGGCGGCGAACGCCACCGTCATGAGGGCGGCGAAGCCTCCCACGCCGGCGGCGAGGCCGACGTTGCGGCGGACCTCGACGGGACGGACGGGGACGGGGAGGGGTCGTTCTGCGGTGTCGGTCAGGTCGGTCATCTGGCTCACGCCTCCCCCTGGATGGTCATGATCACTGCATCGAGTTCGTCGGGCTTGACCAGGACGTCGCGTGCCTTGGACCCCTCACTGGGTCCGACGACGCCCCGGCTCTCGAGGATGTCCATGAGGCGGCCGGCCTTGGCGAAGCCGACCCGGAGCTTGCGCTGCAGCATCGAGGTCGAGCCGAACTGGGTGGAGACCACCAGCTCGATCGCCTGGACGACGAGGTCCATGTCGTCACCGATGTCGTCGTCGAGCACCTTGTTCGACGCCGCAGGAGCGGTGACGTCCTCGCGGTACGTCGGCTCGAGCTGGCCCTTGCAGTGCTTGACGACCTGGTGGATCTCCTGCTCGGTGACCCACGAACCCTGGACTCTTATGGGCTTCGACGCACCCATCGGCAGGAACAGGCCGTCACCCTGGCCGACGAGCTTCTCGGCGCCCGGGGTGTCGAGGATGACGCGGCTGTCGGCAAGGCTCGACGTCGCGAACGCGAGCCGGGACGGGACGTTGGCCTTGATCAGGCCGGTCACGACGTCGACGGACGGTCGCTGCGTGGCGAGCACCAGGTGGATGCCGGCGGCACGCGCGAGCTGCGTGATCCGGACGATCGAGCCCTCGACGTCGCGCGGGGCGACCATCATCAGGTCCGCGAGCTCGTCGACGATCACGAGGAGGTACGGGTAGGGCGTGAGGACGCGCTCGCTGCCCGGCGGGACCTCGACCTTGCCCTCGCGGACGGCCTTGTTGAAGTCGTTGATGTGACGGAAGCCGAAGTTCGCCAGGTCGTCGTACCGCATGTCCATCTCGCGACACACCCACTCGAGGGCCTCGGCGGCCTTCTTCGGGTTGGTGATGATCGGCGTGATCAGGTGCGGGACGCCCTCGTAGGCGTTCAGCTCGACGCGCTTCGGGTCGACCATGATCATCCGGACCTCGTCGGGCGTGGACCGCATGAGGACCGAGGTGATCATCGAGTTGATGAAGCTCGACTTTCCGGAGCCGGTGGCGCCGGCGACCAGCAGGTGCGGCATCTTCGCGAGGTTGGCGACGACGAACCCGCCCTCGACGTCCTTGCCGAGGCCGGACACCAGCGGGTGGTGGTCGTTGCGCGCGACGTTGGACCGGAGCACGTCGCCGAGGGAGACGATCTCCTTGTCGGTGTTCGGGATCTCGACGCCGACCGCCGACTTGCCGGGGATCGGGCTGAGGATGCGGACGTCCTCGGAGCCGACGGCGTAGGAGATGTTGCGCTGGACGCCGAGGATCTTCTCGACCTTGACGCCCGTGCCGAGCTCGATCTCGTAGCGCGTCACCGTCGGGCCACGGGTGTAGCCGGTGACCTGGGCGTCGACGTTGAACTCGTCGAGCACCGTCTGCAGGCGGTCGACGACCTCGTCGCTCGCCTTGGAACGGGCTCGGTGCGGGTCGCCCGGCTTGAGGGCGGACGCGTCCGGGAGCGTGTAGACGATGTCGCCGGACAGGGCGAGCTGCTCGACCCGCTGCGGCAGGTCGGCGTGCGGCGGAGGCTCCAGGTCGCCGGTCTCATCGGCTTCCGGCGTCCGGCTGCGGGCGGCGGCGCGGCGCTCGAGGGCGCTCATGCCGGCGTCGCCGAGGCCCGGCGCGGCCGGCTCGTCCTCGGCCAGCGGGATGTCGATCGGCTCGAGGAGCTCCATCGACTCCTCGAGGGCCGGGTCCGGCTCGGCCTTCTTGCGGCGGCGCTTCTTCGGCTCGGCCAGGACCGGGCTGTCGTAGGCCGGGTCACCCTCGCGCTCGAAGGTGTCGTCGAAGCGGTAGGCCTGCGTCTCGTCGCCGTCCACCGCGTGGTGGCGGCCGAGCAGGAGGTCGCCGAGCTCGCGCAGGCGGTCCGGGACGCGGTAGAGCGGGGTGGCGGTGATGACCAGGACACCGAAGAAGGCCAGCAGCGCCAGCAGCCCGATCACCAGCGCCGGGGAGCGGAGCAGGTCGAGCAGGAGGGCCGAGACGACGTACCCGACGGCGCCACCGCCCTCACGGAGCGCGGAGGTGTCGCCCTGAACCGGCTCGGGCGTGCCGTTGGCGATGTGGACGATGCCGAGCAGGCCGAACGAGAACGCCGTCCAGCCGATGATCTGGCGTCCGGCGGGACCGTTGCCGACCGGGTCGCGCATCACGCGGTAGCCGGCGAGCAGCACCAGCAGCGGGACGAACCAGCCGATCTTGCCGACGGTGCCGGAGACCGCGGCGCGGGTGAAGTCCATGACGCCGCCCGGGACCTCGAACCAGACCGCGGTGGCGATGACCAGGGCGACACCGCACAGCAGCAGCCCGAAGCCGTCGCGGCGCTGCTCGGGCTCGATGTCGCGGGCGCCGTGGCCGATGCCGCGTGCGACCGCACCGATCGTGTGCGCGAAGGCCAGCCAGATCGCGACGACACCGCGACCGAGTGCCGTGAAGGCGCGCAGCACCGGCCCGGGACCGGTGCGGACGGCGCGTGGAGCCGGCCGCCGGGCCGAGCTGGACTTCTTGGCCGGTGGCTTCTTCTTGGTGGTCGTACTACGGGATCGCGAGCTGGTCGTCTTCTTCGCGCCCGAGCGTGAAGAAGGGGTGGTCCTGCTGCGCGACGCCGCCGGGGAAGACGTACGGGTCGCCATGCTCACAACCTACCCACAAGTCCCATCAGTCACAGGGACAACACGCGCGGGGGTTCTGGGGGTGCAGGAATCACCGCCGGGGAGGTGACACTCGCACTTCCTGGCCGTTGCACCGGCCAGGAAGTGCAGGAATCACCTCTGAGGAGGTGATTCCTGCAACGCGCCACCCGCCACGCTCAGGCCTCGACGACCACCGGGATGATCATCGGCCGCCGCTTGTGGGTGTTGCTCACCCAGCGCCCGATCGTGCGCCGTACGACCTGCTGCAGCTGGTAGGTGTCGGTGCTGCCCTCGTCGAGCGCACGGTTGACCGCGTCGATGATCGGCTGCTTGATGCCCTCGAAGTCGGAGTCGCCCCAGGCGTGGCCGCGGGCGTGGATCTCCGGGCCGGCGGAGACCTTGCCGGCGACGGAGTCGACGACCACGATCACCGAGACGAAGCCCTCCTCGCCGAGGATGCGGCGGTCCTTGAGCTGCGACTCGGTGACGTCGCCGACGGACTGGCCGTCGACGAAGACGTAGCCGCACGCGACCTTGCCGACCACGGAGGCGACGCCGTCGACGAGGTCGACCACCACGCCGTCCTCGGCGTACACGACGTTCTCGACGCCGGTCTGCCGGGCCAGGTCGCCGTTGGCGAGCATGTGCCGGACCTCGCCGTGGACCGGGAGGACGTTGCGCGGCTTGACGATGTTGTAGCAGTAGAGCAGCTCGCCGGCGCTGGCGTGGCCACTGACGTGCACCAGGGCGTTGCCCTTGTGGACGACGCGGGCGCCGAGGCGGGCCAGACCGTTGATCACGCGGTACACGGCGTTCTCGTTGCCGGGGATCAGGCTGGAGGCGAGGACGACGGTGTCGCCCTCCTCGAGGTGCACGAAGTTGTGGGTGCGCTGCGCGATCCGGGCCAGCGCGCTCAGCGGCTCACCCTGCGAGCCGGTCGAGATCAGCACCTGGCGCTCGGGGGCGAGGTTGGCCAGCTCCTTGGCCTCGACCATCACGCCCGGCGGGACCTTGAGGTAGCCGAGGTCGCGGGCGATCGCCATGTTGCGGACCATCGAGCGCCCGACGTAGGCGACCTTGCGGTCGTACTTCACCGCGGCATCGAGCACCTGCTGGACGCGGTGCACGTGGGAGGCGAAGCACGCGACGATGATCCGCTGCTTGGACTCCGAGAAGGCCTGCTCGAGCACCGGGGTGATCTTGCGCTCGGCGGTCGTGAAGCCGGGGACCTCGGCGTTGGTCGAGTCGGTGAGGAAGAGGTCGACGCCCTCCTCCCCCAGGCGCGCGAACGCACGCAGGTCGGTGATCCGGCCGTCCAGTGGCAGCTGGTCCATCTTGAAGTCGCCGGTGTGCAGCACGAGACCGGCGCCGGTACGGATCGCCACGGCGAGCGCGTCCGGGATGGAGTGGTTGACCGCGACGAACTCGAGGTCGAAGGGACCGAACGAGATCCGGTCGCCCTCCTTGACCGTGTAGAACGGCGTCTGGCGCAGCCGGTGCTCGCGCAGCTTGGAGTTGACCAGCGCGAGGGTCAGCTCGGAGCCGACGAGCGGGATGTCCTGACGCTCGCGCAGGAGGTACGGCGTCGCGCCGATGTGGTCCTCGTGGCCGTGGGTCAGGACCAGCGCCTCCACGGCGTCGAGCCGGTCCCGGATGGCCTCGAAGTCCGGCAGGATCAGGTCCACGCCGGGGTGGTGGTCATCGGGGAACAGCACTCCGCAGTCGACGATGAGCAGCCGGCCGTCGTACTCGAAGACGGTCATGTTGCGACCGACCTCGCCCAGGCCGCCGAGCGGGATGACCCGCAGGCCGTTCTTCGGCAGCTTCGGCGGGGCGGACAGCTCGGGGTGCGGGTGCGACATCAGAGGAGACCCGCCGCCTCGAGGCCCGCGCGGAGGTCGGCGACCTCCGCATCGTCGAGCGCGAGCAGCGGTGACCTGACGTGGCGGTTGGGCAGCACGCCCGCGAGCTCGAGCGCCGCCTTGGCGGTGGTCGCGCCGTAGTTGGCGACGCCCATGACCGCCTCGTAGGCCGGGATCAGCGAGGTGTGGATCCGCAGCGCCTCGGCGTGGTCGCCGGCCAGGAACGCCTCGATCATCGCCTTCAGCTGGGTGCCCGCGACGTGGCCGACGACGGAGACGACGCCGACGGCGCCGTACGCGAGGTAGCCGAGCGTGTTGACGTCGTCACCGGAGTAGACGGTGTAGCCGAGGTCGACCAGCTGGGCGGTGCGCGAGATGTCGCCCGTCGCCTCCTTGACCGCGACGACACTCTCCCAGTCGGCGGCGGCCTGGTACGTCGCCAGGTCGATCTTGGTGCCGGTGCGACCCGGGACGTCGTACAGCATCACCGGGACGGCCGTCGCTTCCACGACCTGGCGGAAGTGGTGGAGCACCCCCGGCTGGCTGGGCTTGTTGTAGTAGGGCGTCACGAGCAGCAGCCCGTCGGCGCCGACCTTCTCCGCCTGTCGGGCGAGCTCGACCGAGTGCCGCGTGTCGTTGGTGCCGACGCCGGCGACGATCAACGCCCGGTCGCCGACCGCGTCCTTGACCGCCGCGAGGGTCTCGCCGTCCTCGGCGCCCGTGGTCGTGGGCGACTCGCCGGTGGTGCCGGAGACGACGATGCCGTCGTTGCCGTTGTCGACGAGATGCTTGGCCACCTTCTGCACCCCGTCCAGGTCGACGGAGCCGTCCTCGTGGAACGGCGTGACCATGGCGGTCAGCACGGTGCCGAAGGGTGCAGAAGTCATGACGGCAAGCCTATCGTCACAGGTGCGGCATGACCTCAGCGGCGACGAGGCGAAGGTGGTCGAGGTCGCCCAGGTCGAGCACCTGGAGGTAGATCCGCTGGCTCCCGAGGGCCTCGAAGCGCTTGATCTTCGCCACGACCTCCTCCGGCGTGCCGGCCAGGCCGTTGGCCCGCAGCTCGTCGACCTCGCGGCCGATCACCCCGGCCCGTCGCTCGATCGCCGCCTCGTCCTCCCCCACGCACAGCACGAGCGCGTTGGACCAGGTCAGCTCGTCGGGATCGCGGCCGATCTCCTCGGCCGCCTGGCGAACCCGGCCGAACTGGAGCGCCGTGAACTCCTCGTCGACGAACGGGAGGTTGAACTCGTCGGCGTAGCGCGCCGCCAGCGCCGGCGTCTTGCGGGCGCCCTTGCCGCCGATGAGGAGCGGTACGCCGCCGGCGTGGCCCCCCGTCTGCACGGGCTTCGGCACCGCCGGGCTGTCGGTGAGCTGGTAGTGCGCACCGTCGAAGGCGTAGAGCTCGCCGGGCGGCGTCGACCACAGGCCGGTGATCAGCTCCAGCTGCTCGGCGTAGCGCTCGAAGCGCTCCTTCGTGTCCGGGAACGGGATGCCGTAGGCGGCGTGCTCCTGCGTGAACCACCCGGCGCCGATGCCGAGCTCCACGCGCCCGCCGCTCATCTGGTCGACCTGGGCGACCTGGATCGCCAGCACGCCGGGGTACCGGAAGGTCGCGCTGGTCATCATCGTGCCGAGCCGGATCGTCGTGGTGTCGCGGGCCAGGCCGGCCAGCGTCGTCCAGGCGTCCGTGGACCCGGGCAGCCCGTCGCCACTCATGTGGAGGTAGTGGTCACTGCGGAAGAACGCATCGAACCCCAGCCGTTCTGCCTCGAGCGCGACGGCCAGCAGGTCGTCGTACGTGGCACCTTGCTGGGGTTCGGTGAAGACGCGGAGCTCCATGGTCCCAGCCTGTCAGGACACTGGTCACCGGATTGGCCACGCCCCACCAAACTTGTCAAAACTTGCCTACAAGGGCCGCTGCCGCCCTAGGATCGCGCCCAGCGGACCATGGGGAGGACGCGTGGGGAACAAGGCTCGATGGCTGGTCGTGGCGCTCTGCGCGCTCCTTGTCGGGGTCGGCATCGCGCCCGGCAGCGGCAACGCGGCAGCGGCGACCCGCACGATCTCGATGCAGGCGCCGTCGGCGACGACGACCGGGGCGTCCATCACGCTGCGCGGCGCCGTGACCCGGACTCCCAAGGGCGGCCTCGTGGTCATCCGCCGGCAGTCGGGGACGCGGTGGGTCAAGGTCGCCACGACGCGGACCACCAACCGCGCTGGGGACTACGTCTCCCGCATCCGGGCTCCCGGGACGGGTGGCACCTACCGGTACCGCGCCGATGCGCCACGGACCGGCACGTCACCGGCGGTCGTGTCACCGGCACGATCGATCGTCGTGCGCGTGCAGGTCCGGGCGTCGTTGACCGCGTCCAACCTCACGCCCGTCGAGGGCAGCGCGGTCGGCCTGTCCGGCCTGGTCTCGCCCTGGCTCGCAGGGACGCCGGTCGTCCTCCAGCAACGCGTCGGTACCGCATCCACGTGGTCGACCGCGCGGACGATCGGGCCCGATGCGACCGGCCGCTTCCGGGCGAGCGTGACCCCGCGGGCGGGCGCGGTGTCGCGCTACCGGGTCAGCGTCAGCGCTCGCGGCTACCGGACGTCAGCCGTCTCGACGGTCGTGACCGTCACCCCCGTCGCGAGCGGGCCGGCCGTCGTGACCAGCCTGAAGATCTCGTCAGCCAGCAAACAGGTGAAGCTGGCCTGGCAGAACCCGGCCGGCACGACCGGCGTGGTCGTGCGCAGGGCCGCAGGGACCGTTCCACCCGCCACCGCGGCAGCCGGGACCGCCGTGCCGACCAGCGGCGTCGTCAGCAACGCCACCGACTCGCGGGTCGAGGAGGACCAGGCCTACTCCTACTCGGTCTTCGCCACGACCACTGCCGGCACGTCCCCGCCGGTCTCCGCAGCCCGCCCGGGTCCGTCGCCGGCTTCGAACGGATGGCACACGACAGTGCCGGGGAAGATCGCCTTCCACTGGACCAACCCGGCCGGCGTCGACCGCGTGGTGGTCGACGTCCACTACGACAGCGCGGTGTGGCTCGGGCTCACCGGTCTGCCGCCGGCCGCCAAGGACATCGGCAAGGTCGACACCTACACGGTGAGCGGTCTGTCGTCGTACCAATGGGTCTATCTGTGGATCTACACGCTCGATGCGGTCGGCAACTTCCAGGGCGCCTACGTCGTGTCGGCGCAGTCGCCCGCCGGTACGGACACTCCGCCCGGGCCGGTCACGGGTCCCACCGCGACCGCCACTCCGCACGCCGTCACCCTGGTGTGGACCAATCCGGAGTCGGCGCCCTTCACCGGCGTCGCGATCACGCGGGCCGAGGGCACGAGCGCGCCTGCCGGACCCACCTCCGGATGGATCGTCGGACGGACGGACTCGAGCGAGACGGCGACCGACGACATGGTCGAACCCGGTCGGACCTACACCTACGGCCTGTGGGCCGTCGACTCCAGCGGGAACTACTCCCCACGGGCCTCGGTGACCGTGAGTACGCCGCCGGGTTCGCCACCGGCTCCGGTCACCGGCCTGACCGCGACGGCACTGTCCCCCACACCCGACCGACTGACAACCGGGTACGACCCCCAGCGCGTCCGACTCACCTGGACCAGTCCGCCGAACGCCGAGGCGGTGGTGGTGGCGCGCGCCGAAGGCCCGACCGCACCCGGATCACCCCTCGACAGCGGAGGCTGGAACCTCCCGCTGCCCGCCGACACGATGGTGGACCGCGGGCTCGAGGCCGACACCGAGTACTCCTACGCACTCTGGGCGATTGCGGCTGACGGCAGCTATTCGTCCGTCGCGACGACGACGGTCCGCACCGACCCCAACCTGCCCCGCTCCGTCAGCGGGCGGGTCGTCGACTCACTCTCCGGGTCGCCCGTCGGTTCCGTGCCGCTGACCTTCCACTCGGAGACCGACGTGCACCCCACCGGTTTCGCGTCGTACACGACGACCGCCGCACCGGACGGCACCTACGGGATCGACCTTCCCGTCGGGCCCTACACCGCATGCGCGAACGGCACGGCCGTCCCCCACGGCGACTCGTACGGGTACACGGGATCCTGCTCGCGTCTCACGGTGACGGCGGCCGCATCGACGTCGCTGGACCTGACGATCGGAAGGGACGTGACCATCCAGGGAGTGGTCACCGACGAGACCACGGGCCTGCCGGTCGCGGGCGTCACCGTGCTGGCGTCCCGCCCGTACCCGTACCTGTGGCCCGTGACGACCACGACGACCGACGAGGACGGCCGGTACGTCGTCGAGGGCGTGTCGCCCGTCGACAGCCCGCTCACCTGGGTCCGACTCGACACCGCGACCGCGACGAACGGCCCGTCCCAGGGCTATCAGCCCGGGCCGCTCAGCAAGGTCGTGACGGCCACGCCGGGCGAGACGGTCGTACAGGACGTCCTGCTCACTCCTCGTCGGGTGGTGACGATCAGCGGCCGCGTGACAGGCACTCTCGGTGCCCCGGTCCCCGGCGTCGGTGTGCACCTGGTCGACGCGAACGGGGTCGGAGACGGTACGCCGCTCGCCTTCACCGGCGCGGACGGGCGCTACACCGTCACGACGGCGCTCGACGCGGACCAGACCCGCGGGGTGTGCTTCGACGCCGAGCGCCACCAGGCCGTGGGAGCAGGCACCGGCTACGCCAACCAGTGCCTGGGTGGTGCGGACTTCGACCCCGAACCGCCGGAGAGCGCCGACGACCGCTCCGCCTTCGGCGCGATGACACCGGTGTCCGCCAGCTCGACGGTGGACATCACGTTGGCCCGCGCGACGACGGTGAGCGGTTCGGTGACCGGCGCCGGCGGCGCCACGCTCGCGGGAGCCACGGTCACCGTCCTCAAGCACGACGGCGAGGTCCGGCGCACGGCGGCCACCGACGGAGCCGGACGGTTCGCTGTCGTCGTCGGCGTACCGTCGGGCAGCGGGAGCCTGCCGGTGAGGGTCTGTGTCAGCACCCGGGGAGCCACCGGCGGGACGTCGTCCGGCGGCTACGCCTCACCGTCCTGCGCGGACCGGTCGATCTCGGCCTCCGCGCCGACGTCCGGGGTCGACTTCGTGGCGCAGCCGGCAGCCACCCTCGCCGGAACGGTGCGGGACAGCGTGACCGACACGGCGGTTCCCGGGCTGACGGTCGAGCTCCGGCAGGAGAACACCGGCGTCGGCGTCCGGGAGACCACCACCGCGGCCGACGGGAGCTACTCGCTCGCGGAGATCCGCCCGGAGGCCGGCGTCGCCTACCGGGTCTGTGCCCGGGGCGCGGGTCACGCGACCACCTGCGCCACGCTGGCCGAGCTCGGGCTTCCGGGACTGTCCGTCGGCAGCACGGCGCACGCCGACCCGCTCGCCGTCCTCCGGCAGGGAAGCGTCTCGGGCGTCCTGACCGGCGCGGACACGGGCGAGCCGATCGCCGGCGTCGACGTCACCCTGTACGGCAGCTCAGGGGGCAGCACCACCACCGACGCCGAGGGCCGGTACTCCTTCGACCGGCTCACGCCGGGCGAGTACCGTCTCGAGGCGGCCGGGAACACCTCGGGTCCGCGCGGCTACCACCGCACGGCGACAGAGGTCGACCCCATCATCGTGGCGCCCGGACAGGACACGTCGGCCGACCTCGCGATGCGACCCGCGTCCGCCGTGCGCGTCAGGGCGGTCACCCCGGACGGCAGGCCCGCTCCGGGCGTCCAGGTCGAGGTGCGCGGTGGTCCCACGAGTCCCCCGGTCCACACCGATGCCCAGGGCTACGGCACCGTCAAGGGGCTGGCACCCACCACCTATCCCCGGTACGAGGACACCTGCGCCGGGCGCGGCTACGACGGGCCCGGGACGCGGGCGGGCTACACGCCCGGTTGCGGCTGGCTGCCGGTCCTCGCCGACGGCCGGACCGCGACGACCACCGTCGTCGTCGGGTTCGACGGCTTTCTCGGCGCCTGGGTGCGGGACGCCTCGACGGGCGAGCCCGTCGACGGGGCGATGGTGACGGTGGCTCCCGCCGCCGGCCCGCAACCCTCCGACAGCACGGGCGAGCTGGGCGTCGTCTTCCCTGGTCGCGGCGCGATCCACTCGTCGCTCGACGGCGCCGTGCTGCTGAACCCGGCGCGCCCTCGCATCGAGTCCGCACGGATCTGCGTCACCGCCACCGGGTACGAGCCGGCGTGCTTCGGGAGCGACAGCGGCGATGTCGGGTCGGCTCCGTTCGTCGACGGTCGCCCGGGCATGCCGACGATCGTCTCGTTCGACCTGACGCCCGTCCCGTCCGGCTAGGCCGGCCGGCCCGACCCGCCGCAGGCGAACACCCGCTCCCACCACACGATGGTGAAGCCCTCGCGCGGCTCGCGGCGTGCCTCCTGCCAGCGCGAGCGGCTGAACTCCGGGTAGTGCGTGTCGCCTGCGGGCGACATCGGGATCTCGGAGAGGACCTGCTCGTCGGCGTACGGGAGGGCGGCGGCGTACACGTGCGCTCCGCCGCCGATCATCACCTGGCGGTCGGCGGGCTGGTCGCACAGGATCTCGTCGGCGAGCTCGAGGGCGTCGGTGATGGAGTGCGCGACCCGCACGCCCTCGGCCGTGTACGACGGATCGCGGGTCAGCACGATGGTCGTCCGGCCGGGCAGGGGCCTGCCGATGCCCTCGTGGGTGGTCCGGCCCAGGACCAGCACGTGGCCGAGGGTGGTCGCCTTGAAGTGGGCGAAGTCCTCGGCGATCTTCCACGGGATGTCCGCGTCGGCGCCGATGACGCCGTTCTCGGCGACGGCGGCCACCATCGTGACGCGCCGCCCTTGCGGTGTCGTCATCGCGCGAGACCCGCCACGGAGCGAACGGGGTCCCCGCGAAGTTGTTCACTGGAGGAGCGAAGCGGGGGAAGTGAAGAACTTCGTGGGGTGTTCATACCGCGATCGGGGCCTTGATCGCCGGGTGCGGGTCGTAGCCCTCGACACTGATGTCCTCGAGCTCGAACGCGTCGATCTCGGTGACCGCCGGGTTGAGCAGCAGCTTGGGGAGCGGCCGCGGGTCGCGGGTCAGCTGGAGGCGGGCCTGCTCGAGGTGGTTGGAGTAGAGGTGGGCGTCGCCGAGGGTGTGCACGAAGTCGCCGACCTCGAGCCCGGCGACCTGGGCGACCATGTGGGTCAGCAGGGCGTACGACGCGATGTTGAACGGCACGCCGAGGAACACGTCGGCCGAGCGCTGGTAGAGCTGGCAGCTCAGCCGGCCGTCGGCGACATAGAACTGGAACAGGCTGTGGCACGGCGGCAGCGCCATCTCGTCGACCTGGCTGGGGTTCCAGGCGGACACGATGTGGCGGCGGCTGTCGGGGTTGTCGCGGACCTGCCGGATGACCTGCGCGAGCTGGTCGATGTGACCGCCGTCCGGGGTCGGCCAGGAGCGCCACTGGGCGCCGTACACGGGTCCGAGGTCGCCGTTCTCGTCGGCCCACTCGTCCCAGATGGTGATGCCGCGCTCCTGCAGCCACCGGACGTTGGTGTCACCTCGCAGGAACCACAGCAGCTCGCCGAAGACCGAGCGGGTGTGGATCCTCTTCGTGGTCACCAGCGGGAAGCCGGCGGTCAGGTCGAAGCGCATCTGGTGCCCGAAGACGCTCAGCGTGCCGGTGCCGGTCCGGTCGCCCTTCTCGGCACCCTCGTCGAGGATCCGCTGGACGAGGTCGAGGTACGCGCGCACGTCCTCAGCCTAGTTCGGCCCGGGTGGTCAGAGGGTGACCGTCCCGTGAATGGTCGTCAGGGTGTCGCCGCCGACCCAGATCGTGCCGTCGTCGTCCGTGGCGACGTGCACCCGGCCACGGCGGCCGATGGCCGTCCCCTGCGCCGCCGTGTACGACGCCGGGAGCACCCCGCCCGCGAGCCACTGCGCGAGCGAGGCGTTCAGCGAGCCGGTGACGGGGTCCTCGGTGATGCCGGCGGCGTGGGGCACGAACGCCCGCACCTCGACGGCGCACTCTGATCCCTCGGGCCACGGGCCGACGACACCGACGTCGACGGGGAGGCTCATGAAGTCGGGGGTCAGCGCGAGGACGTCCTCGGCGGACCGGAGGCGCACGCCGACCCAGCCGGGCCCGTTGTCCGCCCAGGCGATGTCGAGCACGTCGTCGCGGGTGAGGCCCAGGGCGACGACGATCCGCTCGACGAGCTCGTCCTCGACCGGGCCGGAGCGCAGCAGGCCGGGCGCCGCGAAGGCGAGGCGTCCGTCGGCCTGCCGCAGCTCGACGAGCCCGACGCCGCACTCCTGCACCACCCGCTGCCCCGCGGGGACGCCGCCGGCCTCGAGCCACGCGTGGGCCGAGCCCAGCGTCGGGTGCCCCGCGAAGGGCAGCTCCATGGACGGCGTGAAGATCCGCAGCCGGTAGTCGGCGGCGGGATCGGTCGGCGGGAGCAGGAAGGTGGTCTCGCTGAGGTTGGTCCAGCGGGCGAAGGCCTGCATCTGTTCGTCGTCGAGCCCGTCGGCGTCGTGGACCACCGCGACCGGGTTACCGAGGAGCGGCTCGGCGGTGAAGACGTCGACCTGGCGGAACGGCCGCGGGGTGGTCATGCCGACAACCAGCGCGATGAGGCCGTGCGTGTGGTGCGTACGTCGCAAGGCGGAGGAGGGAGGCGGCCGTCAAGCGAAGCGGGCCGTCGACCGACGACAACGCAGCGAGGTGCGTGCCACACGCGCGGCATCACGCGCTGAGGGACATGGGGCCGTATACCTCGCGGTCGGCCTCGAACAGGGTCACCTGCGCGACACCGGCCTCGGCCAGCTCCTGCCAGGTCTCACCGACCCACGACTCCGCGTCGCCCTGGCTCGGGAAGGTCTGGCCGGCGAGGTCGCCGCTGACCGCGACCTCGGCGCCGGCGGCGTCCTCGAGGCGCCAGCGCCACGGCTGGTCGCTGGGCGGGCGGAAGCTGGACGATCCGGGCTGCTCGGGGAGGTTCATGGCTCAAGCCTCCCGCACCGAGGGCTGGACGAACGGCGGCTTGGTGACCTGGAAGACCTCGGCACGGCCGCGGACGTCGACGGTGACCTCGCCGTCGTCGGCGACGACGCTGGAGAGCAGGGCCAGGGCGATGCCCTTCTTGAGGGTCGGCGAGAACGTACCGGAGGTGACCTCGCCCAGGAGGACGTCGGGAGAGAGCCGCACCCCCATGTGGGGGCGCGGGATCGCCCGGCCGGTGGAGACCAGGCCGACGAGCTTGCGCCGCGCCCCGGCCTCCTTCTCGGCCAGCAGCTTGTCGCGGCCCCAGAACGCCGGCTTCTTCCAGCCGACGGCCCAGCCGAGTCGGGCCTCGTTGGGACTGATCGACGGTCCGATGTCCTGTCCGTGCAGGGGGTAGCCCATCTCCGTGCGCAGGGTGTCGCGGGCGCCGAGGCCGGCGGGGACGAGTCCGTGCTGCTCACCGGCGGCCATCAGCGCGTCCCACAGGGCGGGGGCGACGGCGCTCGGCGCGATCAGCTCGTAGCCGCGCTCGCCGGTGTAGCCGGTGCGGCACACGATGACGAGCGAGTCCGGGTCGGGGTCCCCGTCGCCCGCCTCCCAGGGCGCCTCGACGAAGGTCAGGTAGTCGTGACCGACCGGCAGGCCGACGCCCGCCACGACCTCGTCGGCCTTCGCGCCCTGGATCGCCAGGACGACGTAGTCACGGTGGTGGTCGAGCACCTCGATGCCGTCGGGCGCGGCCTCGACGAGGCGGCGGCGTACCTCCTCGTTGTTGGAGGCGTTCGGGACGACCAGCACGTGCTCGTCGTCGCGGTAGTAGGTGAAGACGTCGTCGATGATGCCGCCGGTCTCGTCGTCCACGACCAGGCTGTACTGCGCCTTGCCGGGGCCGATGCGGTGCAGGTCGTTGGTCAGCGTGGCGTTGAGGAACTCGACCGCTCCGGGACCGCGCACCACCAGCTTGCCGAGGTGGCTGACGTCGAAGATGCCCACACCGTCACGGACGGCGGTGTGCTCCTTGACGACTCCGGTGGGGTACTCCAGCGGCATCAGCCAGCCGCCGAACTCGGAGAACTTGGCGCCGAGCGCCTCGTGCCGGTCGTGGAGCGGGGACTGCAGGGGGGTCGCATCGGCCATGCATCGGAATCTATTGCATGGGCCGGTCGATATCCTGCGCCGGTGACGACCTTCGCCCTGCGCACCGCCAGCCCCGCCAAGACCAAGGCGGAGGCAGTCGTGGTCGGCGTGCTGCCGGACGGCACCCTGGCACCCGGCGCCGAGGACGTCGCGGCGGCGTACGGGCGCAAGCTCAGCGGCCTGCTCGCGACGATCGGGGCGAAGGGTCGGCCCGGCGAGGTCGCCAAGGTCCCGACGAGCGGCACCATCTCCTCTCCCCTGCTCGTCCTCGTCGGACTGGGCGACGAGGTCACCCCCGCAGCCGTACGACGAGCAGCCGGCAACGCCGCCCGGGCGGTGACCAATGCGGCGTCGGTCGCGCTGGCGCTGCCCGCCGACAGTCCCGACCTGGTGGCGGCGGTGGTGGAGGGCTACCGCCTGGGCGGCTACGCCTTCACGTCGTACAAGAGCAAGCCGGGTACGCCCACCACGCCGGCCGAGATCGTGGTGCTGACCCCGGCCGCCCGCAGGGCCGACGTCGCCGCGGCCGTCGAGCCCGCGCAGGTGGTCACCGACGCCGTCCTCGCGGCCCGTGACTGGGTCAACACCCCGCCGGCCGACCTGACCCCGCCACTGTTCGCCGACGCGATCGTCGCGGCGGTCAAGGCGGCCAACAAGGACCTCCCGGCCGGGTCCCGGATCAAGGCGCAGGTCCTCGACGAGACGCGTCTGGCCGAGCTCGGCTGCGGCGGCATCCTCGCGGTCGGTGCCGGCTCGGCCGCGCCGCCGCGGCTGGTCGAGCTGAGCTACGCCCCCAAGGACGCGGTCGCCCACCTCGCGCTGGTCGGCAAGGGCATCACGTTCGACTCCGGCGGCCTCTGGATCAAGCCCGCCGCCAGCATGACCACCATGAAGGAGGACATGGCCGGCGCGGCCGCCGTCGTCCAGGCCACCATCGCGGCCGCGCGGCTCGGCCTCCCGGTCCGGCTGTCCGTGTACGCCGCCCTCGCGGAGAACATGATCGGCGACGCGGCGATGCGTCCGGGCGACGTGCTGACGACCTACGACGGCACCACGGTCGAGGTCAGCAACACCGATGCCGAGGGCCGGCTGGTGCTGGCCGACGCGTTCGGCCGCGCGGTCGAGGCGAAGCCCGACGTGCTGGTCGACATCGCCACCCTGACCGGGCACATGGTGCTCGCGCTCGGCGACCGGATCGCCGGCGTCCTCGGCGACGACGCCGTCGTCGAGGAGTTGCTCGCGGCGGCCGCGGCCGCGGGCGAGGACGCGTGGCCGATGCCGATCCCGGACTACTACGACTCCCGGATCCGGAGCAGCACGGTCGCCGACCTCGCGCAGTACGACGGCATCCGGTGGGGTGGCGGCATCTACGCCGCGGCCTTCCTGCGCGAGTTCAACGGCGGGCTGCCGTGGGCGCACCTCGACATCGCGGGGCCGACCTTCAACAAGGGCGGCGCCAACGGCCACCTGGCGACCGGCGCCACCGGCTACGGCGTGGCGACGCTCGTGGAGCTCGTCAGAGGCCGGGCGGCCGCTGCTGCTTCTGCGCCTGCCTGACCCGGGAGTTGTAGTCGCGCATCCGCTGCGGCACGCCGACCACCGCGGCGTCGTACGACGGGACCTGCTGGCGGTTGCAGAAGTCGTGGGCCCACTTGACCGAGGGCACGCGCCGACGGGTCCACTCGCCGTCGTGGGCGACGAGCAGCAGGGTCACGTCGCTGACGGCGGTGCGCGGCTCGACGAACCCCTCCACGCCGCGACGCTCCTGCACCCACGTCCGCAGGTGCTCCTCGTCTCCCCGGTCGGAAGCGCGCACGCGCGTGGAACCGGTGCGTGCATCCCCCGTGGGGTTACTCATCCGTAGCCTTGATCCGCCACGGAAGCGGTCGAACAAACCCATGCCGCCAAGTGTGCCCGAACCACGGGTGGCCCGTTGCCAGTTGCATCACCCGGGGTGCAAGGATGACTCCCATGGCGACCGAAGTCACTCTCCCCGCGCTCGGTGAGTCCGTCACCGAAGGCACCGTCACCCGCTGGCTCAAGCAAGTCGGCGACCAGATCGCGATCGACGAGCCGCTGCTCGAGGTCAGCACCGACAAGGTCGACACGGAGATCCCGTCGCCCGTTGCCGGCACGCTGATCGAGATCCGGGCCAACGAGGACGACACGGTCGAGATCGGCGCCGTGCTGGCCGTCGTCGGCGATGCGGGCGAGTCCGCCGGCGCCGCCCCGGCCGCGCCCGCCGAGGAGGCTCCGGCCCCCGCCGCCGAGGAG
>DATLIG010000220.1:0-5293 GCA_035539555.1 Nocardioides sp. | reverse complement strand
GGCGACGTCGTACGACCTGCACGAGCGGACCGGCCACACCGCCGGCAACGGCTCACTGATGCGTACGGCGCCCGTTGCCCTGCCCTACCTCGACTCGCCGTCCGCGGTGGCCGAGGCCGCGACCACCCAGCCGTTGGGGCGGAACCGTCCGGGCTCGGAGCTCTCGGCCTCCTCGATCCGCGCCAGCCAGGATGCAGCGGCCTCGGCAGGGAGCAGGTCGAGGCCGACCCGGACGTCGAGCTCGCCCTCCACGATCGCGTGACGGATGGCGAGCGACCACAGGACGCACGCCTCCCCTGCCTGCGGGTCGTAGTGGGTCAAGCGGCTGACGGCGGTCGCGGCCTCGGCCACCGCGGACGGCGAGTCGAGGTAGGGCAGGGCGACGGGCGCCGTACGCATCAGTGAGCCGTTGCCGGCGGTGTGGCCGGTCCGCTCGTGCAGGTCGTACGACGTCGCCAGCAGCGCGCTCCCCGTGGGCGACGGACCGACCTCGTCGAGCAGGCGGCGGGTGTGGATGCCGATGTCGGCAGGCCCGGTCTCGAACCACGCACGGAACCGCTGCGCGATCGCCGTCAGCCCTTCGTCCGAGCGCAGGTCGAGGCCGCTCGCGGCGACGTCGGCGATGCACCACGCCATCGTGGTGTCGTCGGTCCACTCCCCCGGCGCGAAGTCGCCGAGACCGCCGCCGATCATCGCCGGGCCGTCGGGACCGAGCGGCGCGCTGCCGAACTCGTAGCCCGCGCCGAGCGCGTCGCCGACGGCGGAGCCCAGGAGGGCACCACAGGCACGGTCGAGCTGCGCGTCGCTGAGCTGGTACGACGAGGGGGTCGGTCCCGGGCCGGGGGTCATGTCGCGAGGGTACGAGCCCGCTCCATCCACAGGTCGCCGCGGCGGCTTGTCTTCGAACATCTGTTCGATAGACTGAGCGCATGACTTCTCCCGGAGCGCTCGAGACGGCCACGGCGGTGGTCGAGCGCGCCCAGGAGCTGGCCCAG
This sequence comes from Nocardioides sp., assembly GCA_035539555.1. Taxonomy (GTDB): domain Bacteria; phylum Actinomycetota; class Actinomycetes; order Propionibacteriales; family Nocardioidaceae; genus Nocardioides. Next base: position 4,298 of record DATLIG010000220.1, on the reverse strand, counting down.
GCCCCGTGGGACCAGGTCGACGGCCCCGAGGCCGTCGCGGCCGCCGAGGCGATCGCCACCGCGAGGGGCCTCCTCGACGCGGCCCTGCTCCGCACCACCGAGCGGATCACCGAGACCGACGCCGTCGCCGAGATCGGCTGGGCATCGGTCAAGGACTTCCTCACCCACGTCCTCGGCGGCCACAAGGGCTCCGGCGGCGGCCTGGTCCGTGCCGCGGCGCAGCTGCGCGAGCTCCCGCAGGTGCGGGAGGCGCTCGAGGACGGCCGCCTCACGCTCCCCCAGGCCCGCGCGATCGCCGGTCAGGTCCACACCCTGCCCCGCGTCCACGAGTTCCGCGCCGCGGTCGCCGACCGGATGCTCGAACTCGCGACCCACCACGGCCACGACGCGAGCGCGTTGCAGACCGCCTTCGGCGACGTCGTCCGCGAGCTCGACCCCGACGCCGCGATCTTCGACACCGAGAAGCAGCGCAACAAGGACGAGCGCGGCGCCCACCACCAGCGCCACCTCTCGATCGCCGAGGACGGGCGCGGCGGGGTCCGGATCAAGGGCTACGGCAGCGTCGAGGACGGCGAGCACCTCAAGGCGACGCTGTTCCCGCTCGCCGCACCCGCCACCACCGAGCCCGGCGCCTGCGGCGGCCATGCGTCCGACCCCAACGGCCCGATGTTCGACGCCGACGGCAACCGCACCCAGATTCCCTGCCCCACCCCCGGGTGCGCGCACGACGGCTCCGACCCCCGCACTGCCGGCGCCCGCCTGTGGGACGCCCTCGTCGACGCCTGCGTCCGGCTCCGCAACACCGAGGACCTGCCCCGCGACCACGGATCGGCCGTCAAGGTCGTCGTCACCATCGACCAGGCCTCCCTGCAGCAGCAGGTCATCGACGCCGGCCTCGCCCGCGAGGGCGAGACCACGACCGGGGCCCGCCTCTCCGCCACCGCCGTACGACGCCTCGCGTGCGACGCCCTGGTCCTTCCGGCCGTCCTCGGCTCCGACGGCCAGGTCCTCGACGTCGGCCGCGCGCACCGCCTGGTCACGCCCGCGATCTGGACCGCACTCGTCCTCCGCGACCGCCACTGCGCCTTCCCCGGATGCGACCGGATGCCCCTGGCCTGCGACGCCCACCACATCGTCCACTGGGCCGACGGCGGCGCCACCAGCCTCGACAACCTGATCCTGCTCTGCCGGCGCCACCACACGCTGACCCACCACTCCCCCTGGCAGGTCCACATCGACCCCGCCACCCGACGACCCGTCTGGAACGGACCACCACGCCTCACCCTCCGGGCACTCGAGGGCCGGATGACCTACCGCGATGCACCGCCACCCGGCAGACCACCCGGCAGACCACCCGGCAGACCACTCGTCGCCTGAGGAGGCGGCAGGGCCACGTGCCCGTGCTGCGATGACCTTCGGCCCTGACGTGCCGCCGCGCGGACGCGGAGGATCGAGGCATGCCCCTGATGTCACCCCACGTCGTGAACCTCGAGCCGCAGGAGGCCGTCGCCGTCCACGGCGAGGTCCCCTTCGCCGAGCTGCCCGCGTTCTTCGAGCGCGCGTTCCGCCAGGCCGCCGAGGCGGCACGTGCCGCCGGGGTCGAGATCGTCGGCCCACCCTTCGGGTTCTATCCCCACATGCCGACCGACACCGTGGCCGTCGAGGCCGGGTTCCCCGTGTCCGCACCAGCCGAGCCGTCGGGAGGCCCGGCCCACCACATCGTCCTGCCGGGCGGGCGCGCGATCGAGGCGCTCCACGTCGGCACCTTCGACGCGCTGGGGCAGAGCTACGGAGAGCTCGCCGCCTGGATGGCCGACGAAGGGCTCAAGCCCGCCGCCGGCATGTGGGAGTCCTACCTGTCCGATCCCCAGGACCAGCCTGATCCCGCCACGTGGCAGACCAGGATCGTCTGGCCGATCAGCTGACCGGGCGCTACTGCTGCTGGGCCCGCGCCACCAGGCGCTGGCCGAGCAGGCCGGCCTGCTGGGTGGAGAGCAGGCTCGTCTGCGACTCGATGAGGCGCATCAGAGCCGGGTCCTCGCGCAGCGTCTCCGACGACTGCATGAGGACCGTGCCCTGGCCGGTGAAGTCGAACTGGCGCTCCTCGCCGGACTCGCGGCCGAACATGCCCTGCAGCATCGAGCCGAGCGAGGCCGCCATCCACTGAGCGTCGTAGTGGTGCGACGGGGAGGGACAGTCGGCCCAGCCGAGCAGGGCCTCGGGGTCGGCGCGGAAGGGCGGCTCGACGAAGATCACCGGTCCGTTGGAGGACGCGAGGAACTTGCCGGTGCCGATCAGCGTCACGAAGCCCGGCACGATCGACTGCTTGAGCTCCAGGCCGGTCTCGAAGCCGATCAGGTTGTTGGCCCGCAGCGTCAGGTTGCCGTCCTCGAGGTCGAACGACTGCACGTCGAAGCCCCGGTCGGCGACGATGACCTTGCCCTGCCCCTCGGCGACCACCCAGTCCTGGATGTAGATCGGCGAGGAGAAGCGGCTGGCGATGAAGCCGTCGCGGCTGGCCCAGGCGGCGACTCCGTCGAAGTTGACGTTGCCGTAGTAGGCGATCATCGCGCCCTTGGAGACGAACCAGCGACCGGCGAGCTCGATGGAGAACGCGTAGGCGTTGACGTTGTCGTTGGACGGCAGGGTGTGGACGTCGTAGGTCTGCATCATCTGGCTCCCGTTCAGAACTTCTGCTCGCTGGCCTGGATGTAGACCGTGCCCTGGCCCGACATCTTCAGCTGGAAGGCTTCACCCGACCCGCGGCCGACGGCGTCGCGCCACCCGACCTTCGCGGCGAGGTCGACCTGGATGTTGCCGACGTGGCCGACGTAGGCCTGCGGGTCGACCGCGACCCCGCCGCCGTCGACGGGGATGGCGTAGGTGCCGCCGTGCGACAGCAGTGCGACCGCGCCGGCGCCGGAGACCTTCGTGGTGAAGAGGCCCTGGCCGGTCATCGCACCGCGTACGGCGGCGCGGATGCCGCCCTGGCCGATGAACTCGACACCCGTCTGCAGGTTGGCGTCATGGGCGAGCAGGCGGTCGGCCTCGCAGGTGAGCGAGCCGGAGCCGTTGAGCTCGATGACCGTGACATGCAGCCCACGGAAGCCGTAGAGCACGCTGCCGGTGCCCTCGGTCGCCATCATCGGGTTCGACTCCCCGGAGAGCGCGGCGCCGACGAAGCCGCCGACTCCCCCACCCTGGCCGGCGACCGGACGGAAGGTCACCTGGCCGTCGTACCCGAGCATCGCGCCGCGGCGTGCGAGCACCGCCGTCGCCGGGGAGACCTGCGCCCGGACGACCTTGCTGTTGACCTGTTCGAATGCCATCCCGGTCACCTCTCCGCCGGCTGCACGAGAACCGTGCCGGCGCCCTCGAAGCGGAGGCTGAACGGCTCACCCGAGCCCTCACCCACCAGCGACTTCCACGAGACCCCGGACACGAGGTTCATCGACATCTGGCCGAAGGACGCGACGAACGCGTCCGGGTCGACGACGACCGGGACGCCCTGCTGCACGGCGAGCGCGATGAGCGGCCCGTCGGACACGATGGCCACCTGGCCCTGCCCGGTCACGGTCGTCGTGGCGAGGCCCTGGCCGCTGGTCATGCCCTGGAGGCCGGAGAACTTCACGTCGAGGGTCAGCCCGCCGGACACCGCGAGGATGTGCTCGGACTCGACGGCGAGGGTGTCGCCGGTGAGGTCGATGACGGTGACGTCCATCGCGTCCTGCGCGAAGGTCACCCGACCGGAGCCGGAGCACTCCATCAGCTTGATCGACTCGCCGCTCACCTTCTGCTTGAGCGCGGCCTTGAAGCCACCGCCGCCACCCATGCCGGCGTTCTTGAACTCGACGTTGCCGGTGTAGGCGACCATCGAGCCGGTGGCGGCCCGGATCGTCTCCCCGGCGAGGTCTGCGTGGAGCAGCCGCTTGTCTGCGGTCAGCGTCACCATGCGTGGTCCTGTCTCGAGATTTCGGACGTACGAAATACGTTGCAGCAACCTACCGAGGTCGGGTGGCCCCCACACCTCAACAACGCGAACTTTTCCGTGACGCCGTGTGCGGGACGCAGCGGTGCGTACCGCATCAGGAAAGGCCGCCACCCCCACAGGAGGATCCCGGTGCCGTCGTACACGACGAAGGGCAGCTCGTACGAGCGCGACATGGACTACGTCCCCGACCGGATCACCAAGGTGCCGGGCCGCTCGCAGGACCCGCACGACGAAGGCGACCTCGACGTGCCCACCTGGCCGGTGGCGCCGGGCCGCTACCGCCTGGTGGCGGCCCGGGCATGTCCGT
>DATLIG010000219.1:0-27318 GCA_035539555.1 Nocardioides sp. | reverse complement strand
CAGCTGGGACACGACGTTGGCGGCGGTGGAGAAGTCGAGCACGAACGCCACGGCGAGGGCCGCCAGGCTGATCGCGAACCAGAGACCGAGGATCCGGCGGGCCACCAGCGCCGCGATCTGGCTGCCGGTGGTGCCGGCGAGGAGGCGGGCGTCGCCGCGACCGCGCAGGCGACCACCCCGACGACGGCGTACCCGACGGCGAACAGCGCCGAGGCCAGCGGGACGGTCCAGTCGCGGGCGCCGTCGGAGATCCGGTCGGCGTCGGGGCCGTGCCCGGAGATCGACTCGCCGATGCGGTGGCCGACCCGCCAGGTCGCCCACGCGCAGGCCAGGGTCAGGCCGAGCGGGATCGCGGTGATCCGGATGCCCTCCACGGCAACGGTCGAGCCGTGCGCGACCAGCCAGCCGTGGACGCCGACACGCAGCGCGCCGCTCGGGCTGCCGTCGGCGCCGGCGTCGGTCAGGAACCAGCCGACGACGGCCAGGGCCATGCAGACCAGGAGCGGGCCGCCGGCCGCGATCGCGCCACCGAGGGTCGCGGTCGGCACCAGCGGCCGACTGGTCGCCAGGTCGTGACGAAGCTCGGCATCGCTGCGGGCCGTGCCCTTGCCGCGACCGGCGGTACGGCGCAGCGGCGGATCCTGGAGCGACGTCATGGTCCGTCCATCTTGACTCCGCCGTCCGGCCGGGCGGGGTCGCCACGCCGACGATCCTCGGTTGCCGGCTGAGAATCCGCTGGGTCGGGGCTCCCCTCCCCACGTGACGGGCGAAACGTGCGGTCTGGTTGGGGTCCGGTCCCCCGGACGTCGTACGGTGGTCCGGCCATGACCGAGCCGCGCGACCGTACGACCACCCCGGAGCACGGGTACGTCAGCTCGGCCGACCTCACCGTCGGCTTCGACGCGTTCTACAAGGACGCGCGCGACCGGCTGCTGCTCCAGACCTTCGCCCTCACCGGCGACCTGGCGGTCGCGCGCAGCGCCGTGCGAGAGGCATTCGTGGTCGCGTGGCACCACTGGCGCAAGACCTCCCGGCTCGACGACCCCGAGATGTCGGTGCGGCCGAACGCGTGGCGCAAGGCCCTGCGCCGCAACAGCACCCGCCCGTGGCACCGCAAGAAGGACCTCGAGCCGGAGATCCGGGCCGTGCTCGCCGGGCTCGCCGCGCTCCCGCTCCCCCAGCGCAAGGCACTGCTGCTGACCCAGCTCGCCGCGGTGTCCATGGAGGAGATGGCGCAGGAGGTCGGCCTGCCCCTGGAGGCCGCCGAGCGGGAGCTCCAGCTCGCCGCCGCCCAGCTGGCCATGCAGCTGGAGATCCCGACGTCGTCGATCCCGCTCGCGCTCAGCTCGCTGTCGGCGGTGACCCGCACCGTCACCTGGCCGCGCGTCACCATCATCCGGCGGGCCGGCAGCGCCCGGCGCCGGGCCCACACGGTCGTCGGCGCGACCGCCGCGGTCGTCGCGCTGGTCGCGGGCGGCGCGGTCGCCACGGACGCGACCGGCGTGCGCCCGTCGCTGGACCGGGCACCACTGCCCGCGGCCTCCTCCGGCCAGCCCACCGCCGGCCCGGCCGTGAACACGCTGCCCGACACCGCCCTGCTGCCCCTCACCGGCGTCCAGGACGTGCTCGGCGGCAAGGGCTGGCGCGAGGGCTCCACCAGCGACAACTCCACCGGCAACGGCCGGGTGCTGCCCTGCCAGCCCGACCGGTACGCCGACCCCCGGGGCACCGCCGCCTGGGTCCGCACCTTCCGCACGTCGGGCACGAAGCCCACGCGGTCACTGGTGCAGTTCGCCGAGGCGTCGATGTCGGAGAAGCACGCGGTGCGCACCTACCGCCGCGCGCTGTCCTGGTTCACCGGCTGTCCCACACCCGCCGACGACGCGTCGGCGGTGCCGCGGATCCAGCTGGTCAGCACGGCCGACCTGCCCGGCGTCGGCGACCAGGCATCGGTCGTGGTGCTGCGCTCGCGCGCCGACCGGACCGTGTACGTCGTCGGGCTGGCCCGCACCGGCATGTTCACCACGACCACCTCGCTCGCCGGACGGATCCCCGCCGCGAAGGCCGACCGCAAGGGCGTGGCCAGGCTGCTCGCCACCGCGGTCACCCGGCTGTGCCCGCTCGCCGACGGCGGGGCGTGCGCGACCGGGAAGCCGAAGGTGGCCGACCGGGCGTCGTACCCGGTGGGCAAGGTGCCGTGGATGCTGTCCGAGGTCGACCTGCCGCCGCTCAACGCGGACCAGGGCCCGTGGGTCGGCACCCCGGCCGCGACGCTGGCCGAGGACCGGATCGACTCCGGCGCGATCGGCTGCGACACCATCCACCTCTTCGGGACGCTCCGTGGCCAGAAGGTCCAGGGCAACCGGTTCCGGACGTTCGTGCTGAGCGCGGCCGACCTGCCGCCCGAGGTCGGCCTGACCCAGACCGTCGGCGCGCTCCCCACCAACGCCGCCCGCGCGTTCGTCGACCGCTTCCGCGAGCAGATGCGCGCCTGCCCGCAGTCCGACGCGACCGCCGGCACCGAGGTCGACGAGCTCGCCTCCAGCGGCACGAGCGCCAGCGCACTCTCCGCCTGGCACCTCAGCACCGCCCTGCCCGGCGACCGCACCGTCGAGTACGACGTCGCGGTGGTCCGCCGCGGCACGTCGCTCGCCGTGCTGGCCTATGTCGCCGCACCCAAGGCCCGCATCGCCAACGAGGACTTCGTGGCCCTCGCCTACCGCACGCTGGACCGGTTGCGCTCGATGGCGGCGTACGGGGGGTAGAAAATTCCTCGAAGCCGGGTGCAACCGCATCCCGGCGCCGGGCGTATCCCTCCTGAAAGCTCCCGACGAGGGGCTCGGGGAACGGTCCGAGAGGAGGTCGGCGTGGAAGCCAGTGAGTTCGACGAGTTCTACACCGCGTCGTTCCGCAGGGTGACCGGGCAGGTCTACGCGATGATCGGTGACTTCGAGGAGGCCACCGAGTGCACCCAGGAGGCGTTCGCCCGCGCCTGGGCGCACCGTCGCAAGCTGGACCGCGCCGAGTACCCCGAGGCGTGGGTGCGCACGACCGCCTACCGCCTCGCCGTGAGCCGCTGGCGCCGCCGCAAGCGCGGTGAGCGCTCGCCCGACCGGGCCCTGCAGGGCGCCGGCAGCGTGTCCGCGGTCGACGAGTCGCACGTCGCTCTCGTCGCCGCGCTGAAGCAGCTCCCCGAGGCCCAGCGCCAGGCGCTGGTCCTCCACCACATCGCCGACCTTCCCGTGCAGCAGGTGGCTGCCGAGGTCGGCGTACCCGAAGGAACCATCAAGGCCCGGCTCAGCCGAGGCCGCGCGGCACTTGCCGAGCTCTTGGCCGACGAGTCCGGCCTGGCGGGAGGAGGGGTCACCCATGCCTGAGCAGCACGACCCGATCGACGAGCTGGCCCGGTTCGGGGCTGGGTTCGGCTCCGCGACACCTGGAGGCGACATGCCCCTGTCCGCAGCCGACGTACGACGCCGGGGCGACCAGATCCGCCGCCGGCGCACCGCCCTCGTGGCCGGTGGCGCGGCGCTCGCCGTGGCAGCCGTCGCGGTCCCCGTCTTCGCGGTGATCGGCAACGGCGACCCGCGCAGCGACAAGGACGACGCCGCCGTCGAGGTGCCCCCGGTGACCGCGACGAACCTGCTCCGCGACGCCGACACCGAGTACGACACCGAGGGCTACAGCGTCTTCACGACGACGGACACCTTCGCCGGCGACGGGCAGGCCGTCTCCCTGCCGTGCCAGCGGGCGGGGACCTCCTCGCTCGGCGCGACGCACAGCCTCACCCGGGTCTTCAACCTCGCCCCCGACCCGGCGAAGATGTCGCCGGGCGACACCTTCGACGACCAGACGGACGACGACCTGGTCGAGATGGTCGCCCAGTTCGACACCCCGGACGCAGCGCGCGCCGCGTACGACCAGTTCGCCGAGTGGATCGTCGACTGCAAGATCCCCGGCGCGAACACGGTGAAGGTCGGGACCCAGGGCCGGTCGGTCGACGTCGCCGAGGGCGACGCGGTCCTCTACGGCATCCAGTGGGGACCGGCGCCGCAGGAGCTCGATCCCACCGGCGACTTCGCCTACATCGGGGAGATCGGGCTGGTCGTCCAGGACGACCGGATCGCGGTCGTCTCGGTGCAGATCGTCGGCATGGACTACAACTGGATGCCCGAGGACGGCGGCTCCCCACTCGAGCGGATGCTCCCGAAGGCCGCCGCGCGGCTCGCCCTGGATCCCGCGCCCGACCAGCCGACCGAGCCGGCCGAGACCGTGACGGCCGACGAGGGACAGGCGACCGGGTCCGGCGAGCCCGACCCCGGCGCCAGCGGTGCCGGTGCCATCCCGGACACCTTCCCGCTGCTGGACGGCTGGCCGGAGGACGCCGGCGACGGCGACGGGCGGGTCGGCCCGGACCGCGACATCGACCCGCTGGCGCTCGAGGCCTGCGGCACCGCGGTCACCGACGTCGACCACGCCGATCGCCTGACGGCGCGCTTCGACAATGCCGAGGACTACCGCACCCGCCAGCTGACCACCTACGCCACCGCCGACGAGGCGGTCGCCGCCGTCGCCGCGATCCGGCAGGTGTACGCCGCCTGCCCCACGGGCGAGGTCCGCGACGACGGCTACACACCGCACTGGGCCGTGGTCGACACGCAGATCGGCGGCGAGTCCTTCGCCGTCCTCGGCTGGGACACCATGGGCGACCAGCCCACGCCCTACGGCGACACCCTGCTCGTCGTCCGGCTCGGCAGCGCCGTCCTCGTCGTCGCGCACTCCGGCGAGGGCAACGCGCCCAGCGGAGGCGAGGACCAGCAGGCCGTCGACCGGATCGTCGAGGAGTCGGCGTCCGTCGTCGCACAGATGTGCACCTGGACGGCCGCGGGCTGCTGAGCCTGCAGAACGCGGCGACGGGCCGCCACCGCACGACGGTGGCGGCCCGTCGTTCCCTTTCCGGAGCTGGGCCGGCTCCCGCGCCGGGCAAGGAATTCTCCCCGTCGGGTGCAACCGGACGGCCTGCTCCAGCGTCTCCCCTTCCGAATCACCACCGACCCGACGAAAGAAGGAGACCGCCATGCAGCAGCACCGGCTCACCCTCGCCGTGGCCGCCGTCGCGGCCGCCACCCTGCTCGGCGCCTGTGGCGCCGACCCCTCGAAGGACACCTCCGCCGACGACAGCGCGGGCACCACGCCGACGGGGACGTCGTCGAGCACCCCTTCGACCGGCCTGACCACCGACCACCTGCTGACCGACGACGACACGGTCTACAGCGACGGCGCCGACTGGTTCCGCACCAGCGCCCACGAGGGCGACGGCCAGGACGTCTTCAACCCCTGCGCCCAGGAGAGCCTGCAGGGAACGGGCGCCGCCAGTGTCGTGCGGGCCGACTTCGAGCTGCGCAACAGCGCGAGCGACGCCCCCGACACCGCGGGCGACCACCTGGTGGAGGTCGTCGGTGAGTACGACGACGAGGCGGCCGCCACGAAGGCGTGGAGCACCGTCAACGGCTGGCTCGAGGAGTGCAGCACCCTGCCTGCGGAACTGACCGAGTACCGGTCGCTCCAGACCCGCAAGGTCGCCGTCGACGGCGCCGACGCCGTGATCACCGACGCGCACTTCGGTCCGGTGCCCAAGGAGGCCGACCCGACCGGCGACGCCGCTTACATCATGGAGACCGGCGTGCTCCGCCAGGGCAACCGCCTGGTCGTGCTGACCTCCGTGATCATCGGCCAGGACTACAACTTCCTCGAGGAGGACGGCGGCACCCCGGTCAACCGGATGCTGCCGAGGGCCGCTGCCCGGCTGGGCGCCGACGGAAGTGGACCGGGCGGCGGCTCGGCCTCCGCGACGGGCTCCGCGTCAGCCGACGCGGCCGGCGTGCCGGCGCCGCTGCTCCCCGACTTCGACCTCGTCCACGGCATGCTCGAGAACGAGGACGGGACGCCCGTCGTGGCCACGGCCGATGGCCGCGGCGTGGGCCCGCTGGAGTTCTGCGACGCGACGATCGACCTCGCCGCGAACGCGGAGGGCCGGCTCGCGGCCAACGCCTCCGGACCGGAGTACGGCGAGGGCCGTGAGGTGCTCGTGTTCGCCGACGAGGCCGCGGCCGACGCCGCCGTCGAGTCGCTGCTGGAGGCGGTCCGTGGCTGCGCCGAGCAGGAGGTCGGTGGCACCACGTGGAAGCACGCGCTGGCGTCGTACGACGACGCCGCGATCGCCACCGACGTCGTCACCCGCAGCTACGAGAACGACGGCACGCCGGCCCTCGGCCTCGACACCTTCGTCGTGTCGCACACGAACCGGGTCGTGCTGCTGGCGGTCCGCAGCGGCGAGGGCAGTGTCGGCGACACCGCCGCCGCCACCCGGGACCTGGTCGGCGACCTCGAGACGACCGTCGGCTGGATCGTGGACTCGATCGGCGGCTGACCGCCGGGAATCGCGGAGATCGCCAAGCCCTTGCCAACGGCACGACCGGGACGGATCATCGGGTCATGTTCTGGATCCTCGGCATCATCGTCGCCGCGCTTGCCGTCGCCCTGTGGTCGTGGGCCAATCGCAACGGCCGGCAGGCCGCCGCGATCGAGCGGGCCCACGAGGCCAGCAAGGCCGAGGCCTCCACCTGGCGGGCGCCGCACTCCGGCGCTCCCCCGTTCGGCTGAGACCGGCCCCACGTACGACGACGGCCCGCCACCCCGAGGGGTGGCGGGCCGTCGTGCGTTCAGCGCGTCAGAGCGACTGCAGGATCTCCCGCGCGAGCGCCGCGGTCGCGGACGGCGTCTTGCCGACCTTGACGCCGACGGCCTCGAGGGCCTCCTGCTTGGCGGCCGCGGTGCCGGCGGAGCCCGACACGATGGCGCCGGCGTGGCCCATGGTCTTGCCCTCCGGGGCGGTGAAGCCCGCGACGTAGCCGACGACCGGCTTGGTGATGTGGTCCTTGATGTAGGCCGCCGCACGCTCCTCGGCGTCGCCACCGATCTCACCGATCATGACGATCAGCTTGGTCTCCGGGTCGTCCTCGAAGGCCTGGAGGGCGTCGATGTGCGTGGTGCCGACGATCGGGTCGCCGCCGATGCCGATGGCGGTCGAGAAGCCGAAGTCACGCAGCTCGTACATCATCTGGTAGGTCAGCGTGCCCGACTTCGACACGAGACCGACCGGGCCCTTGCCCGCGATGGTGTGCGGCGTGATGCCGGCGAGCGACTCGCCCGGCGTGATGATGCCGGGGCAGTTCGGGCCGATCATCCGGGTGGACTTGCCCTGCAGGTAGGACCACACCTCGGCGGTGTCCTGGACCGGCACACCCTCGGTGATCACGACGATGAGCGGCATCTCGGCGTCGATCGCCTCGATCGCGGCGTCCTTCGTGAAGGCCGGCGGGACGAAGAGGACCGACACGTTGGCGCCGGTCTCCTTCATGGCCTCGGCGACCGTGCCGAAGACGGGGAGCTCGACGTCGTTGCCGTCGTGGTCCTTGTGGGTCACGGTCGTGCCGGCCTTGCGCGAGTTCACGCCGCCGACGATCGTGGCGCCCGAGTCGAGCATGAGGGCGGTGTGCTTGGCACCCATGCCACCCGTGATGCCCTGGACGATGATCTTGCTGTCCTTGTTGAGGTAGATGCTCATCTTCTTCTGCTCTCTATCTCAGGCGTTCGCCAGCTCGGCGGCCTTGTCGGCCGCGCCGTCCATGGTGTCGACCTGGGTCACGAGCGGGTGGTTCAGCTCGTTCAGGATCGCGCGACCGGCCTCGACGGCGTTGCCGTCCAGGCGTACGACGAGCGGCTTGGTGGCCTTGTCGCCGAGGAGCTCGAGGGCGCCCTTGATGCCGTTGGCGACCTCGTCGCACGCGGTGATGCCACCGAAGACGTTCACGAAGACCGACTTGACCTGCTCGTCGTTCAGGATGACGTCGAGGCCGTTGGCCATGACCTGGGCGTTGGCGCCACCGCCGATGTCCAGGAAGTTGGCCGGCTTCACGCCGCCGTGGTTCTCGCCGGCGTACGCGACGACGTCGAGGGTGCTCATGACGAGGCCCGCGCCGTTGCCGATGATGCCGACCTGGCCGTCGAGCTTGACGTAGTTGAGGCCCAGGTCCTTGGCCTTCGCCTCGAGCGGGTCGGCCTCCTCGCGGATCTCGAACGCCTCGTGGTCGGGGTGACGGACCTCGGAGGCGTTGTCGTCGAGCGACACCTTGCCGTCGAGGGCCTCGAGCTTGTCACCGGCGAGCCGCGCGAGCGGGTTCACCTCGACGAGCGTCGCGTCCTCCTCGACGAAGACCTTGTAGAGGTCCTCGATCATCTTCACGGCCTGCTCGAACACCGGCTCCGGGAAGCCCGCCTCGGTCGCGATCTCGCGCGCCTTGGCGGCGTCGACGCCCTTGCCCGGGTCGATCGCGATCTGCTTGACGGCGTCGGGGTTGGTCTTCGCGACCTCCTCGATCTCGACACCACCCTCGACGGACGCGATGCAGAGGTACTGGCGGTTCGACCGGTCCAGCAGGAAGGAGAAGTAGTACTCCTCCTCCGGCGGGGTCGCGGGGGTGACGAGGACCCGGTTGACGGGGAGGTCCTTGATCGTCAGGTTCAGGATGTCCGTGGCGTACTGGAAGGCCTCGTCAGGGGTCTTCGCGAGCTTCACGCCACCGGCCTTGCCGCGGCCGCCGGCCTTGACCTGCGCCTTGATGACGGTGACGCCGCCGATCTGCTCGGCAGCCGCCTTCGCCTCCTCGGCCGTCTCGACGACCACACCGAGAGTGGTGGCCACTCCGTGCTTCGCGAAGAGCTCCTTCGCTTGGTACTCCATCAGGTCCACTGATACGTCCTCACATCTGGGTCAGAGGTAGGTGCGCACCGTGGCACACCCCCGGGCACCCTAGTCCCGACCCACGAGTAGGACGAGCCCGGGAGCCACGACGTGACACGGCTCACGGCCGCCCCGCAACGGTCGCACGACCTCACAGCCCTCCACAGGTGCCGCCACCCGATTTCGGAGCCGTCGGGGTATCGGATATGGTCGGCACGCATGTTTCACCCGGCTGTCACCCGACAGCCACTTCGTGTCGGAGCCACTCGGGCGCCTCGGACGAGAAGGTGCGGGTCGAAACCGGCCTGCACGATCGTCCCCCAAGGAGTCAGCAGTCGATGGGTAGCCACCGAGCGGACCACCGCGCGCCGCAGCCCGCCTCTGCCTCCAGCTACGTGGGCAAGCGAGCCGCCCAGCGGACGGTCAGCGAGGCACCCTCGGCGTACGTCGGCAAGCGGGTCGCGCGCCCGGTCGAGACCCCGGCGCCGGCTGCCCCGGTCGAGGCCGCCGCTCGGGTGGTACCCACCGAGCCGGTCCTGATCCGCGGCCTGGAGCGCACCCCGACGGTCGAGCTCCCCGCGCTGCGCGACATCCCGCTCCTCGACCCGATGACGGACTCCTCGACGCAGCTGCGAGCCGTCGGCTCGGTCGGCAAGCGCCGGGCCACCCGTCACACGGGTGCCCGCGGCCCCCTGTTCAAGGGACTGCCCACCCTCCCCGTCGCCGTCGGCGTCGCGACCCTCGCGGTCGCGGTCGGCGGCGCTGTTGCTTCCGCGGACCCCCAGCTCGCCTCCGGCGGCGACCGGGTCGCCGCCGCCAACGCGATGACCGGCTCCTTCGGCAACGGCTCCATCACCGAGCGCGTCGACGCGGTCAGCCGCGACTCCGACCGCGACGCCCTCTCCCAGGCCAACCCCGGCGATCTCGAGGAGAAGGTCGAGCTGTCGGTCAAGAAGCGCGACACCGCCCTCGACGACCTCGCCAAGGCCGCCGAGAAGGAAGCCGCCGAGATCGCCCTCAACAAGTGGGGCCTCCCGCTCAAGAGCTACCGCCTGACCGCCACCTTCGGCGAGTACGGCCTCTGGTCGAGCTACCACACCGGCCTCGACTTCGCGGCCCCCAGCGGCACCCCGATCTACGCGGTGACCAACGGCACGGTCACCTCCGCCGGCTTCGACGGTGCCTACGGCAACAAGACCGTGCTCACCCTCGAGGACGGCACCGAGCTGTGGTTCTGCCACCAGTCGGCCTTCAACGTCTCCGTCGGTGACACCGTGCGGACCGGCGAGCTCATCGGGTACGTCGGCAGCACCGGCCACGTCACCGGCCCCCACCTCCACCTCGAGGTCCGCCCCGGTGGCGGCGACCCGGTGGACCCGGACGCCGCGCTGCGCCAGCACGGCGTCACGCCGTAGCGCGGAATCGCCCGAGCTCGCGAGGGCGATCCGCGATCCGGCGTCACATCGGTGGTCGAGTAGCGTCCGCGGCTGAGCCTGCGAAGCCGCGAAGAGCGTATCGAGACCCGCGGCTCTGCTTGGCCCAGCATGAGCACCGGCTCACCGCGTCTCGATACGCCCGCCGCGACCTCGTTCCTCGATCGCGCCGTGCTCCTCGACGACCGATGAAGCTGCAGCCGTCACTGCGTTCCGGCTACAGCTTGTCGACCGGTGCGTAGCGCAGCAGCAGCCGCTTGACCCCGTCGGAGCCGAAGTCGATCGAGGCGACGGACTTGTCGCCCTGGCCCTCCACGGACACGACCGTGCCGAGGCCGAACGAGTCGTGGGTGACCTTGTCGCCCGGGGCGAGCACCGGGATCGCCCGTGCGGGCTTCGACTTCGCGGCGGCGTCGGCCCGCGCCGCGGCCGAGCTGAAGTTGCGGCGGCCGGCGGCGGTGGGGGCGCCCATCCGCTGGCCGCCACCACCGTACGACGACCCGCCGCCGTCGTAGCGGCCGGCGTTGCCGTAGGCGGGGCGGGACCACCGGGTCTGGTCGGCTTCGGTCCGGCGCCAGTCGACGAGGTCGACCGGCAGCTCGCCGAGGAAGCGTGAGCCGGGGTTCATGGCGGGGGCGCCCCACGCGGAGCGGACCATGGCGCGGGAGACGTAGAGGCGCTGGCGGGCCCGGGTGATGCCGACGTAGGCGAGGCGGCGCTCCTCCTCGAGCTCGGGCTTGTCGCCGAGCGCGCGGGAGTGGGGGAAGACGCCGTCCTCCATGCCGGTCAGGAAGACGACGGGGAACTCCAGGCCCTTGGCCGTGTGCAGCGTCATCAGGGTGACCACGCCCTGGTCCTCGGGGGCATCCGGGTCGTCGTCCGGGGCATCGGGGATCTGGTCGGCGTCGGCGACCAGCGCGACCCGCTCCAGGAAGTCCCCCAGTCCGGGCTCGAGAACGCCGGCGTCGACGTCGGCGGGGTCGGCCGACGGACCCGCGACCAGGTCCTCGGCGAACTCCCGCGCAACGGCGACCAGCTCGGCGAGGTACTCGAGCCGGGTCTCGTCCTGCATGTCGTCGGAGTCCTCGAGGCTGGCCAGGTAGCCGGAGCGGTCGAGCACCGTCTCCAGGACCACGTCCGGTCGCTCGCGCGCCTCGACCATCTGCTGCAGCTCCTGCAGCATCCTCACGAACGCCTCGATGCTGGTCTGGCTGCGGGTGGCGAGGCCGGGGGCCTCGTCGGCCCGCTGGAGCGCCTCCCAGTAGGTGATGCGCTCCCGCTCGGCGAAGGCGCCGATCGCGGCCTCGGCGCGCTGGCCGATGCCGCGGCGCGGGGTGTTGACGATGCGGCGCAACGAGACCTGGTCGTCGGGGTTGACCAGCACCCGCAGGTAGGCCAACGCGTCGCGGATCTCCTTGCGGTCGTAGAAGCGGGTCCCGCCGACGACCTTGTAGGGCATCCCGGTGCGGACGAAGATCTCCTCGAACACCCGGGACTGCGCGTTGGTGCGGTAGAACACCGCGACGTCGGAGGGCCGCAGCCCGCCGTCGGTGAGCTTGTCGATCTCGCCGGAGACGAACCGCGCCTCGTCGTGCTCGTCGTCGGCGACGTACCCGACGATCTTCTCGCCGTCGCCCGCGTCGGACCACAGCCGCTTCGGCTTGCGGCCGTCGTTGCGCTCGATGACCGCGTTCGCGGCGGTGAGGATGGTCTGGGTGGAGCGGTAGTTCTGCTCGAGCAGGACCGTCTGGGCGTCGGGGAAGTCCTTCTCGAAGTCCATGATGTTGCGGATGTCGGCACCCCGGAAGGCGTAGATCGACTGGTCCGCGTCACCGACGACCATCAGCTCGGACGGCGGCACCCGGTGGGCCGGCAGCCCGTCGAGGGTGGTCGGGTCGTGCTCCTCGAGGTCCTGGCCGCAGAGCTGGTGGATGAGGGCGTACTGCGCGTGGTTGGTGTCCTGGTACTCATCCACGAGGAGGTGGCGGAACCGCCGCCGGTAGGTCTCCCGGATCTCCGGCTTGAGCTGGAAGAGCCGGACCGTCTCCATGATCAGGTCGTCGAAGTCGAAGGCGTTGGCCTCGCGCAGGCGTCGCTGATAGGCCTTGTACGCCGCCGCATAGGTCTCGTCGATGCTGTTGCGGGCCTCCGCCGCCACCTCGTCCGGGTCGCGCAGCTCGTTCTTGTGGTTGCTGATCCAGTGCAGCACCGGCCCCGGCTGGAACTTGCGCGGGTCCAGCTCGAGGTCGTTGCAGACCAGCGTGATCAGCCGCTTCTGGTCCTGCGTGTCGTAGATCGAGAAGTTCGACTTCACCCGTTCGTAGCCGAGGTGCTCGACCTCCTTGCGCAGGATCCGCACGCAGGCCGAGTGGAACGTGCTCACCCACATGATCCGAGCGCGGTTGCCGACCAGCTCGCTGACCCGCTCCTTCATCTCGGCCGCGGCCTTGTTGGTGAAGGTGATCGCCAGGATCGAGCCGGGGTGCGCCTTGCGGACCGCGATCAGCCACGCGATCCGCCGGGTCAGCACCCGGGTCTTGCCGGACCCCGCTCCCGCGACGACCAGCAACGGCGTGCCCTCGTGCTTCACCGCCTCCTGCTGGGGGGCGTTGAGGCCCTCGAGGAGCGCTTCTGCGGTGAGGGCCGGTGGCGTCGTACTCGTTGCGTCGATCATGCTCCGACCAGCCTACGGCGCCGTACCGACGCTGGTGCTCGCGGGATTCGGGGTTGGCCGGCGCCGCCGCGGAGATGTAACACGCTGTTCGTGAACCTACCCGGCACTTCTCAGGGACGACACGCCGAAGATCGCCCGGATTCGCCCTGATCAGCGCCGACCAGATGGCCCAACGACGTGTTACATGCGAGCACCCACGAGTCGTCGGAGCATCCCGTTGTCGTCCACAGCCACCAGTCGAGTCCAGGTTCTCCACCGGCGGGGCCGGCCGCGCCGCGGGGTCGGGATCGGGCGGCCACCCTCGATCCATGAATGCTCGGGTCGCAGCACTGATGGGTCGGCAGTGGGGTCTGGTCACGCGGCGCCAGGCAGTCGAGGCCGGGATTCCCGGCGCGCGCATCGACCACCTGGTGCGGACAGGGGTGTGGGTCGCGGTCCGCAGCGGCGTGTACGCCGAAGCGTCGTACGTCGCCCTTCTCACCACCGAGCTCCAGCGCAGGGTGGTCCGAGACCGTGCGGCGAGCCTGCGGATCTCGTCGCCCCACGTGATGAGCCATCACTCCGCAGGCGACCTGCTCCAGATGCCGTTGCTCAACGAGCGCACGCCCTTCACCCACGTGACCCGGCCGGGCATCGTCGGCGCGCACCTGCGCCATGGCGTCAAGCACCACCTCGCGCCGTACCAGCCACCGCAGGTCGTCACCGTCGAGGGGCTGCCGGTGCTGGACCGGGCACGGACAGCACTCGACGTCGCGCGGGAGGAGGGCTACCTCGCCGGCCTGGTGGCCGCCGACGCCGCGATGCGAGCAGGCACGACACGGGCCGACCTCGAGCGGGCAGCCACGATGATGAAGTGCTGGCCGCAGGTGAACGTCGTGCGGGAGGTCATCGCCTCGGCGTCGCCGCTGACGGACTCCATCGCCGAGACGCTGGGCCGCGACTTCGTCACGGAGCTCGGGTACGGCGTGCCGCAGCCCCAGTTCGGCCTGACCGCCGACGGGCGCACCGTGTGGTGCGACCTGCGGCTGGGCCGGCACTTCTTCGAGATCGACGGCCGGGTCAAGCTGCGTGCGGTCGCTGCCGGCGGGTTCGCCGCCACGTCTGCCGAGGACGCGCTCTGGGAGGAGAAGCTGCGCCAGGACTTCGTGACCGGCTTCAAGACGGGGGTCTCCCGGCTCACCTGGGCGGACTTCTTCGGGCAACAGCGTCCGCGGGCGCTGGAACGGTGTCGCCGGGAGTTCCTCGACACGTGCGCACGGTTCGGGCGGGACATCGCCGACCTGGCGCAGTTCCGGCCCCGTGGCCCCCGGCCGCGGGCCGTCGTACCGAGTGCGCCGCTGTTGCCGCGATGGCTGCCGTGAGGCGTCGCGCGGGCGCAAAGTAACACGCTGTTCGCTCGACTACCTGGCACTTCTCAGGGTCGACACGCCGTCGATCGCCTCACATCGCCCTGAAGACCGCCGACCAGTCGGGCGAACAGCGTGTTACATCGACGCCCCCGTGGACGGCCCGCCGCCGAGCAACCCCCGCGGCGTCAGGACACGCTGTGCGCGGACGACCAGAGCACCGCGACGCAGACCTCGGCGACCGACAGCACGAGCAGTCCGGCCCACAGGCCGTTCGGGATCTTCTCCTTGCGGAGGTTGGCCATGACCAGCACGAGCAGGATCAGCCCGATGACCAGCTTCACGGCGACCTTGGCGTGGTCGACCTCGACGCCATCCATGCCCTCGAGGACGCCGACGAGGAGGAGGCCGGCGAGGAAGGCGGTGCCGACGCCGTCGCGCATCACGCCGGTGACCTTCTTGTCACCCGGGCCGACCTGCGCCAGCAGACCGCCGATCAGGGCCGAGAAGCCGAGGATGTGGGCGATGAGCAGGATGAGGCGCACGGTCTCCATGGCCGCACTCTATGTGGTGCGCCGGGTGGTTCAGCGGCCGGTGGCGGTGAAGTGCTGGTAGTCCTTCAGCGAGCTCCACGACCCGCCCCACGACCAGCCGATCCGGGCGAACTCCCGCACGACGAGGTCGCCGGCGTGGACGATGCCGGCCTGGGTGCGGGTGCGGTCGAGGTACGCCGAGGCGCGCTCCGGCAGCACGAGGTCGCCCTTGCTGTAGGGGTTCAGGAACGGGTTGACGTCGATCGCCAGCCCGTACGCGTGGGCCGACCAGGTCGTCGTACCGCGAGAAGACCGGCACACCAGCGCCGCCGTGTTGTTGCCGTCGCCGGTCGGCGGCGCGTCGAGGTCGGCGGTGGTCGGCAGTCGCATCTCCTCGATCGGGTACGACGCCGCGAAGAGCGCCCGGAACACCGACACCACGTCCTCGGCCCGGTCGGCGGCCACCACCAGCTCGCCGGTGTGCGCGGCGCCGTCGAAGCCCCTGAAGGAGACGTTGAGGTACGCCAGGTCGGCCAGCGCGACCGGGCACGAGGGTGACCAGGTCTCCCCCATCCGGCGGCGGATCGCCGTCGTCACCGGGCCGATCGTCGCGTGGAACCGCCCGTCGGCCGGCGGCGGGAGCAGGTCGGTCGTCGGGTAGCGCCGCACCCGCAGCGCCCTCGGGGTCGGCAGGATCTCGCCGAACCCGTCGGGGGTGCGGGGCAGGACGTGGACGCCCAGCTCCCAGTCCGAGTACCGCGGCCCGGGGTCGGCCGGCGCGCCCGAGCTCGGCGCGGCGCTCGACGTGCCGGCCCCGGTCGGGGCAGCGGACGTGGGCGCGGGAGCGGGCTCGCCCCCGTCCGAGCATCCTGCGAGCAGCACCGCCGCGGCCAGGACCGCAGCGAGCCGCCTCACAGCAGCCGCCGGTCCGATGCCCAGCGGGTCAGCTCGTGGCGCGAGGACAGCTGCAGCTTCCGCAGCACCGACGACATGTGGGTCTCGACCGTCTTGATCGAGATGAACAGCTCCTTGGCGACCTCCTTGTAGGAGTAGCCGCGCGCGATCAGGCGCATCACCTCGCGCTCGCGCTCGGTGAGGCGGTCGAGGTCCTCGTCGACGCTCGCGAGGTCGGCGGACAGCCCCGCCCCGGCGAACGCGTCGAGCACGAAGCCCGCGAGCCGCGGCGAGAAGACCGCGTCGCCGTCGGCGACCCGGCCGATCGCGTCCACCAGCTCGGGACCGGTGATCGTCTTGGTGACGTAGCCGCGGGCACCGCCGCGGATCGTGCCGATGACGTCCTCGGCGGCGTCCGACACCGACAGTGCGAGGAACCGGACGTCGGAGTCGTTGACCCGGCGGATCACCTCGACGCCACCGCCGCCGGGCAGGTGCACGTCCAGGAGTACGACGGCAGGCCGGTGCGTCGTGACCGCGGCAACGGCCTCGTCGACATCGGCGGCCTCGGCCACGACCTCGACGCGACCCGCACCCGTGGCACCCAGCTCGGCGCTCACGCCGCGACGGAACATGGCGTGGTCGTCCACGACGACCACGCGCACCGGCTCACTCATCTGTCTCCTTCGCCTTCTGGTCCGGCTCGTGGTCCAGGTGGAGCCGGACCTCCGTGCCCTCGCCGGGTGCCGAGCGGATCTCGGCCCGGCCTCCGTGCCGCTCCATGCGGTCGATGATGCTTCGTCGTACTCCCAGCCGGTCCTCGGGGGTCGCGGCCGGGTCGAAGCCGGCGCCGCGGTCGCGGACGAACACGTCGATGCCGGTGGCGGTGATCTCGGCGTAGACGTCGACGCGCGGGACGCCGGCGTGCTTGGCCGCGTTGGTCGTCGCCTCGCGTGCGGCCATCACGATCGGGCGGGCGCCCTCGTCGTAGTCGCAGTCGCCGACGGCCACGACGTCGACGGTGATGCCGTAGGCGTCCTCGATCTCGGCGGCGGCCGCCCGCAGGGCGCTGGCGACCGTGGCCTCGTCGAGGGACTCCCCGGCATAGAGCCAGGCGCGCAGGTCGCGCTCCTGGGCGCGGGCGAGGCGGGTGGCGTCGGCGGGGTTCTTCTGGATCAGCGCGAGGGTCTGGAGCACGGAGTCGTGCAGGTGCGCGGCGACGTCGGCCCGCTCCTGCGTGCGCACCCGCTCCTCCCGCTCGGCGCTGAGCTCGGCGACGAGGCGGTAGATGAAGGGGGCGACCACGATGGAGATGCCGCCGACGCCGAGCACGATCGCCAGCGTGGCGTCGCGGGCGACCGTCAGCGAGCCGTCGCGCAGGACCAGCCACAGCACGGCCACGGCGACCAGCGCGATGCCGGCGGCGAGCCGGCTCCAGGCCGCCCAGCCGCCGCCACCGAGGACCACCCGGACCGGGTCGACCTTGCCGGTCGCGTCGAGCCACCGCTCGCGCTGCGCCTCGTCGGCCTGGCGCCACAACAGGGCCACGCCGGCCACGGCGATCGCCAGCGGCCAGACCCACCAGCCGGTGCCGAGCAGTGCGCCGGTCGCGAACACCACGCCGACGCCGAGCACCGCCAGGGTGATGACGGGGCCGATGTCGGAGAGGCGACGGGCCCGGCCCGGCCGGCGACCGTCACGACTCGCGCTCTCCAGGCCGGGGGCGAGCACCGAGGGCGGCGGACCGGCGGGCAGCATCGCCCAGAGGGCGGCGTACGCGAAGACGCCCAGCCCGCTCAGGAAGGTCGCCACCACGAAGGCCGCCCGCACCCAGAGCACCGGCACGGCGAGATGGGCGGCCACGCCCGAGGCGACGCCGCCGAGCACCGGCTCGCGCAGGTCGCGCCACGCGCGCCGGACCTCCCGCGCTGCGGGGGCAGCCGGGGGCACGGTCGTCGCAGTGCTCGTCATGGTGCCTCCATCGTCACACAGCGCAACCCGCGCGAGCAGGGGGAACGACCCTGATCCGACCCTGAGCCGTACCCCCGGGCGATGCGGCAGGATCAGGGCACTCCCCGATGGTTTCGCCCCGCTCCAGACTTCAGGCTTGGACACATGAACGCACCGAACGACACCGAGACCGGCCAGCCCGGACCGTACGGGCCCGAGCCCGGCGAGTCGGGCCCCCGCGTGACCCGCGACGAGGTCCGTGACCTCGCCCGCCTGCGCCGGAGCCGGACCGACCGCAAGGTGTCCGGTGTCGCCGGCGGCATCGCCCGCCACCTCGACATCGACCCGCTGCTCGTCCGGGTGGCGTTCGTGATCCTGACCTTCTTCGGTGGCGGTGGCCTGATCCTGTACGGCGTCGCGTGGGTCCTGGTGCCGGAGGAGGAGACCGGCGACACGGTGATCCGCACCGACGACGGCGTGCGGACGGCGGCCCTCATCATCGCCGGCGTCATCGCGGTCGCGTCGGTGATCGGCGACTCGGTCGGCGGGATGGACTTCCCGTGGCCGCTGATGGTGGCCGGCCTGGTGCTGCTGGTGGTGTTCGGCAGCAAGCAGGCCAAGGAGAAGCGGGCCGCCGGCTTTCCGGGCGCGGACACGGTGGCTCCCCCGCCGCCGGGGACGCCGGGCCCGACGTACGAGGGCTACCGCCCGTGGCAGCCGCCGCACCCTCCGCGCCCGGTCGCCCCGCGGCGCCGCGGCCCGCTGCTGTTCCCGTTCACGCTCGCGCTCTCCGTCCTCGCCCTCGGCGCGGTCGGCACGATGGACCTCGCCGGGGTCGACGTGGTGCCGTCGGCGTACCCCGCGACGGTGCTGGGCGTCGTCGGCCTGATGCTGGTGGTCGGGGCGTTCTTCGGCCGCGCCGGGGGGCTGATCTTCGTCGGGCTCGTGGCGGCGATGGCCACCGCGGTGACGTCCGTGGTCGACGACGACCACATCGGCGAGGTCCGGGAGTCGCCGGACAGCGCGGCGCAGCTGGAGAGCAGCTACGGCCTCGGCGTCGGCGACATGGTCATCGACCTGACCGACATCCCGGCCGACGAGCTGCCGCGGCTCGACGACAGGAAGCTCGAGCTCGACAACCGGGTCGGCCACATCCGCGTGATCGTCCCGGACGAGGGGCTCGACGTCGACGTGGACGCGCAGATCGTCGCCGGCGAGGTGGTGCTGTTCGACGAGGAGAAGTCCGACAGCTCGAAGAAGGCGTCCCACGACGGCGGAGGCGACGGCACCCCGACCCTGACCATCGAGGCCGACATGTTCCTCGGCCAGATCGAGGTCCTCACGGAGGAGCAGGCAGCATGAGCACGCACGACAACCCCGCCGAGCAGGCTCACGAGCAGGCCCACGAGCAGGAGCGCCCGGCGCCGCAGCGTCCCTCGGGATGGCACCAGGTCAACACCGGCCACCTCGTCATGGGCACCGCGTTCCTCGGCCTGGTCGGCGCCTGGGCGCTGCTGATCAGCGACACCGTGGCCATCGAGGACCACGGCTGGGTGCTCGGCCTGCCCTGGCTGGTCGCCGGAGCCGTCGGCCTGCTCGCCACGGTGCTGCGCGGACCGCGACGGCACTGGGCCGACGACCGGTGGCACCACGGCAACCACGGATCGGGCAGCATGCACGGGTGGCACTAGCACTCCCCCGGCTCGCCGGACTGCACTCCCTTCCCGCGCTCGAGCACCCCGACCTCGTCGCCGCCCCCGTCGCCGCCGCCCTCGCGGACTGGCCGGGGGCGTCCGGCGTGGCCGTGGTGGAGATCGACCCCGAGCTCGCCGACACCGCGGCGATGAGCACGGCCTACGACGTACCCATGGAGGCCGGGGCCAACTGCGTCCTCGTCGCCGGCAAGCGGGAGGGTGAGGAGCGGATCGCGGCGTGCCTGGTCCGCGCCGACACCCGCGCCGACGTCAACCACACCGTCAAGCGGCTCCTCGACGTGCGCAAGCCGTCCTTCCTGCCGCTGGAGCGGGCGGTCGCCGAGTCGGAGATGGAGTACGGCGGCATCACGCCGGTCGGCCTGCCCGCCGGCTGGCGCCTGCTGGTCGACGCGCGGGTCGCGGACATCGACGTGGCGGTGATCGGATCGGGCCTGCGCCGCTCGAAGCTGCTGGTGCCGGGCCGCCTGCTGGCACACCTCCCTCGCGCCGAGGTCGTGGAAGGTCTCGCGACCTGACAACCTTTCGGCACTCCCCACCGCTTTGGGAGGGTGAGAGGAGTGCCGATGCAGCGAACGGTGGTGGAGCAGGCGATGCCCCAGGGTGCCGTCCCGGACGACGGGTTCGACGCTTTCGTCGCCGCGCGCGGTGACGCGCTGTGGCGCTCGGCGTGGTTGCTGACCGGCGACCACCAGCTCGCCGAGGACCTGGTGCAGACGGCCCTCGGCAAGTCGTGGCGGGCGTGGCACCGGGTGGGCGCGGACGGCTTCGAGGCCTACGTGCGCCGGGTCATGTACACGACCTACGTCTCGTGGTGGCGGCGCCGGTGGCGCGGGGAGAGGCCGACCGAGCACCTGCCCGAGCGACCCGCCGCCGCCGAGGACCGCGACGCCCGCAACGACCTGGTCGCCGCTCTCGGTGGCCTGCCGCGCGGGCAGCGGGCGGTGGTCGTGCTGCGTTACTTCGAGGACCTCACCGAGCAGCAGACCGCCACCGCGCTCGGCATCGGCGTCGGCACCGTGAAGAGCCAGTGCTCACGGGCGCTGGCGGCGCTGCGCTCCTCTCCCCACCTGCGAGGAGAGGAGACCGGCGATGAGTGACGAGAAGTGGCTGCGCGAGGGGCTGGCCGGCGCCGTGCCGGAGCCCCCGGCTGCGCCCGACCGCGCCGAGGGGGCGCGCACGAGGGCCCGCCGCGCACGTCGTACGACGGCAGCGGTGATCGGCGGCGCCGCGGCCTCCGTGCTGCTGGTGGCCGGGGTCGTGGCGGTGCTGGGCGATGACGGCCCGGAGCGCGGGGACGTCGCGAACGACGGCCCGGTGTCGCCGTACGACGCCCCGGCCTGTCCCGGCTCGCCGGCGGACGCGCAGACGCAGGTCGGCCCCGACCACGTGCCGGACGGCGCGACGTCGGTGCGCCTGTGCGGCGGCAACGAGTTCGCCATCGACCTGCCCGCCGACGCCCTCGTGACCGACGTCGACGCGCTGGCGGCAGCGGTCAACGACCTGGACCCCAAGGCCCCCGACGCGATGTGCACGATGGACCTCGGACCTCGCTACCAGCTGGTGTTCAGCTACCCGGACGAGTCGACGACGGTTGTCTCCGGCGACTTGTACGGCTGCCACGACGTGGTGGTCAACGGCGTCGAGCGGACCGGCGCCGACGAGCCGTGGGAGAGGTTCATCGACCTCCTGCGGGCGCAGCGGGAGCAGCTCGACCCGCCGGCGCCGGTCGACGCACCGACGATCGACTGCGCGACCTCGGGAACCCCGAGCGTCGGCCGGGCGCAGGACCTGGCGGCGGCAGTGCTCTGCGTGGAGTCGCCCGAGGGCAGCGGGCAACCACAGCGCGCGGTGTTCTCGAACGCCGAGGTCGCGGTGCTGCGGGCCGACATCGCCGACCGGGCGCACTACACGACGGGCATGCCGCGCTGTGCCGCGCCGACGGCGTTCATCCGGATCGTCGTGGTCACGACCTGGGGAGATCGGCTGGACCTCCAGCCGTCGTGCCACCTCAGCCACTTCCAGACCAGCCCGGCGTCAGGTCTGGCCTGGAACCCCACCGACGAGACCCAGGCGATCCTGGAGAGGCTGATCGGGGAGGCCCGCTGAGGGCCTCCCCGACCGGGAGTTCAGCTGCTCAGTGCTCGCCGAGGCCGGTGACCCGGATGCCCGAGTGCGCCTTGTACTTGCGGTTGATCGAGATCAGCACCGCCGTGAACGGCTCCAGCACCCGCGCCAGCCGGAGCTTCCCACCGTCGATGCCGGGGTGACCGGTGACGGCGGCAGCCAGGTCGATCGCCACCTGCTTGCCCTCCACCGAGTCACCCACCACGATCACGTCCTCGTCGAGGAACTCCTCCTCGCCCCACAGGCCCACGGCCGACACGTTGTGGAAGGCACCCACCACCACAGCGTCGGGCGCCAGCTCGGCAGCCGACTCCGCAGCCGAGCCCTCACCACCGTTGATCACCCGGCCGTGCGCACCGCGCTTGTCGAAGGCCAGCGGGTTCACGCACGAGATCACCGTCTTGCCCGCCAGCGCGCCGGCCAACGACGCGACCAGCTCGTCGTGCCCGTCGAACGGCACGGCGAGCAGGACGACATCGGCTGCGGCGATCGCGTCCGCGTTGGCCGCACCACGAGCCGTCCCGGCGCCCGCGACGCCGGCAAGGCGCTCGGTCACCTCCGCGGCCACCGCCTCGGCCTTCTCGGCGGCACGCGAGCCGAGGACGATGTCGTGGCCGTGCCGCGCGAACCGGTAGCCCAGTCCCTTGCCCTGCGGACCGGTGCCACCGATCACGGCGACGGTGTAGCGGGTCATCCGGCGATCCGGATCATCTTCTTGTTCACGAACTCCTCGATGCCGAGGCTGCCGAGCTCGCGGCCGTAGCCGGAGAGGCGGACACCACCGAAGGGCAGCTCCACGGCCTCGAGGCCGACCCCGTTGACGAAGACCATGCCGACCTCCAGTGCGCTCGCCACGCGGTCGGCCTGCTCCGGGTCCGTCGTGTAGACGTAGGACCCGAGGCCGTAGGGGGTGTCGTTGGCGATCCGGATCGCGTCGGTCTCGTCGGCAGCGCGGAACACCATCGCGACCGGGCCGAAGAACTCCTGGCGGTAGGCGGGGTTGTCCGGCGCGACGTCGGTGAGCACCCCGACCGGGTGGAAGGCACCGTGGCGCTCCCCCGACGTGACCAGGTGCGCACCCGCGGCGACGGCGGCCTCCACCTGCTCGGCCAGCCCCTCGGCCGCGGCGAGCGACGAGAGCGGCGCTCCGGTGACGGCCGCAGCCACCCGCTCGTGGAGCTTCGCGACGAAGTCGTCGTACAGGTCGTCGACGACGACGAACCGCTTGGCGCCGTTGCACGCCTGGCCCACGTTGCCGGTCCGCGCGGACAGCGCGTCGTCGACGGCAGCGTCGAGGTCGTCGGTCGAGAGCAACACGAACGGGTCGGCGCCGCCGAGCTCGAGCACGCACTTCTTGAGGTTGCGCCCGGCGATCTCGCCGACGATCGAGCCGGCCCGTTCGGAACCGGTCAGCGAGACGCCCTGGATCCGCGGATCGGCGATCACCTCGGCGATCTGGTCGTTCGTCGCGTAGACGTTGACATAGGCACCCTCCGGCAGTCCGGCGTCGGCGAAGATCTGCGCCTGCAGGGCGGCCGAGCGGGGGCACTGGGCGGCGTGCTTGAGCACGATCGTGTTGCCGGTGACCAGGTTGGGGGCGGCGAACCGGGCGACCTGGTAGACGGGGTAGTTCCACGGCATGATCCCGAGCAGGGCGCCGACCGGCTGGCGGCGCAGCAGTGCTCGACCGCTGCCGCCGAGCAGCAGGATCTCCTGGTCGGCGAGGAACTCCTCGGCGCGATCGGCGTAGTACTGGTAGATGTCGGCCGAGAACAGCACCTCGCCCTCGGCCGCGCCCAGCGCCTTGCCCATCTCCTCGTTGATCGCCTTCGCGAGCTCGCCGGCACGCTCGCGGTGGAGCTCGGCGACCCGGCGGACCAGGGCGGCACGTTCGACCACGGTCGAGGTGCGCCCCCAGCCGGTGTAGGCGTCGTGGGCGGAGGCGACCGCCGCGGCGACCTCCTCGTCGGTGGCGGACGGGAACGTCTCGACGACCTGCCCGGTGGCGGGGTCGCAGACGGCGTACTTGCTCATGAGGGCTCCTCGGAGAGGTGGATCGAGACGCGGGGGTCGAGTGCGAGGGTGCCGGGGTCGACGATGCAGGAGCCGCCGTCGACAGGCAGCACCACACCGTTGACGTACGACGCCGCGTCGGACAGCAGCCACGCGACGGTGGCGGCGATCTCGGCGGGCTGTGCGGGCCGGCGCTGGGGCACGACGGCCGTGGCCAGCCGGTAGGCGTCCTGGGTGGACAGGCCGCGCTCGGCCCCGAGCTCGGCCATCTCCATGTCGCCCATCTCGGTGGCGGTCCAGCCGGGGCAGATCGCGTTGGCGCGCAGGCCGTCGCGGCCGTGGTCGACGGCCAGCGACTGGGTGAGCAGCAGCAGTCCGGCCTTGCTGGCGGAGTAGGCAGCCATCGCGTCACTGGCCCGCAGCGCGGCGACGGAGGACACGGCGACGACGGCGCCGCGGGCCGCCAGCAGGTGCGGCAGCGCGGCACGCACGAGGAGGAACGGAGAGGTGAGGTTGACGCGGATCGTGTCGTCCCACTGCTCGGGGGTGACCTCGTCGACCCGGCCGACGTGGATGATCCCGTGGTTGATGACGAGGCCGTCGAGCCGGCCGTAGGTCGCGACCGTGTCCGCGACGACCCGCTCCACCCCGGCGGCCTCGCTGACGTCGGCGACGACGACGTGGGCCTCGACATCGGCACGGGTCTCCTCGGCGACCGCGCGCAGCGGCGCCTCGCGACGACCGCAGATCACGACCTGGTCGCCGTTCCCGGCGAGCAGGCGGGCGATCGCGGCGCCGATGCCGGTGCCGCCACCGGTCACCAGGACGACCTTGCCACTCATCGGCCGGCCGCGACCTGGTCGAGGAAGTAGTCCACGAGCGCGCCCGCCCGCACCCGCACGTCGGCATCGAGTGACGCCACGTGGTCCAGCAGCACCTCGGGGTCGAGCCCGCGGTCCCGCGCCATCTGCGCACCGCCGTCCTCGACCCACCCACGAACGCTCTCCTCGTCCACCTCGGGGTGGAACTGCACGGCGAGGTTGCGCCGAAGCACGAACGCCTGGGGCGCCGCGGCGCTGACGCCGACGATTGTCGCGTCCGCCGGCGGCACGAACTTGTCGTAGTGCCACTGCGTCCAGACCCCGGCCACCGACGGCACCCCGGCCACCACGTTCGGGCCGATCTCCGGAGCCGGTGACGCGACCACCTGGCCCCCGTGCGCCTGCGCGAGCAGCTGGCCGCCGAAGCAGATCCCGAAGACGGGAACGCCGGCCTCGTCGGCCGTGCGCAGCAGCTCCAGCTCCGGCTTCACCCACGAGGAGACCTCGTCGCCGTAGACGCTCCACCGGGCGCCGAGCACCAGGACCGCGTCGTAGTCGCGCGGATCGGGCAGGTCGGCGTCCACGCCGGGATCCTCGAAGCGGTCCGGCGGGACCACCTGGACCCGCTCGACGTCGTACCCGCGCCGGACGAAGCGCTCCTCGATGCCGCCGGCGGCGAGGTAGTCGTGACCGATCAGCAGCAGACGCCTGCCCATCAGCCCATCGCCTCCGCCCGCTTCATGACGTCCTTGCAGAACGCCTCCATCTCCGACTGGTCGTCGATGTACATCGACGGCTTGATGCAGATCGTGGTGAAGCCCTGCTCGAGCTGCTCGGGGATCGAGTCCATCGACTCCCCCAGGTCGGCCGGCGAGTGGTCGTCGGGGAAGGAGTAGCGGACACCCCCCACCATCTCCAGCTCCGCCATGTCCCGGCCGGCGTCGGCCATCGCCTCACGGATGACCCGCAGGTCCTCGTCGGTCGGGCGGCCGAACGGGTGGAAGCCGTGGCCGTACTTCACGATCCGCTCGACGACGGCGCCGTGGGCCTTCTGCCCGCCGAACCACATCCGCGGCCCCTCGGGCCGGAAGGCCTTCGGCTCGAGGTAGATGTCCTCGAAGTCGAAGTAGTGGCCGTGGTGGGTCGCCGGCGACTGCTCGAACACGAGCCTCATCACCTCGAGCTGCTCGCTGAGGATCCTGCCGCGCTCGCGGAAGGGCACGCCCATCGCGGCGTACTCGTCCTTGCTCCAGCTGACGTTGGGCTGCACGACGAGGCGGCCCTCGGAGATCAGGTCGAGGGTGCCGAGCTCGCGGGCGAGCAGCAGCGGGTGGCGCAGCGGCGCGAGCACCGCCGCGCCGACCAGGCGGATCCGCTCGGTGACGCTGGCGATCGCGGAGAACAGCATCAGCGAGTTCGGCCAGGGCATCAGCGGGTCCTGGTTGCCGGGCGCCGCGTAGTCGCGCGGGTTGCCCATCACGCCCTTGTCGCTCGCGTCCGGACCGAGGACGACGTGCTCGGAGATCATCACCGAGTCGAAGCCGGTGTCCTCGGCGATCCTGGCCCAGGTGACGAGGTCGCCGAGGTTGCGGCCGTCGGTGAGGGTCCAGTTCTCGCTGAGGATCATCAGCATGCGGGGTGCGGGCACAGCGGTGCGTCCTTCGCTTCGTCGGAGGTACGACGGTCAGTGGGTGGTGGACAGGTCGGGCTTGCGGATCCCGCGGAACTCCCAGTCGCCGCCCTTGGCGGTCGAGAGGACCTCCTCGCTCTCCGTCGGCTGCGCGCCGACGTCGCTGCGGATCGGCGTGGGGCCCTCGACGATGTGGTTGCGCAGGGTGCCGAGGCCCTCGACCTCGACCTCGACGACGTCGCCGGGGTACACGGTGCGCGAGATCGCCGGCGTACCGGACATCAGGATGTCGCCGGGGTGCAGGGTGATCGTGCGCGCGATGTCGGCGACGAGGTAGTGCATGTCCCACTTCATCTCATTGGTGTTGCCGTCCTGGCGGACCTCACCGTTGACGATCGTGCGGATCCGCTTGTCGCGGAAGTCCCAGCCCTCGACGATGCCGGGGCCGACCGGGCACAGGGTGTCGGCGCCCTTCACCCGCAGCATCGAGCCGGAGTCGGTGTCGCGGAAGTCGTGCAGGCCGTAGTCGTTGCCGACCGAGTAGCCGCGGATGTAGTCCCCCGCCTCCTCGGGCGAGATGTTGCGCGCGGTCCTGCCGATGACGATCGCGATCTCGCCCTCGTAGTTGAGCCACTTGCAGCCCTGGGGGCGTACGACGGCCGCGTCGTGCGCGTTCAGCGCCGAGACCGGCTTGTGGAAGTAGGTCGGCGCGGGCGGCAGCTTGGTCATCATCTCCTCGACCCGCGAGGAGTAGTTGAGGTGGACGCAGACGATCTTGCTGGGCGTCACGGGCGGCAGGTGGGTGGCGTCGGCGATCGCGACGGTGCGACCGTCACCGGCGACGAGGGTCTCCCCCTCGCGTCGTACGTCGACGGCGTTGCCGTCCAGCAGGATGCGGCAGTACTCGGTGGTCATCTCGGGTCTTCCTCTCAGCCGGCAGCCGGTACGTCGGCGCCGGAGCCGCTCATCTGGCGGGCGTAGTCGGGGTCGGTCGGGGTGGTGCGGGCGGCGGGGAATCCTCCGTCGGGACGGTCGAACCAGACGTGGACCTGTCCGGTGCCGATGGAGTTCTCGTACTCGCCGTACTGGCGACCGGGGGCGGTGCAGTCGCCCTCGCCGATCGCGCCCATCATCATCAGGTAGTGCTGGAAGCGGGCCTCCGGCTTGAACCGGTAGAACTCGTCCATCGTGTCGAGGACGCGAGCGTGGTCACCCTGCTTGAACCAGCCGATCCGCTCGGCGTCGGCGGCCGCGGCCTCCGGGGTGAAGATGTGCTCGACCCCGGCGGCCTCGTGGTCGCGCAGTTGCCGCAGCGACCAGAAGGTGTGGGACATCGCCCCGGACGCCACCAGCAGGACCTTGCGGTCGGACTCGGCGATCGC
>DATLIG010000218.1:0-6782 GCA_035539555.1 Nocardioides sp. | reverse complement strand
GGGGTCCGGTTGCCGGCCGCCATCAGGTCGCCTAGCAGGGCGGTGAGGCCCGTGTCGTCGGTGGCCGCGTCGCCGAACACGACGCGGCGGGTGACCCGCTGGAAGGCGGCGTTGAGGTCGTCGTACCCGATCTCGCCGGTGAGGCCGGCGGCCTCCTGGGCGGCGACCTTCACCATCCGCAGCGCCAGCGAGTGCAGCGGCCTCCCGGTCTGGAGCACGGCCTCGGCGAAGTCACGGCGGTTGCGCCAGAGGTCACCGCGCGACAGGGTCAGCGCGTCGGGCTGGAAGGCGCTCATGCCGGCCTTCTTGGCGGGCGGGTCGGAGGCGAACGGGTCCGGCGAGCCGCCGAGCACGAACTCGATGTCGGCCGGGTCGCTGAGCAGCAGCGCCTCGTCGGTCGCCACCCGGATCCAGAACGGACCCGGTCCGTGCTTGCGCACCAGGCCCTGCACCAGCGTGAACGCGAAGAGGTCGGCCCGCGCCACCCCGGCCACCTTCGTCGGCAGCTCGCGCTTCTTGAACAGTCCCTGGATCACGTTCGGCACGCCGACCTGCGCGGTGAAGCGCACGCCCTCGATCACCGATGCGTGTGGAAAGTCCTCAGCCTTGCCCATCCCGGTCCCCCACGATTCGTCCGACACCGACAGACGCACCCTAGACGCCGGAGTGTGTCGCTGGTCACACTTGGCGGCGGAATCGCGCTCGGGCGCTCCGGCCGGCGTCGTACCAGGGAAGCAGGAACCGATGGTCCAGTGGCACCAGAACCCGTCCCTCATCCTCCAGCTCAAGGCCCTCGCCGGCGAGCGGGACGACCTCCGCTCGAAGAACCTGTTCGAGGGCGAGGGGGTCCGGCCCGAGCAGGACGCGAAGGAGGCACCGCCCGAGGAGGCGGTGCGCGCGCGGACCGCGGACGGCACGTGGAACGACCTGGGCTGCAAGCACATGGGCGCGAAGGGCACGGGCTTCGGCCGCAACGCACCGATCGAGAAGACCTCGCCGGACCTCAAGCGGCTGCTCGACCCGGACCCGCGCGTGATCAGCGAGCGCCTGATGGCCCGCGACACCTTCAAGCCCGCCGGCATCATCAACGGGCTCGCGGCGGCATGGCTGCAGTTCGAGAACCACAACTGGTTCTTCCACGGCGACGGCGTGCCGGACCGCACCATCGACATCCCGCTGCGCGAGGGCGACGAGTTCCCCGAGAACCCGATGCGCATCCGCTCCACCATCCCGATGGACGGCGGCGAGATCGCCTCCGGCTGCCCGGCGCCGGTCTTCGCCAACCAGGAGACGCACTGGTGGGACGGCTCGCAGATCTACGGCAGCGGGCGTGAGCGCCAGGACGAGATGCGCACCTTCGTCGACGGCAAGATCAAGGTCGGCGACGACGGCCGGCTGCTCAGGAGCGACATCCCCGGCATCGACCTCACCGGCATGCGCGAGAACTACTGGGTCGGCGTCGGGCTGCTGCACACGATGTTCTCCCGCGAGCACAACGCGGTCTGCGACGCGCTCAAGAAGGCCTACCCCTCGCTCGGCGACCAGCGCCTGTTCGAGCTCGGCGTCCTCGTCGTCTCGGCCCTGATCGCCAAGATCCACACGGTCGAGTGGACCCCCTGCGTGCTGCGCCACCCGGCGCTGCAGATCGGCATGAGCGCCAACTGGTACGGCGCCCTCGGCGAGACCTTCCGCAGCCGCGTCGGGCGGGTCGGCGACAGCGAGGCGCTCTCGGGCATCATCGGCTCGACGGCGGACCACCACTCGGCGCCGTTCTCGCTGACCGAGGAGTTCGTCTCCGTCTACCGGATGCATCCGCTCATCGCGGACGACTGGGACTTCTACTCGCTCGAGTCCGGCGAGTTCCTGGAGCACCGCGAGTTCACCGAGCTCCAGGGCCGCTACACCCGCGACTTCATGGACCGCATGGAGATGGGCGACCTGTGGTACTCCTTCGGACTCGCCTCCGCGGGCGCGGTCTGCCTCAAGAACTACCCCAACGCGCTGCGCAGGCTCACCCGTGTCGACGGCCAGGTCACCGACCTCGCCACCCTCGACATCGTCCGTGACCGCGAGCGCGGCATCCCGCGCTACAACGACTTCCGCGAGGTGCTGCGGATGCCGCGTCGAAAGTCGTTCGACGACATCACGCCCGACAAGGCGTGGGCGAAGGAGCTCGCCGAGATCTACCGGGGCGACGTCGACGCGGTCGACCTGCAGATCGGCATGCAGGCCGAGAAGCCGCCGAAGGGCTTCGGCTTCTCCGACACGGCGTTCCGGATCTTCATCCTGATGGCCTCGCGCCGGCTCAAGAGCGACCGGTTCTTCACCGACGACTACCGCCCGGAGATCTACACGCAGGTCGGTCTCGACTGGGTCAACGAGACGTCGATGAAGGACGTCATCCTGCGCCACTACCCCGAGCTGGGCCCGGTCGTCGGCGACGTCGAGCGGGTCTTCGCGCCCTGGCCGAAGCTCGGTGAGGCGGCCCCCGGCAAGAGGAACCCGGTCATCCGGCTGGCCGACACGGTCACGTCGTACCTGCCGCTCGGCTGACGCTCCCGGCCGGACGGGCGGGATTGTCAGACAAGGTCTAGGTTGGGGGTGTGGCCCTCAGCGTCTTCGACCTCTACTCCGTGGGCATCGGGCCCTCCTCCTCGCACACGGTCGGCCCGATGCGCGCGGCGCGCCTCTTCGCCGAGGGGCTGGCGGCCGACGGGCTGCTCGAGGACGTCGCCCGGGTGCGCGCCGAGCTCTTCGGCTCGCTGGGCGCGACCGGCCACGGCCACGGCTCCGAGAAGGCGGTGATCCTGGGGCTCGAGGGCGAGGAGCCGGCCACCGTCGACATCGCGACGTACGACGCACGCGTGGCCGCGATCCGCGAGGCCGGCCGGCTCCGGCTGGCCGCGCGGCACGACGTCGCCTTCGGGCCCGACGACCTGGTCCTGCACCGCCGCAAGTCGCTGCCCGGTCACCCGAACGGGATGCGCTTCGAGGCGTGGTCGGCGGCGGGCGAGCTGGTGCGCGAACGGGTCTACTACTCGGTCGGCGGCGGCTTCGTCGTCGACGAGTCGGCCGTCGGTGCCGACCGGGTGGTGGCCGACGCCACGCCCGTCGCGCACCCGTTCTCCACGGCGGCCGAGCTCCTCGCCATCTGCGAGGACACCGGCCTGCGGATCAGCGACGTGATGCTCGCCAACGAGCTGGCGTGGCGCACCGAGGCCGAGGTCCGCGCCGGGTTGTTGGAGATCTGGTCGGTCATGGAGGCCTGCGTCCGCAACGGCTGTGCGCACGAGGGCGTCCTGCCCGGCGGGCTCCGGGTCCCCCGGCGTGCGCCCGCCCTGCACGCGCGGCTGACCGCGGGCAGCGGCGTCGACGACCCGCTGCGCGCGATGGACTGGGTCAACCTGTTCGCGCTCGCCGTCAACGAGGAGAACGCCGCCGGCGGCCGGATGGTCACCGCGCCCACCAACGGCGCCGCCGGGATCATCCCGGCCGTCCTTCACTACTACGCCCGGTTCGTCCCCGGCGCCGACGACGACGGCATCGTCCGCTTCCTGCTGACCGCCGGGGCGATCGGTGCGCTGTACAAGGAGAACGCCTCGATCTCGGGGGCCGAGGTCGGCTGCCAGGGCGAGGTCGGCTCCGCCTGCTCGATGGCAGCGGGCGCCTTCTGCGAGGTGCTGGGCGGCACGCCCGAGCAGGTCGAGAACGCTGCGGAGATCGGCATCGAGCACAACCTGGGCCTCACCTGCGACCCGGTCGGCGGCCTGGTCCAGATCCCGTGCATCGAGCGCAACGCCATCGCCTCGGTCAAGGCCATCAACGCCGCGCGCCTCGCCCTGGCCGGCACCGGCCGCCACACCGTGTCGCTCGACCGCGCGATCAAGACGATGCGCGACACCGGCCGCGACATGCACACCAAGTACAAGGAGACCTCGCGTGGCGGCCTGGCCGTCAACGTGATCGAGTGCTGATCGAGTCACCGATCGGGCCCGAACCCGGACGGTGCGTGAAAAGTGACGCAGGTCATGTCAGGGTGTTACTCATGGGTACCGTCACGCTCGTCGTCCTGATCGCTGCCGTCGTGTTCTTCCTCGGCCTCATCGGGGCGCTCTTCGGCGTCGTGTGGTTCGCGGGCAAGAACGGACGCAAGGCCCAGCTGCGCGGCTGAGGTACGCGGGAGCCCCGCCGTTTGGGCACGAACCGCACGTCGCCGGCCCGGATTGTTGCGGTTTGGGACCAAACCGCAAGCCTCCCGGTGCCCGCCAGCCGATCAACCCGGTCGGCGGGCTAGTCGATCGACTGGCCCAGCACCTCGGCCGCCCGTGCCCACACGGCCGGTTCGCCCTCGATCGTGATCCCGCTGGCGTCGTACCGGTGCCAGAGCCAGCCGTCGAGCTGGTCGGCGGTGCCGGTGACCACGACGTCCGCCGCGACCGTCGGGGCGGGGACGACGTGCTGGTCGGGCTCCCCGGTGCGGACGGTTCCGTCCGGGGCCGTGCCCGAGAAGGTGCCGAGCTGCGTCCACACCGAGCGTCCGGTGTCGCTCGTGCGGTATTCCACGTAGACCGGCTCGCCGTCGAAGCGGCCCCATGCCGGCAGGCCGCCGTACATCACGTCGAGCACCTCGTCGACGCCGTCGGTGGCCAGGTCTGCCGGGAGCGGGCTGGGCGCGCCGGCCGCGAGCTCGGCGTCGAGGCGGTGGATGAGCGCCTCGTGCGCCTGGCGGCGATAGGTGAACGCGATGTCGTGGTGGTCGGGGTTGCTCGACCAGGACCAGGCCGTCTCGGCCGGGTCGGCGGCAGCCAGCTCCGTCAGGAACCGGTCGTGCCACTCGTCGAAGAACGACCGCAGCCCGGACCAGGACGATGGACGCTCGGGCTCGACATAGCTCTCCGGCGGCGCCGGACGGGTCGTGACCACGTGGTGCCACCAGTGCTGCACCTCGCCGAGGTGCCACAGCAG
Source organism: Nocardioides sp. (assembly GCA_035539555.1). GTDB lineage: Bacteria > Actinomycetota > Actinomycetes > Propionibacteriales > Nocardioidaceae > Nocardioides. Next base: position 1,817 of record DATLIG010000218.1, on the reverse strand, counting down.
GTCGGAGGCGTCCCACTCGGGGCAGGAAGGCACCCGTGCGTCCGGGGCGCACTCGGCCAGTACGGCGGCGAACCGGGCGGACTCCGTGCGGATGTGGTCGAGATAGGTCGCGTCGTCGAGGCGGGTCACGGTGCACGAACCTAGGGCCAGGCACCGACATCCCGCATCCGGTTATGCGGCGTTCCGGCTACGGCTGCAGCATGACCTTGATGGCGCGCCGCTCGTCCATCGCCCGGTAGCCCTCGGGCGACTCCTCCAGCGGAAGGGTCAGGTCGAACACCTGGCCGGGGTCGATGGCCCGGTCCTGGACCAGCGCGAGCAGGTCGGGCAGGTAGCGGCGCACGGGCGCGATGCCGCCGCGCAGGCCGATGTTGCGCTCGAAGAGGGTGCGAATGGGCAGCTCGACGCCGTGCGGGACGCCGACGAAGCCGACGCCGCCACCGGGACGGGTCACGCCGATCGCGGTCTTCATCGCCTCGTCGGTGCCGACGCACTCGAGGGCCGCGTCGACCCCGACGCCCTCGGTGATCTCGCGGACCTCGGCGATGCCGTCCTTGCCGCGCGCGGCGACGACGTGGGTCGCGCCGAACGCCCGGGCGATCTCCTGGCGCGACTCGTGCCGCGACATCGCGATGATCCTCTCGGCGCCCATCACCGACGCCGCCAGCACGCCGCACAGGCCCACGGCGCCGTCGTCGTCGGCGACGGCGGTGCCGCCCTTGCGGACGCCGGCGCAGACGGCGGCGTGCCATCCGGTCGGCATCACGTCGGTGAGCGCCAGCACCGAGGCCAGCAGGTCGTCGGGCGGCGTACCGCCGGTCGCGACCAGGCTGCCGTCGGCCTGGTTGACCCGGGCGTACTCCGCCTGGCCGCTGGCCGTCATGCCGAGGTTCACGCACGCCGACTGTGCGCCGGCCCGGCAGTGGACGCAGGTGTTGTCGCAGTGGCAGAACGGTACGACGACATAGTCGCCCGCCTTGAAGTCGCGGACCTCGCTGCCGACCTCCTCGACGATCCCGATGCACTCGTGGCCGATGGTGGAGCCGGAGCGGATCGGGTTCTCGCCACGGTAGGGCCACAGGTCGGAGCCGCAGATGCAGCCCGCGGTGACCTTGACGATGGCGTCGGTGGGCTTCTTGATGACCGGGTCCGGGACCTCTTCGACGCGGATGTCTCCGGCGGCGTGGATCGTCGTGGCGCGCATGACTCGAATCCTGCCGCATCGGCCGGCCGGGAAGGCGACTCGCCGCCGTCCCCGTTGGTGATATCTCATATGTGAGTTACCGTCGAGGTATGACGAGCGACGAGTCGAACGACGACTACAAGGGCCGGATCGGCAACCTGATCCGCGACGCGCGCAAGCACCGCGGCCTCACCCAGGCCCAGCTCGCCGAGCGGCTGGCCACCAGCCAGAGCGCGATCAACCGCATCGAGAAGGGGCACCAGAACCTCTCGCTCGAGATGCTCGCCCGGATCGGCGCCGCGCTCGACTCCGAGATCGTGGCGCTCGGCGCCGGCCCGACCCACCTGCGCGTCAAGGGCCCCACCACGCTGTCGGGCAGCATCGACGTCAAGACGTCCAAGAACGCCGGTGTGGCGCTGCTGTGCGCCTCGCTGCTCAACCGCGGCCGCACGACGCTGCGCAAGGTGGCCCGCATCGAGGAGGTCAACCGCCTGCTCGAGGTGCTCGACAGCCTCGGCGTCCAGACGCGGTGGATCAATGCGGAGAACGACCTCGAGAACGTCCCGCCCAAGGAGTTCGACCTCACCAAGATCGACGAGGAGGCCGCGCGTCGTACCCGCTCGGTGATCATGTT
>DATLIG010000217.1:0-8941 GCA_035539555.1 Nocardioides sp. | reverse complement strand
GCGGCGTGGCCCGCGGCGAGACCCAGGAGACCGGCGACACCGGCAAGTCCTTCGCCGCGTCGGTCGACGGTGGTCAGCAGGCACTGCTGCAGGTGCTCCAAGGCTTCGCCGACGAGCAGATCGAGGTCGTCGACGTGGGCCTGCGTCGGCCGACGCTCGACGACGTGTTCATGGCCCTGACCGGCCATGCGGCCGAGGTCGAGGCTGATGCCGAGTCCGCGCAGACCGACAAGACCCAGGAGGTCCCGGCATGAGCGCCGACGTCCGAGAGACCGTGACGCGGAGCGGCGGCATCGCCGGAGCAGCCAGCGACGGCTGGGTGATGGCCAAGCGCAACCTGATCAAGATCAAGCGCGTGCCCGACATCCTGGTGTTCGTCCTGATCTCGCCGATCATGTTCGTGCTGCTGTTCGCCTACGTGTTCGGTGGCGCGATCGACGTACCCAACGTCGACTACAAGGAGTTCCTGGTCCCGGGCATCTTCGCCCAGACGGTGGTTTTCGGCGCCACGTTCACCGGCTACGGGCTGGCCGACGACATGCAGAAGGGCATCATCGACCGGTTCCGGTCGCTGCCCATGTCCAACAGCGCGGTCCTCGTCGGCCGCACGGCGTCCGACGTGGTCTACAACGTGTTGTCACTGGTCATCATGGCGTTGACCGGACTGCTCATCGGCTGGCGCATCAACGAGGGCGTGCCCAAGGCGCTCGCCGGCTTCGCGCTGCTGCTCCTCTTCGGCTACGCGATCAGCTGGGTGATGGCGTGGGTCGGGCTGATGGTGCCGAGCGTGGAGGTGATCAACAACGCCTCCTTCATCGTGATCATGCCGCTGACCTTCATCTCCAACGCGTTCGTGCCCACCAAGGACTTCAACAGCGTCCTCAAGCCCGTGGTGGAGTGGAACCCGGTCTCGGCCGTCACCCAGGCCAGCCGCGACCTGTTCGGCAACACGGGCCTCGGGCCGGGCTCCGACGCGTGGTCGCTGCAGCACCCGGTGGCCTACACCCTGATCTGGGTGGTCGCCATCATCGTGGTCTTCGCTCCGCTGTCGGTGCGGCAGTACCGCCTCACCACCAGCAAGTAGGCGACCGGCCCGGGCGCCCGGTGCGCTAGGCGTGGGCGACCCGGGCGGCGTGCAGTCGCGCGTGCGCGATCGCGTCCGGCGTCCGGGCGAAGAGGTGCCGCTCGTGGGCGAGCCGGTCGTGGACGCCGAGCCGCTGGAGCACCTTGCGGTGCTGGGGCTGCACGCCCGAGAGCAGCACGGTCACCCCGCGCCGCTCCAGCCGCCCGATGACGTCGGCCAGCACGTGGGCACCGGTCGCGTCGATGGTCGTCACGTGCGACATCCGGAGGACGACGACGCGCACCCGGCTCACCTCGGCGAGCTCGAGCAGGAAGTCGTGGGCGGCGGCGAAGAAGAGCGGACCGTCGATCCGGTAGGCCACGATGTGCTCGTCCAGCAGCCGCCGCTCCTCGTCGCGGTGGTCGGCGTCGTCGAGCTCGATCTCCTGCAGCTGCGCCGTACGAGCCGTCTGGCGCAGCGCGAAGAAGCCGGCGACGACCAGGCCGACGAGGACGGCCGCGACCAGGTCCAGCACGACGGTCGCCGCCGTCGTCAGGAGCAGGGTGGCCGCGTCCCCACGGGTCGAGCGGAGCAGCGCGCCGAGGCTCGACACCCGGACCATCTGGATCGCCGTCGCTGCCAGCACGCCGGCGAGGGCGGCCACCGGGATCTCCGCCACCCAGCGCGCGCCGACGAGGATCACGACCAGCAGCAGGAGCGCGTGGACCAGCGCCGCCAGGCGGGAGGTCGCGCCGGCGCGGACGTTGACCGCCGTACGTGCGATGGCGGCGGTCGCCGGGATCCCGCCGAAGAGCGGGCTGGCGATGTTCGCGAGGCCCTGCCCGAGCAGCTCGCGGTCGGGGTCGTGCCGCTCGCCCACGCTCATCGCATCCGCGACGGTCGCGGAGAGCAGGCTCTCCAGCGCGCCGAGGGCGGCCACGGCGAGGGCCGCGAGCACGAGGGCGTCGAGGTCGGCCCAGGGCACGTCGGGAAGGCGTGGCGCAGGGAGTCCGGACGGCAGGTGCCCGATGGTCGCGATGCCCTGGCCCTCACCGCGCAGGCCGTTGACCACGGTCGCGGAGGCGACGGCGAGCAGTGCCACGGGGAGGCCGGGCCGGATGCGGGCTCCGGCGAGGACGACCGCCACCACGACGAGCGCACAGGCCGGGGCCTCCCAGCGCGGATGGTCCACCCACGCACGCAACGCGTCCGCCGCGAGCGCCAGGACCTTCTCGGCGTGCGCATCGACGCCGAGCGCGGCGGGCAGCTGCTGGAGGGCGATGATCGCCGCGATGCCGAGCGTGAAGCCCTCGACGACGGGGACCGGCAGGTACCGGATCGCCCGGCCGGCGCCGGTCAGGGCGAGCACCACCAGCATCAGGCCGGCCAGCAACCCGACGACCAGGACGCCGTCGGCACCGTGCGCCGCCACGATCGGCACCAGCACCACCGTCATCGCGCCGGTGGGACCGCTGACCTGCACGTGGCTCCCACCGAAGACGGCGGCCACCGCTCCCGCGACGATGGCGGTCACGATCCCGGCGCCAGCTCCGGGGTGGGCGCCGAAGCCGAGGGCGAGCGGCAGCGCCACCAACGCGACCATGACGCCCGCGGTCAGGTCGCGCCCCGGCCGCGCGCGGCTCCAGTCCTCGCGACGGGGCAGCAGCCGGTCGGCACGGGTGAGCAGCCCGGCCGCGGCTCGGCCCAGGGACTGCCCGGACATCAGCGGCGGGTGATCATCAGCTCGTCCTCGAACTCGCTCTGCGCCTCGGCGAGCCCGACCAGGATCCGCCGGGCGGCCAGCAGCAGGTCGCGGACCTCGGGCACGCTCACCGAGTAGACGACCTGCCCGCCCTCACGCCGCGAGACCACCATCGACGTACGACGCAGCACGGCCAGCTGCTGGGAGAGGTTGCTCGGCTCGATCGCGATCTGCTCGAGGAGCTCGTGCACGGCGTGGTCGCGCTCGGCCAGCAGCTCGAGGATCCGGATCCGAGCGGGGTGGCCCAGCGTCCGGAAGAACTCGGCCTTGGCCTGGTAGAGCGGCACACCCATCGGAGGACCCCCGTCGCTCGCGTCCGCCCGGAGCACCTGCTGCTCGGGCACACGCCCAGCGTAACTCACGACCTGAAAACATCTTCATGTCGTCAATCACGGGCCGGAGCCGCCCCTCCCCTCACCGGACCAGCAGGGACGCGCTGGTCCGCACGGCCGTCACGTAGGCGGTCTTGCGGCCGGTCACCCGCACCGTGATCCGTCGACCGCGGTCGGCCTTCGTGAGCCGGTACGACGACCCCGTGGCGCCCTTGATGGCCACCCCGTTGCGGTACCACCGGAAGGTCCTCGTGACGGTGCCCGGTCCCCACGTCCCGGCGTACGCCTTGAGCAGGCGGCCGACGACGGGCGTCCCGGCGATCCTCGGGGTCGCGGTGGTCAGGATCCCCCGGGCCACGAGCTTGCCCGTGCTGGTCCGCACGACCGTCGGGTAGCCGGCCTTGGTCCCGGTGACCCGGACACCGATCTTCTTGCCGAGGTCCGCCGCCGTCAGCCGGTACGACGCCGAGGTGGCCCCGGTGATCGGCGTGCCGTTGCGCAGCCACCGGTAGGACTTCGTCACCGGTCCCGGGCCCCACGTCGACGTACCGGCACTCACGACGCGGCCCACCCGTGCCGTCCCGACCACGGTCGGGGCGGGCGAGGTGATCGTGCCGGGCGCGACGGTGATGGTGACCGTCGCGGGCTCCGACTGCTGCCAGGAGGCGTCGCGTGCCTGGTACTCGAAGGTGTCGGTGCCCGTGAAGCCCGCGTCGGGGGTGTACACGAACGACCCGTCGTCGTAGTCGAACTCCACCTTGCCGTGCGCGGCGGGGAAGGAGGTGCCGACGGTGAAGGCCTCGCCCTCGAGGTCACTGTCGTTGCCGAGCACGCCGTCCGCTGCGGAGACCACGAACGGCACCCCGGGCACTGTCGTGTAGCTGTCGTCCTGCACGACCGGCGCGTCGTTGACGACCTCGATCGTCACCGTTGCCGGCGCCGACAGCGCCCCCTGCGGGTCCGTGGCGCGGTAGGTGAAGCTGTCGGTGCCGTGCCATCCGGCGGCACCCGTGTAGGTGAAGGCCCCGGTCTCGCTGTCGAAGGCGCTCAGCTGGCCGTGGGCGGGGGCGGTGTGGCTGGCGACGTCGACGTCGGCGCCCTCGAAGTCAGTGTCGTTGCCCAGCACGCCGGGTGCGGCGATCGTGAGTGGCGAGCCCTGACGGACCTGCCAGGTGTCGGCGGCGGCGTCCGGGGTCTCGTTGGTCCCCGGGGCGACGGCCTTGAGGGTGACGTCCACCCACTCACTGGTGTTGCCGTCCGGGTCCTCGAGTCGGTAGATGAGTGTGTCGGTGCCGCTCCAACCCGGTGTCGGCGACCAGGTGAACCCACCCGCCATGTCGGGGTCGAGGGCGAACGTCCCGTGCAGGCCGGCGGCGAGGTAGCCGCTCACCTCGAAGGACGAGTCGGGGTCGGAGTCGTTGGCGAGCAGGCCGTGGGCCGCGTCGACCACCAGAGGCGTGCCCTGAGCGGACTTGTAGCCGTCGGCGACCGCGACCGGCGGGGGCGTGACGACGTGCAGGGTCACCGTCACCAGGTTGCCGCTGTTGCTCTCGGCGTCGACCGGGTAGTAGGTGAAGCTGTCCGTGCCGACGAAGCCGGGGTCCGGCGTGTAGGTGAAGGTCCCCGTGTAGGCGTTCCAGTCGCTCACCGTTCCGTGGGCGGTGACGTGCGCCGAGTTCGCCCGGATGAACGACGAGTCGGCGTCGGTGTCGTTCGCCAGGAGTCCCTGGGCACGGGCGACCGTGCGGCTGCCGTTGCGCGGTACCTCGTAGCTGTCCGCGACCGCGACCGGCTTCTGGAAGGCGCCGGCGTCGGCCACCGTGATGGTGAAGGTCTGGTCGGTCTCGTTGACGCCGTCCTGGGCCTCGTAGACGAAGGTGCGCTTGCCGACGAAGTCCGTCGGGGGCAGGTAGCCCATCGCGCGCGGCCCGTACGACGACAGGCCGATCATCTGCTCGCCGGGGAGGAAGGTGCCGATGCTGTGGCTGCCGACGGTCATCGGGCCGCCCTCGGGGTCGATGTCGTTGGCGAGCAGGAAGGCGGACATGTCCTCGACGAGGAGCCACCGGTTCTTCTTGCCGGCGAGGGCGTCGGGCGCCGCGGTGACCGGTGCGTTCCCGGGCACACCCACCGCCACCCGCACGATCAGGTCGAGGCTGGTGTTGGTGCCGTCGGTGAGGCGGTAGCTGAAGCCCAGGTTGTCCCCGCTCACCCCGGCCGGGGGCGTGTAGGTGAAGGCGCAGCCGGCCAGGTCGACCGTGCCGGCGCCGGGGTTGACCGAGGACACGGAGATCGGGTTGCCCTGCGGGTCGGACGCGCCCGTGCACAGGTTGCCGCTGACAGGGGTGTTGAACGGGGTCGAGAGGTACATCGTCGGCGCCGTCGGCGCATCGGCCGGACCGGCGTGAGCTGCACTCGGGACGAGCGCGACCAGGCTGGCGCCGAGGGCCGCGAGCGCGGTGGCGGCGAGGGAACGGGGGGTCATGGCTCCACCCTCGCGGCGCAGCCGGGTCCGGCGGATGGGGAGGAACTGCTCAACCGCCTGCTCAGGTGCACGGTGCACGGCTACTCAGGTCACTCGGTCAATTACTCAGGAGTACCGCCCGCGGACCCGAGAACCCTCCCTAGACTCCGGGCCATGAGCGGCTCGGCGACGGTGGGTTCCCCAGCCGACCGCCAGTGGCCGCTGGCCGGTCGCGACCGGGAGCTGGGCGCCGCCCTGCACGCGCTCGACGCGGGCGCCCGCCTGGTCAGCGTGCACGGCTCGACGGGGGTCGGGAAGTCGCGGCTCCTCGCGGAGATCGCGACCCGCCTCGACGGCTCGGGCACGCACACGGTCCAGCTCGGCGGGAGCGCGATCCTGGCCGTCGTACCGCTGGGGGCGTTGTCGGCGCAGTTCCCCGGCCTCAGCCCGTACGACGGCACGACCCCCGACCCGGCCCGGCTCTTCGCCGAGGCCGGCGCCGCGCTGGCCTCGGCCGCGGACGGTCGGCCGACGGTGCTGGTCGTCGACGACGCGACGCTGCTCGACGGAGCGTCCCTGCTGCTCGTCGCGCAGCTGGCCGCCGCGGGGCGGATCCGCCTGGTCGTCAGCCTGCGGCCGGGCGACCCGCTGCCGGAGCACCTCGTCGCCTCCTGGAACGCCGCCCGCGACCTGCGCATCGACCTCGAGCCGCTGGGCGCCGACGCCGCCCGGGCCCTCCTGGAGGCGGCACTCGGCGGCGCGGTCGCCCACCGGACGGTGGCCACCCTGCTGACCGCGAGCGGCGGAAACCCGCTCTACCTGCGCGAGCTGGTGCTCGGGGCGCGCGCTGCGGGCGACCTGACCGACGCCACCGGTGTGTGGCAGCTGTCCGGAGACCCCAGCGCGACCCCGACGCTGCGCGAGCTGGTGCTCGCCCGGATCGGCAACCTCGCCCCGGCGGCGCGCGACGTCCTCGAAAGACTCGCGGTGTGCGGTGACCTGCGCCCCGACCAGCTCCCGGGCGACCCGGCGGGCGTGGTCCGGCCGGCGTTGGCGGCGCTGGAGGCGGCCGGCCTGGTCGAGGTGACCGCGACCGGCGTCTCGCTCGCCGAGCCGGTGCACGCGACCGTGCTCACCGCGACGATGTCGCGGCTGCGGATCGAGGACGTCCTCTCCGAGCAGGCCGCGCTGCTGGCCGAGCGGGCCGGCGGCTCGCCCGACCTGCTCCAGGTCACCCTCTGGCAGCTCGAGGCCGGGCTGGCCGTCGATGCCGACGTGATCCTGACCGCTACCCGGCTCGCGGCCGGGACCGGCGACCACGGCGCCGTCCGGCGACTCGCCGGCGCCGGCCTGCGCGCCCACCCGGAGCACCCGGACCTCCTGGTCCTGCAGGCCGACGCCCAGCTGCGGACCGGACAGGTCGACGACGCACTCGCCACCTTGGCCCGCCACCCCGCCGGCGCCGACCTGGTCGGTCGCGACGGCGCCCGCATCGCGCGGCTGATCGCGGTCGCGCAGCTGACCGGGCGGGGACCGCTCGCCGCCCTGCGGGTGCTCGACGAGACCCTCGCCGACGGACCGGCCCACCCCGCGCTCGAGCTCACCCGCGCCGCGGCACTGGTCGCCGCCGGCCGGTCGACCGACGCGGAGCGGGTCGCCCGCGAGGTCGCCCCGCTGCTCGGCGACAGCGAGGAGGCACGGATCCGCATCCTGCACGCCCGCGCCGTCGCCCTCGCCTGCATGGGCCGCGAGGAGGAGGCGCTCGACGCCGCCGCGCAGGCGGTCGCGTTCGCCGAGGCGACCGACGGCACGGTGATCGGGCTGTGCCGCGCCGAGACGCAGCTCGCGCAGGCCACCGTGCAGCACCTGTCCGGCCGGTACGGCGTCGCCCGCACCACCGCCGTACGGGCGCTCGCCGAGGCAGCCGACACCGGCGACGAGATCCTCGGCCGCTCGATCGAGTTCCTGCTCGGGCGGATCGCGCTCGACGCCGGGCACCTCGCGCCGGCCGAGCGGTGGCTCGCCGAGACGATCAGCGGCGCCACGTCCGTGGGCCCGCCCGGGCTCGCGGTGCTGGCGCGGCTCAGCCTGACCGCGGCCCACGGTGCGGCCGGCAACCTCGAACCCGCGCGTGCCACCCTGGCCGCGGTGCCCGAGGACGTCGTCCCCGCCTGCTGGCTGGCCCTCGCCCGGGCGTGGGCCGAGGGCGGCGGGAACGTCGAGACCACCCTGCGGCACGCCGCCGACGCAGCCGCCCAGGCGCTCGCGGGCGGCAACGTGGCACTCGCCGCGACCGCGTGGCAGGTCGCGATCGAGCTGGACCGCCCCGACGCCGCGGTCGAGGGCCTGCGGGCCCTGGCGGCCGAGTCGGAGAGCACCCTGGTCGCCCTGCTGGCCGACCACGCGGACGCCGCCACCCGCGGCGACCACGCCCGGCTGCTCGCCATCGCCGACGCCTGGGAGGAGCGCGACGGACTGCGCCTCGCCGCGGCCGCCGCCGCCACCGCGGCCCGCGCCCTCGGCAGCTCCCGCACCGCCGCCTCCGCCCGGGCCCGCGCTGAGGACCTGGTACGCCGCTGCGACGGCCTCGACACCCCCGTCGTCCGCCAGTCCGGAGCGATCAGCCCGCTCACGCCCCGCGAGCGGGAGATCGCCGCGCTCGCCGCCGGTGGCGCCACCAGCAAGCGGATCGCCGAGCAGCTGTTCCTGTCGTCGCGGACGGTCGACAACCACCTGCAGTCGGTCTACGCGAAGCTGGGGATCAACGGGCGCGCCGAGCTGCGGGCGTCGTACCGGTAGGTGGTCGAGGAGGTCGCGCAGCGACCGTCACGAGACCCGCGCTCCGGTGCACCTGCTCGGGTGTCAGGCCGACCTGTGGTCAGAGTTCAAACGCAGCAACGAGGAGCGTCGGCGGGTGGCCGGCGCCGGCGGTCGGGTGCGGACCGCCCGGTGGTCGAGGAGGTCGCGCAGCGACCGTCACGAGACCCCCGCTCCGGTACACCTGCTCAAGTGCCAGGCCGACCTGTGGTCGGGGTTCAAACGGCAGCGACGAGGAGCGTGGGCGGGTGGCCGGCGCCGGCGCTCGGGTGCCAGATGGTGGCCGGTACCGGTTTCAAGCAGCAGCGACGAGGAGCGTCAGCGAGCGGCCGGCGCCGGCGGTCGCCTGCGACCCACCCGGTGGTCGAGGAGGTCGCGCAGCGACCGTCACGAGACCCCCCGCTCCGGTACACCTGCTCAAGTGCCAGGCCGACCTGTGGTCGGGGTTCAAACGGCAGCGACGAGGAGCGTGGGCGGGTGGCCGGCGCCGGCGCTCGGGTGCC
>DATLIG010000216.1:0-14997 GCA_035539555.1 Nocardioides sp. | reverse complement strand
GGTACGTCGATGCGCTCGACCCGTCCCGCCAGGTCGCCGAGGTCCACGCCCGCGTGCGTGACGACGGTGAGCGGGCCGCCTCGAGCCGCGATCTCGTGCAGCGCCGCGACGTTGCGCTCGACGAGCTCGTCGTCGGGGACGATCGCGACCGTCGGCACTGCGGTGGAGATCAGCGCGAGCGGGCCGTGCTTGAGCTCGCTGGTCTGGTAGGCCTCCGCGTGGCGGTAGCTGATCTCCTTGAACTTCTGCGCGCCCTCGCGCGCGACCGGGAAGCCCCGGACCCGGCCGATGAAGAACAGGCTCTCCGCCTCGGCGAGCGACTTCGCGACGACGGCGAGCTCCGGCTCGGCGGCGAGGACCTGGTCGATCTGGCCCGGGATCGCGTTGAGGCCGGCGATCAGGCGGCGCCCGTCGGCGATGGAGAGGTCGCGCACCCGGCCGAGCTGGACGGCGAGCATCGCGAAGGCGAGGTACATGTTCGTCAGCGCCTTGGTCGACGCCACGGCGACCTCGGGGCCGGCGTGCAGGTAGATGCCGCCGTCGACCTCGCGGGCGATCGCCGAGCCGACCACGTTCACCAAGCCGATGACGAAGCCGCCCTTGCGCTGGATCTCCTGGACGGCCAGCAGGGTGTCGATGGTCTCGCCGGACTGGCTGACCGCGACGTACAGGGTGTCCGGCTCGACGATCGGGTTGCGGTAGCGGAACTCGCTCGCCGCCTCGGCGTCCGCGGGGATCCGGGCCAGCTCCTCGATGAGCGAGGCGCCCATCTGCCCCACGTAGTACGCCGACCCGCAGCCCAGGATCTTGACCCGCTTGATCGCGCGCAGCTCACGGGCGTCGAGGTTGAGGCCGCCCAGGTGCCCGGTGCCGAACTTGTCGTCGAGCCGGCCGCGGAGCACGGCCTCGGCGCGGGCGGGCTGCTCGAGCATCTCCTTGTGCATGAACGACTCGTGGTCGCCGGCGTCGTACGCCGCGGGGTCGATGTCGACCTCCTTGGCCCGCCGGTCGGTGGCGGAGAGGCCGGAGGCGTCGATCCGCCAGGTCTTGAAGCCGCCGGCGGTGACGGTCGCCATCTCGCCGTCGTCGAGGTGCGCGACGGTCGTGGTGTAGCGCACGACGGCGGCGAGGTCGGACGCGACGTGCATCTCGTGGTCGCCGACACCGATGATCAGCGGGCTGCCGTTGCGGGCCACCACGATCCGGTCGGGGAAGTCCGCGTGGGTGACCGCGATGCCGTAGGTCCCCTCGACCCGGGCCAGCGCCTCGGCCGTGCGGGCCTCGAGGGTCTTCGCGGTCGAGCGCGCGATCAAGTGGGCGAGCACCTCGGTGTCGGTGTCGGAGGTCAGCGTGATGCCCGCGTCGGTCAGCTCGGCCCGCAGCGCCGCCGCGTTGTCGATGATGCCGTTGTGGACGACGGCGACGCGGCCCGCCTCGTCCGTGTGCGGGTGGGCGTTGGCGTCGTTGGCCGGGCCGTGCGTCGCCCACCGGGTGTGCCCGATGCCGATCTTGCCGCCGAAGCGCTTCGGCAGGCCGTCGCCCAGGTCGCGCACCCGGCCGGCCTGCTTGGCGACCTTGATCCCGCTTGAGCCGAGGACCGCGAGCCCCGCCGAGTCGTAGCCGCGGTGCTCCAGGCGGGTCAGGCCCTCCAACAGGAGGGGGGCCGCCTGCTGGCCACCGATGTATCCGACGATGCCGCACATACCGAGACTCCTTCGTCCGTTCTTCTCAGCCGTAGATCATCCGGCGCAACTGGCGCTCGGACAGGTCGGGCGCGGCCACCACGTGACCGCGCAGCTCCTGCTGGAGTCGAGCGAAGATCTCGGCGTTCCGGTTGCCGTAGGTCTTCAACTCCGCGTGCCGTCGCCGGACCCACTCCTCGACCGGCTCGTCGTGGAAGGACAGGACGTCCTCGACGAGCCGCGACGCCTCGGCGGTGGTGAGCCCGCTGCTCTCCTCCACGTGGCGGACGAGCCGCGGGTCGACGTACACATCGCTGAGCGTGCATCCAGACCGGCCGAAACTCAAGTTCCTGCCCGGAATCGGGCAGGAACTCAGGGGAGGTTCCGTTGTCTGTCCGCACTGGAACGGCAGGGTGGGGCACGGGCCCACCCCGAGAGCCCTCTCCGGCGGGTCAGGTGGAGCGGGAGACGTCCGGATTCGCCGTTTCAGGGGTGCCGGGTGGAGTACGTGCTAGTCTGGTGAACGCAAGGTGAACAGGAGGTGTCTCATGACCAACACCGAAGCAACCAACCGGCTCGAGATGCGCTGGGTTCCCGTGACCGACGCCAGCGGCCGTACGCACATGGAGGCCGTGTGGATCGAGGTCGGCCAGCCGACCACGGCAGCTCACGCCGCCTGACGCACCCCCCCAGACCGCCTGAAGGCGCCCCGCACTCGCGGGGCGCCTTCGCTGTTTTCCACGCGCCGATCGGGTACCGGACAGCCGATGTTCACCTGCGTGACCCAGGTCACGCCTTGCGCAGGAATGGTTGACGTGTCACCATTGCTCTATTGCTTGACGTTTCAACAAATACCCCACCTCAAGGAGCACCGACATGACCGAGAACGCCGCCCTCACCGACATCTCCGGCGACTACACCCTCGACGTCGCGCACAGCCGCCTCGGCTTCGTCGCGCGCCACGCGGTCGTCACCAAGGTCCGTGGCCAGTTCACCGACTGGAGCGCCACCGCCCACATCGACACCGCCAACCCGGCGGCCTCGTCGGTCACGCTGACCATCAACCCGGCCAGCGTCAGCACCGGCAGCGCCGACCGCGACGGGCACCTGCAGTCCCCCGACTTCTTCGACGCCGCGCAGTTCCCGGAGTGGACGTTCGTCTCCACCGAGGTCAGCCGCGACGGCGACGAGTGGACCATCACCGGCGACCTGACCATCAAGGACGTCACCAAGCCGGTCACCATCGAGTTCGAGGAGAACGGCTCGGCCAAGGACCCGTTCGGCAACATCCGCGTGGGCTTCGAGGGCGACGTCACCGTCAACCGCAAGGACTGGGGCCTGACCTGGAACGCCGCGCTCGAGACCGGCGGCGTCCTCGTCTCCGAGAAGATCAAGCTCGAGTTCGACATCTCGGCGATCAAGAACGCCTGACGCCCCGGGGCTCGCCCCGACGTCGTACGACGCCCGGCCGGATCTGCTGATCCCGCCGGGCGTCGCCGCATCTCGGCCCGGGGCGTCCTAGGGTCGAACCATGACGTTGCTCGCGGTCCTCGTCCAGGACGCTCCCCAGCCGGGCCGTGAACGGATCAGCCCCACAGCGCTCTCGGTCCGCCTGCTGACCGACTGGCGCGACCTCGACAGCACCCGGCTGGTCCCCGGCGACAGCGCGTTGTCCTACGGCGAGCTGTCGGTGCTGTGGTCGACGGTCGACGCGCCGTACCCCGACGACCTCGCCGCCCACTGCGCCCACAGCCGGCTCTGGCCGCCGGCCGCTCCGCCGCCCCTCGCCCACACCCGCCACACGCTGGTGACGACCCACCCGAGCGCCGGCGGCCGTGCGGGTGCCGAGCTGCTGACCAGGGCGGTCGCGTCCATGGTCGCGCTGGACCCGACGATCCGCGCCGTGCTGTGGGCTCCCGCCGACCACGTGGTGCTGCCGGCGGCGTTCCGGGAGCTCGCCGTCGACGGTCAACCCTCCTCGCTGATGCTCGCCTGGGTCGCGTGCAACGTCGGCACCCACCCCGACGGGCACCTGACGGGCCACACCCGCGGGCTCGGCGCCCTCGGCCTGATGGACGTCGAGGTCCCGTCGACGCGGCGCGATGCGGGCGAGACGCTCGAGCAGCTCCACGGACTGGCGCTCTACCAGCTCGCCGACGGCGGGGTGATCGCCGACGGCGACACCGTCGGCGGGAGTGCCAGCGAGCAGATCGTCGTGCGGCACGCACCCTCGGCTTTCGACACGGGGGTGACGGTGCTCCAGATCGAGCCCGGGGAGAGCCCGCGCAGGCGCGGACTGTTCCGCCGCGGCTGAGCGCCCCGCGACCGGCTGCGGCACAATCCCGCCATGCGGCTGCTGGAGCTCACCGGGTCGATCGCGGACTTCCACGCCCGCCCGATCCCCGACGACCTCCTCGAGGCGCAGGTCTGGTCCTACACGCCCCCCGGTCGCGGGCTGGTGCTCGGCAGCGCCCAGCAGGAGTCGATCGCCGACCTCGCCGCCGCCAAGCGCGCCGGCATCGCGGTGGCGAAGCGGCGCAGCGGCGGTGGTGCCGTGTACGTCGACCCGGCGCGTTGCGTGTGGGTGGACGTCGTGCTGCCGCCCCACGACGAGCGGTGGAGCGACGACGTGCGGGAGGCGACGTACTGGCTGGGCGAGGCATGGCAGCGCGCCCTCGCCTCCCTCGGGCTCGCGACGCGGCTCTACCGCGGCGGCCTGGAGCAGACGCCGTGGGGCCGGCTGGTCTGCTTCGCGGCGCTCGGGCCGGGCGAGGTGCTCGTCGGCGACCGCAAGCTCGTCGGCATCTCCCAGCGCCGCACCCGCGCCGGCGCGCGCTTCCAGTGCATCGCCTACGACCGGTGGGACGCCCACGACGTGCTCGACCTGCTGGACCTCTCCGAGGCCGACCGCGCCGCCGCGGCGGAGGACCTGGCCGGCCGCGCGACCGGAGTCGGTGATCACCTCGACCAGCTCCGCGCCGCCGTCATCGCCGAGCTCCTCGCCTGACACTGGCCCCGCGAACCATGCACTGAGAACATGGATGCGTGGACCTCGACACCATCCGCGCATTCCTCGCGGTCGCCGACGGGCAGACCGTCACCGAGACCGCCGAGCGCGCGCACCGCACCCAGCCCGCGGTCTCCCGGGCACTGGCCCGCCTCGAGCGCGATGTCGGTACGCCGCTGCTCCAACGGGTCGGCCGCGGCCTCGTCCTCACCCCGGCGGGCCGCGAGCTGGTCCGGCACGCGCGCGACACCCTCGACGCCTACGAGCGTGGGGTCCGCTCGGTGCAGGACGCCACCGCACCCGACGGCGGCTTCGTGCCGCTGGCGTTCCTGCACACGCTCGGCACCTGGCTGGTCCCGGAGCTGATCCGGGAGTTCCGCGCGGAGCGGCCGCACGTGCGCTTCGACCTGCGCCAGCACGGCGACGCCGGCCTGGTCGACGACCTGCTCAACGGCGTGGTGGACCTGGCGGTGACCGGCGACCGGCCGCAGCTCGCGCCACTCGAGAGCCGGCGACTGTTCCTGGAGCCGCTGCGGCTCGTCGTACCCCCGGACCACCGGCTCGCCTCCCGCCGGACCGCCCGCCTGGCGGACGTGGCGGACGAGCAGTTCATCGTCCTGAAGCCGGGGTTCAGCCTGCGGGCGGTGACCGAGGACCTGTGCGGCCAGGTCGGCTTCGAGCCGCGGATCGGGTTCGAGGGCGAGGAGGTCGAGACGATCCGGGGCCTCGTCTCCGCGGGCCTGGGGGTGGCCCTGCTGCCCGAGCTGCGCGGCAGTGCGGCGGCCACGGCGCCCTCGCTCAAGCTGAGCGACGTGCGGGCCTCGCGCGAGATCGGCCTGGCCTGGGTGAAGGACCGGCGGCTGCCGCCGGCGTCCGAGCACTTCCGCGAGCACGCACTCCGGACGAGTCGGAAGATCCATGTCACTGACGCATGATTTTGATCTGATCTAGGCATTGGACGCATTCCGGCCTCCTCGCGCACGATGGTGATGCCCATCACCACCGACCGGAGGAAACGGATGCCGGACATCGACCCCGCCGAGACCCAGGAGTGGCGCGACGCCCTCGCCGCCGTCCTGGAGTTCGAGGGCGAGGAGCGCACGAAGTTCCTCCTCGACCAGGTCATGGAGGAGGCGCAGCGACTCGGCTCGCGCGTCCCGTTCGTCGCCACGACCCCCTACGTCAACACCGTCGCCCCCGAGGACGAGCCGGCCCACCCGGGCGACCGGGCGGTCGAGCACCGGATCCGGTCGGCCATCCGCTGGAACGCGATGGCCATGGTGCTGCGCGCCAACAAGGACTCCACCGAGCTCGGCGGCCACTTGGCCAGCTTCCAGTCCGCGGCCACGCTCTACGACGTCGGCTTCCAGCACTTCTGGCACGCCGCGTCCGAGGAGCCGGGCTTGGAGCACGGCGGCGACCTCGTCTACGTCCAGGGCCACCTGTCCCCCGGCATCTACGCCCGCGCCTTCCTCGAAGGCCGGCTCACCGAGGCACAGCTCGACAACTTCCGCCAGGAGACCGGCGGCAAGGGGCTGTCGTCGTACCCGCACCCCTGGCTGATGCCGGACTTCTGGCAGTTCCCGACGGTCTCCATGGGCCTGGGCCCGCTCATGGCGATCTACCAGGCACGCTTCCTCAAGTACCTCCACGCACGCGGCCTCGCGAGCACCGCGGGCCGCAAGGTGTGGGCCTTCCTCGGCGACGGCGAGACCGACGAGCCCGAGTCGCTCGGCGCGATCTCGATGGCCGCACGCGAGAAGCTCGACAACCTCGTCTTCGTCGTCAACTGCAACCTGCAGCGCCTCGACGGACCGGTCCGCGGCAACGGCAAGATCATCCAGGAGCTCGAGGGCGTCTTCCGCGGCGCCGGCTGGAACGTCGTCAAGCTGATCTGGGGCTCCGGCTGGGACCAGCTCCTCGCACAGGACACCACCGGTGCGCTCAAGCGCCGGATGATGGAGTGCGTCGACGGCGAGTACCAGACCTTCAAGTCCAAGGACGGCGCCTACGTCCGCGAGCACTTCTTCGGCACCGACCCGGTGCTCAAGGAGATGGTCAAGGACTGGAGCGACGACGAGATCTGGCGACTCACCCGCGGCGGCCACGACCCGCAGAAGGTGTACGCCGCCTACGCGGCCGCGAACTCCCACACGGGCTCGCCCACGGTGGTGCTCGCCAAGACCGTCAAGGGCTACGGCCTCGGTGCGGCCGGCGAGGCGATGAACATCAGCCACCAGGCCAAGAAGGTCGCCGAGCCCGCGCTGCGCGCCTTCCGCGACCGCTTCTCCATCCCGATCGCCGACGAGCAGCTGCTCGACCTGCCCTACCTCTCCTTCCCGGAGGGCTCGGAGGAGCACACCTACCTCCACGCCCGGCGCAAGGAGCTCGGCGGCTACCTCCCGCTGCGTCGCGAGAAGTCCGCGGCGCTGGCGATCCCGGGGGTCGAGGCGTTCGGCCAGCTGACCGGCTCCAACGGCCGCTCCATCTCCACCACGATGGCGTTCGTCCAGATCCTGACGAAGCTGCTGCGGGACAAGGAGATCGGCAAGCGGGTCGTCCCGATCGTCCCCGACGAGGCGCGCACCTTCGGCATGGAGGGGCTCTTCCGCCAGGTCGGCATCTTCTCGCAGAGCGGCCAGCTCTACACGCCGGAGGACGCGGACCAGCTGATGTTCTACAAGGAGGACGCCAGCGGCCAGATCCTCCAGGAGGGCATCAACGAGGCCGGGGCGATGTCGTCGTGGATCGCCGCCGCGACGTCGTACTCCACCAACGACACCCCGATGATCCCGTTCTACATCTACTACTCGATGTTCGGGTTCCAGCGGATCGGCGACCTCGCCTGGGCCGCCGGCGACATGCGGGCGCGCGGCTTCCTGCTCGGCGGCACCGCCGGGCGGACCACGCTCAACGGCGAGGGCCTCCAGCACGAGGACGGCCACAGCCACCTCCAGGCCGCGATGATCCCGAACTGCGTCGCCTACGACCCGACCTACGCCTACGAGCTGGCGGTCATCGTCGCCGATGGCATGCGCCGGATGTACGTCGAGCAGGAGGACGTCTTCTACTACCTCACGCTCATGAACGAGAACTACGAGCACCCGGCGATGCCGGAGGGTGCCGAGGAGGGCATCCTCAAGGGGCTCTACCGCCTCAAGCCCGGCAAGGGCCGCGGCAACGCGAAGGTCAACCTGCTCGGCTCCGGCACCATCCTCAACGAGGTGCTCGCCGCCGCCGACCTGCTCGCCGCCGACTTCGGCATCAAGGCCGACGTGTGGAGCGCGCCCAGCTTCACCGAGCTGCGCCGCGACGGGCTGGCGACCGAGCGGTGGAACATGCTCCACCCGCTGGAGGAGCAGCGGACGTCGTACGTCGCGAAGTGCCTGGGTGCCAAGCCCGCCCCGGTCGTCGCGGCCACCGACTACATGAAGTCGTACGCCGACCCGATCCGCCCGTTCGTGCCGAGCCGCTACACGGTGCTGGGCACCGACGGCTTCGGCCGCTCGGACTACCGGCGCAACCTGCGGCACCACTTCGAGGTGGACCGCCACCACGTCGCCGTCGCCGCGCTCAGCAGCCTCGCCGCCGAGGGCACCGTCTCCGGCGACGTGGTCGCCCAGGCGATCGAGAAGTACGGCATCGACCCCGACCGGCCCGACCCGGCCCACGCGTGAGGACAGCAACAGTGGAGAGCCCCATGGAGATTCGCGTTCCCGACATCGGCGACTTCACCGACGTACCCGTGATCGAGGTGCTGGTCACCCCGGGCACGGAGGTACGCGCCGAGGACCCGCTCATCACCCTCGAGACCGACAAGGCCACGATGGAGGTGCCCTCGCCCGTCGACGGGACCATCGTGTCCCTGTCCGTCGCCATCGGCGACAAGGTCAGCCAGGGCAGCGTCATCGCGATCGCCGAGGTCGCGGGCGCTGCGCAGGCCGCGCCCGAGGAGCCCGCTCCGGCGCCGGCGGTGGAGGAGCCCGCACCCGGTCCGGTCGTCGAGGAGGTCGCACCCGCCCCTGTCGTACCGGACGAGCCGACGACCGTGTCCGCGACCGGCAACGTCCGCGCCACCCCGCTGGTACGCCGCCTCGCCACCGAGCTCTCGGTCGACCTGGCCGGCGTCTCCGGCTCCGGCCCCAAGGGCCGGATCACCAAGCAGGACCTGCTCGGCCACTACGAGAGGTCCCTCGCGCCCGCCGCGGCCACGACCGGCGGCACCGGCATCCCGCCGATCCCCGAGGTCGACTTCTCGAAGTTCGGCCCGGTCCGCACGGTCCCGCTGTCGCGGATCAAGAAGCTGTCCGGCCCGCACCTGCACCGCTCGTGGCTCAACGTCCCGCACGTGACCCACGCCGACGAGGCCGACATCACCGACCTCGACGCCTACCGTCGCGAGCTCGACACCGCCGCGAAGGCCGAGGGCTACCGGGTCACGCTGCTCAGCTTCCTGCTCAAGGCGTCGGCCGCCGCGCTGCGGAAGTACCCCGAGCTGAACAGCTCCCTGTCCGGCGAGAACCTCGTGCTGAAGGACTACGTCAACATCGGCGTCGCCGTCGACACCCCGGACGGCCTCGTCGTACCGGTGGTCAAGGACGTCGACCGCAAGGGCATCGGCGAGCTGAGCCGCGACCTGGGCGAGCTGTCGGAGAAGGCGCGCGACGGCAAGCTCAGCGCGTCGGACATGCAGGGCGCGACCTTCACGATCAGCAGCCTCGGCGGCATCGGCGGCACCCACTTCACGCCGATCGTCAACGCCCCTGAGGTCGCCATCCTCGGCGTCGTACGCTCGAAGACGGCACCGGTCTGGGACGGAGAGGCTTTCGTTCCGCGGCTGATGCTGCCACTGTGCCTCTCGTACGACCACCGCGTGATCGACGGCGCCCTCGCGGCCCGGTTCACGGCGCACCTGGCGCATCTCGCCGCCGACGTACGTCGTCTGGTCCTCTGACCGAGCCACACCGAGGTTCCGACCACCCCCCAGGAGCACCGATGTTCACCAAGGTCCTTGTCGCCAACCGTGGCGAGATCGCCATCCGCGCCTTCCGCGCCGCCTACGAGCTGGGGATCCGGACGGTCGCCGTCTTCCCCCACGAGGACCGCGGGTCCGAGCACCGGCTGAAGGCCGACGAGGCCTACGAGATCGGCGAGCGGGGGCACCCGGTGCGGGCCTACCTCGACCCGGAGGCCATCGTCGCGACGGCGGTGGCCTGTGGGGCGGACGCGATCTACCCGGGCTACGGCTTCCTGTCGGAGAACCCGGCCCTGGCGGAGGCCTGTGCCGAGGCCGGGATCACCTTCATCGGGCCCGACTCCACGGTCCTGGAGCTGACCGGCAACAAGGCCCGGGCGATCGCGGCGGCCAAGGCCGCCGGGGTGCCGACCCTGCAGAGCGTCGACCCGTCGACCGACGTCGACGCCCTCGTCGCGGCGGCCGAGGCGATCCCGGCGCCGCTCTTCGTCAAGGCAGTCGCCGGTGGTGGCGGGCGCGGCATGCGGCGCGTCGACGACCGCGCACAGCTGCGCGAGGCGATCGAGACCTGCATGCGTGAGGCGGAGGCCGCCTTCGGCGACCCGACCGTCTTCATCGAGCAGGCCGTCGTCGATCCCCGCCACATCGAGGTGCAGATCCTCGCCGACGGCACGGGCACCGAGGGCGGCACGATCCACCTCTACGAGCGTGACTGCTCGGTCCAGCGGCGTCACCAGAAGGTCGTCGAGATCGCTCCGGCACCCAACCTCGACCCGGCGATCCGGGACCGGATGTGCGTCGACGCGGTGCGCTTCGCCCGGGAGATCGGCTACAAGAACGCCGGCACGGTGGAGTTCCTGCTCGACCCGGCCGGCAACTACGTCTTCATCGAGATGAACCCCCGCATCCAGGTCGAGCACACGGTGACCGAGGAGGTCACCGACGTCGACCTGGTGCAGTCGCAGATCCGGATCGCCGCCGGCGAGACCCTCGCCGACCTCGGCCTCTCCCAGTCGGAGATCGTGCTGCGCGGCTCCGCGCTGCAGTGCCGGATCACCACCGAGGACCCCGCCAACGGCTTCCGTCCCGACACCGGCGTGATCACGACGTACCGCTCCCCGGGCGGCGGCGGCGTCCGGGTCGACGGCGGCACCGTCTACACCGGGGCCGAGGTGTCGGCGCACTTCGACTCGATGCTCGCGAAGCTGACCTGCCGCGGCCGCACCTTCGAGAAGGCCGCGGAGAAGGCGCGCCGCGCGGTGGCGGAGTTCCGCATCCGCGGCGTCTCGACGAACATCCCCTTCCTGCAGGCGGTCCTGGAGGACCCCGACTTCGTCGCGGGCGGCGTCACCACCTCGTTCATCGAGACCCACCCGCAGCTGCTGCAGGCGCGCGGCTCCGGCGACCGCGGCAGCAAGCTGCTGGCGTTCCTGGCCGACGTCACCGTCAACAAGCCGTACGGCGCCGCCCGGGCCTCGGTCGATCCGGCGTCCAAGCTGCCGGCACTCGACCGGTCGCTCCCCGTGCCCGACGGCTCCCGCCAGCGGCTGCTCGCCGTCGGCCCGGAGGCCTTCGCCGCCGAGCTGCGCGCCCGCACCGGCGTCGCGGTCACCGACACCACCTTCCGCGACGCCCACCAGTCGCTGCTCGCGACCCGGGTGCGGACCATCGACCTGCTCGGCGTCGCCGACCACGTCGCCCGGCTCACCCCCGAGCTGTGGTCGCTCGAGGCCTGGGGCGGTGCGACCTACGACGTCGCGCTCCGCTTCCTCGCCGAGGACCCGTGGGAGCGGCTCGCCGCGCTGCGCGAGGCCGTGCCCAACATCTGCCTGCAGATGCTGCTCCGGGGTCGCAACACGGTCGGCTACACGCCGTACCCGACCGCGGTGACGCAGGCCTTCGTCCAGGAGGCCGCCGCCACCGGCATCGACGTCTTCCGCATCTTCGACGCGCTCAACGACGTCTCCCAGATGCGGCCCGCGATCGACGCGGTGCGCGAGACCGGCACGACGGTGGCCGAGGTCGCGCTCTGCTACACCGGCGACCTCTCGTCGCCGGGCGAGAAGCTGTACACGCTCGACTACTACCTGCGCCTGGCCGAGGAGATCGTCGAGGCCGGGGCGCACGTGCTGGCGATCAAGGACATGGCCGGCCTGCTCCGCGCGCCGGCCGCCCGCACCCTGGTCACCGCCCTGCGCGAGCGCTTCGACCTGCCGGTCCACCTGCACACCCACGACACCCCGGGCGGCCAGCTCGCCACCCTGCTCTCCGCGATCGACGCCGGTGTGGACGCGGTCGACGCGGCCTGCGCCTCGATGTCCGGTACGACGTCGCAGCCGGCCCTGTCCGCGCTGGTCGCCACCACCGACCACTCCGACCGATCGACCGGGCTGGACCTCGACGGCGTCAACGCGCTCGAGCCCTACTGGGAGGCGACCCGCCGGCTCTACGCGCCCTTCGAGTCCGGGCTCCCCGCCCCGACCGGCCGGGTCTACACGCACGAGATCCCCGGCGGCCAGCTCTCCAACCTGCGCCAGCAGGCGATCGCGCTCGGCCTCGGCGAGAAGTTCGAGCAGGTCGAGGACATGTACGCCGCCGCCAACCGGATCCTCGGCAACGTCCCCAAGGTGACGCCGTCGTCGAAGGTGATCGGCGACCTCGCGCTCTCCCTCGTCGCCGCCGGCGCCGACCCGGCCGCGTTCGAGGCCGACCCGGGCCGCTTCGACATCCCGGACTCCGTCGTCGGCTTCCTGTCGGGCGAGCTGGGTGACCCGCCCGGCGGCTGGCCCGAGCCCTTCCGCACGAAGGCGCTGGCCGGCAAGTCGTGGACGGCGCCCGAGCCCGTGCTCTCCGCCGAGGACGCCGCGGCGCTGGAGACCGCTGATCGATCGGTTCGTCGTCGTACCCTCAACCGGCTGCTGTTCCCCGCACCCACCCGGGCCTTCGACGAGGCCCGCCAGGCGTACGGCGACGTGTCGGTCCTGCCGACCCGCGACTACCTCTACGGGCTGTCCCAGGGCGAGGAGCACGAGGTGGAGCTCGAGGAGGGCGTCACCCTCCTGCTCGGCGTCGAGGCGGTCAGCGAGCCCGACGAGCGCGGCTTCCGGACGGTCATGTGCACCATCAACGGCCAGCTCCGCCCGGTCTCCGTCCGGGACCGGTCGGTGTCCGCCGAGGTGCCGGTCGCCGAGAAGGCGGACCCCGCGCGGGAGGGCCACGTCGCCGCCCCGTTCCAGGGCACCGTCACCCCGTCGGTCGCCGTCGGCGACAAGGTCGCGGCCGGCGACACGGTGGCGACGATCGAGGCGATGAAGATGGAGGCCTCCATCACCGCACCCGTCGACGGTGTGGTGAAGCGGCTCGCGATCAGCGGCACCCAGCCGGTCGAGGGCGGGGACCTGGTGCTCGAGCTCGGCTGAAACTCCCGCGCGCCGCGGCGTCCGGCCCCGGCACACTCGGCCCGTGGACCACGCACTGCCAGCGGGGCTGACGACCCGCCCCCTCCGCATCGCCGACTCCCGCGCCGTGTTCGAGGTGGTCGCGGCGCAGGAGCTGTACGACGTCGGCTCGGTCGAGATCGAGGAGGCCGACCTGCTCGGCGACTGGCAGCGCCCGTCCCACGACCTGCCCGGTAGCTCGGTCGCCGTCCTGGACGGCGCGCGGATCGTCGCCTACGCCGAGCACCTGGGGGCCGAGCGGTACGACGCGGCCGTGCACCCGTCGTACCGCGGCCGGGGCATCGGCACCTGGCTCGCCACCTGGGTGCAGGAGCTCGCCCGGAGCCGTCGCGCCGCGATCGTCGGGATGCCGGTCCCGGAGGGATCGGCCGGCGACCGCCTCCTCTCCGCCCTCGGGTACGACGTGCGGTGGACCAGCTGGGTCCTGCGGCTGCCGGCCGGCGCCACGATCGAGCCCCGCCCGCTGCCGGAGGGCTACGCCTTGCGGGAGGCCACCGCTGCCGACCACGAGCAGGTCTGGTCGATCACCGAGGACGCCTTCCTCGAGTGGTCCGTCCGCGACCGCGCCTCACTCGACGACTTCGCCGCCGGCGTGTGGCTGCGACCCGACTTCGAACCGTGGCACCTCCAGGTCGTCACCGCTCCCGACAGCCGCGTCGTCGGCGTCGCGAACGTCCGGAACACGCCGGCCGTCGACGGCCTCGACACCTGTGTCGCCAAGCTGGCCGTCGCCCGCGAGCACCGCGGACGCGGGCTGGCCCAGGCGCTGCTCGTCGCCGCGTTCGGCGCGGGCCGGGCCCGGGGTGCCACGTCGTCCAGCCTCTCCACCGACTCCCGCACGGGTGCCCTCGGCCTCTACGAGAAGGTCGGCATGCGGACCGAGTCGGTCTGGGTGCACCGGGCCGTCCGCCTCGCCTGATCCACCGAGGGTTCGCGCGCGCCATCACGGATAGGCTCACCGCCATGGGCGAGGTCTTCGCGGGGCGCTACGAGCTGCTCGACCCCATTGCCGCCGGCGGCATGGGGACGGTGTGGCGGGTGCTCGACCGGACCGCCGGCGACGTCAAGGCGGCGAAGATGCTGCGCCAGACGGACGCAGCCATGCTGCTGCGCTTCGTGCGCGAGCAGTCGGTGCGGATCGACCACACGCACGTCGTGACCCCACAGTCGTGGGCGGGTGTCGACGACCGGGTGCTCTTCACGATGCCGCTGGTGCGCGGCGGGTCCGTGTCGGGCCTGATGAAGCGCAACGGCGGGAAGCTGCCGCCGCGCTGGATCGCGGTGCTGACCGACCAGACCCTGCAGGCGCTCGAGGCCGTCCACCTGGCCGGGATCGTGCACCGCGACATCAAGCCGGGCAACCTGCTGCTCGAGCCGACCGGTGCCGGCCGGCCGCACCTGCGGCTCACCGACTTCGGCATCGCGGTGCCGAGCGACGAGCCGCGGCTGACGCACGTCGCGATGGTGATCGGGACGCCGGGCTACATGCCGCCCGAGCAGTACCACGGCGCCGACCCCGACCCGAGCGCCGACATCTACGCCCTCGGCATCGTCGTCCTGGAGATGCTCACCGGGAAGCGGCCCTCCAGCGAGGGTGCGCCGGACCCGGTCGACGTCGGCCCGCTGCGCACCGGGGATCCCGCGCACGACGCGGTCCTCGACATCGTGGCCGCCGCGACGTCGTACGACCCGGCCCAGCGGCCGAGCGCGACCGCGCTCCTGGGCCATCCGGCGCTGCGCTCGCTCGTCGCGCGCTGGGGCGACCCGGTGCTGGCCGACGACCTCGTGGTGCCGGACGAGTACCCCGCCACCCCCGACATCTCGGCCACCAACCTGCCGACGGCGCCGAGGACGCCTGGCTCGGGGGCGGCGGGG
>DATLIG010000215.1:0-3001 GCA_035539555.1 Nocardioides sp. | reverse complement strand
ATCCTCCGCCATCCCGGGTAGGGGCCGCCGCCCTCGAACGCGATGCTCCAGGTGACCTCGACGTCGTGCTCCTCGCCGCACTCCACCGTGTGGTCCGCGGCGCCCTCCTCGCCGTGCCAGGACGGCACGGCGAGGAGGGCGCCGCGGACCACACGGTGGAGTGCGGCGAGGAGCACGACGTCGAGGTCACCTGGAGCATCGCGTTCGAGGGCGGCGGCCCCTACCCGGGATGGCGGAGGATCCAGGCCGCGGTGAGCGACTGTGACGGGAAGGCCTTCACGGACTACGTCGGGCGCCCGCTCTCCCGCTCGGGCTTGGCCAGCTTCGCGCTCGCGATCACCCCGGAGGAGTGGGAGAAGGGCCGCCGTCGGGTCGTCTGCCTCATCCACGACCCTCGGGGGTCGATGACGGGAACCCTGCGCGGCGCCGACCGCTGAGCCTTCGCCGCGTGGGCCGCGCCACGCCGTACCGGCGTGGCTCCCCGGCAGACCGCTCCCGCTTCCTTACGCTCGCAAACGGAGACCGGCGGATCGTGTGCCCGGCGGCCTCCCCGGCGCACTCCCTGCGAGGGGAGGGTGGCGGCTTCCCCGAATGCGCACGAGGGCTGGGTCGAGTCGACCCTGCCCGGCGACGTCTAGCGAGGAAGCGTGAGGGCGAACTCCATCATCGGCCGCGACATGGCCGTCGATCTCGGCACCGCCAACACCCTCGTCTACGTCCGCCGTCGCGGCGTTCTGCTGGACGAGCCGAGTGTCGTGGCGCTCAACGACAGCACCGGCGAGGTGATCGCCGTCGGCCACCAGGCCAAGCAGATGCTGGGCCGCACCCCCGACAACATCACCGCCCTGCGTCCCCTGCGCGACGGCGTCATCGCCGACTTCGAGGCGACCGAGCAGATGCTGCGGCACTTCATCGCCCGCGTGCACCGCCGTCGCTACTTCGCGAAGCCGCGCATGGTCATCTGCGTCCCCAGTTCGATCACCCCGGTCGAGCAGCGTGCGGTGAAGGAGGCCGGCTACCAGGCCGGCGCCCGCCGGGTGTACGTCGTGGAGGAGCCCATGGCCGCCGCGATCGGCGCCGGGCTGCCGGTCCACGAGGCCACCGGCAACATGATCGTCGACGTGGGCGGCGGCACGACCGAGGTCGCCGTCATCTCCCTCGGCGGCATCGTCACGTCCCTGTCGATCCGCACGGCCGGCGACGACCTCGACGCCGCGATCATCGCGTGGATGAAGAAGGAGCACGGCGTGATGCTCGGCGAGCGCACCGCCGAGGACGTCAAGATCACGCTCGGCTCCGCCTTCCCGCGACCCGGCGAGCCGGAGGGCGAGGTCCGCGGCCGCGACATGGTCACCGGCCTGCCGCGCACCGTCACCGTCACCAGTGCCGACATCCGTCACGCGCTCGAGGAGCCGCTGCACGCGATCGTCGACGCCGTCCGGGTCACCCTCGACCAGACGCCGCCCGAGCTGGCCGGCGACATCATGGACCGCGGCATCGTGCTGACCGGCGGGGGAGCGCTGCTGCGCGGCCTCGACGAGCGGATCCGCCACGAGACCGGCATGCCGGTCCACGTCGCCGAGGACCCGCTGGTCTCGGTCGCGATGGGCGCGGGGCGCTGCGTCGAGGAGTTCGAGGCCCTCCAGCAGGTGCTGGTCACCAACCCGCGGCGGTTCTGAGACCCATGGCCATCGACACCCGTCCGATCCGGTCCACGAGGCCGACGCCCCAGCGCGACCCCAACGACGACCGCGGGCGTCCCTCGCGCTCGCTCGTCGTGGCCCTGCTGCTCGCCTGCGCGACGCTGATGGTCGTCGACAAGGCGGGGGGTGAGGACTCGCCGGTGGCGATGATCCGCGACGGCGTCGGCGAGGTCGTCGGGCCGATCCAGGCCGGCGTGGCCACCGTCGTCCGGCCGATCGCCGGGATCCCGGGTGCCTTCCGCACCAACGACCAGCTCCGCGAGCAGGTGGCCGACCTCGAGGCGGACAACGCCGAGAAGCAGGTCCAGCTCGACAACGCCGGGTACGACGACCAGCGGCTCGCGGAGCTCGACGGGCTCAGCGCGCTCGCCGGCGACGTCGGCTACGCCCTCGTGCCGGCCCGGGTGATCGCGATCGGCTCCGCACAGAACTTCTCCAGCACCGTCACCATCGACGCCGGCTCGGACTCCGGCCTGCACCCGGACATGACCGTGGTCGCCGCCGAGGGCCTGGTCGGCCGGATCACCTCGGTCACCAGCCACACCGCCACGGTGCTGCTCATCGTGGACGACACCTCCAACGTGGGCGGCCGGATCGGCGACAACCTGGAGCTCGGCTTCGTGAAGGGCAAGGGCGCGCTCGGCACCGACGACCGGCTCGAGATGCAGCTCGCCGACCGCAACGTGGTGCCCAAGGTCGGCCAGCAGATCGTCACGTGGGGCAGCGAGGGCGGCGCGCCCTACGTCGCCGGCGTCCCGATCGGCAAGGTCGGCAAGGTCTTCGAGTCGGTGCGCGAGACGTCCTACCGGGCGGTGATCGTGCCCGCGGTCGACTTCACCGCGCTCGACCTGGTCGGCGTCGTCGTGCCGTCCGGCACCTACGACCACGGGGTCATCGAGGTCGACGGGAGCCTGCGCCCATGAGGGGGACACCATGAGGACCAGCTCGACCGGACGCCTCGTCGCCGTCCTCCTGGCCACGCTCGTGGCCCTGCTCGTGCAGGTCACCGTGCTGCCGCCCTTCGCGTGGGAGGTCGGCGGGCTCGGCGTCGTACCCGATGTCGTGCTGCTCGTCGTCGTCGCGACCGCGCTGGCGACCGACACCCGCTACGGCACCCTCACCGGCTTCTTCGCCGGGCTCCTGCTCGACCTCGCGCCGCCCGCCGACCACGTCGCCGGGCAGTGGGCCCTCGCGCTGGTGCTCGTCGGCTACGTCGCCGGCCGGGTGCAGCAGGAGGTCCGGCACTCGGCCCTGGCCGTGGTCGGCACGGTCGCGGCCTCGTCGTTCGTCGGCACCAG
>DATLIG010000214.1:0-8514 GCA_035539555.1 Nocardioides sp. | reverse complement strand
GACCACGATCATGAGGGCGGCGACCACGAGACGGGTCGACCGCTGGCGACGACGGTTGCCGACGGGGGAAGTCATACCAGCACGTTATGCCTCCGGAGGCCTGCGAGACCGACGACACGCTTGTCCCACCTGTCACAGTGGCAACAAGCTGCCGCGACCTGCTGCGCTCAGGCGGCCTTGTCGTCGTCGCGGACCCGGCAGGCCCTCTCGAGCAGCAGCGCGGCAACGACCGCGAGGGCCGCGCAGCCACCGGCGGCGGCCGAGCCGATGATCCGCTCCTCGGCCTGCTCCGCGGGATCACCGATCCAGCTCAGCGCGTAGCCGGCGTAGCCGCCCGCGACCATGGCCGCCACCAGGCCGCTGGCCCGCGCGAGCACGAGACGGTTGACCGCCTGGTGCGCCTCGAGCCGCTCGTGGCGGACATGGACGGCGCGATGGGTCACCCAGGCGACGTACCCGAGGATCGCCGCGAGGAGCAGCAGCGCCAGCGGCTGGCCGACCGGCTCGGCTTCGTCCCGCCGCTGGTCAGCCTCGGCCAGCCGACCAGGGTCAGCGGCGGCGTGGGGCGGAGCGAGCCGGACGGTGGCTCTGCGGGGTCCCGGTCGGGCTCCCTGCCGTCGCCCTGCCGGCTCACCGTGCGCTCACCGTGGGGTCACTCGAGCTCGAGGACGAGGTCCGGGCGCGCGGTCAGGCCGTCGGTGCCGACCTTCGCCAGCAGCTCGGCGACCGGGCCCCGGTCGAGGAACTCGGCGTCCGGCTCCAGGTCGAGCCACGGCTGCAGCACGAAGGCGCGCTCGTGGGCCTGCGGGTGCGGGAGCTTCAGCTCGTCCTTGTCGCTGCGGCGGTCACCGACGACGATCAGGTCGACATCGAGGGTGCGCGGGGCGTTCTTGACCTCGCTGCGCATCCGGTCGAAGGCGTCCTCGATCGCGAGCGCGCGGTCGAGCAGGCGGTGCGCGGACAGGGTGGTGTCGGCAAGGACCACCGCGTTGAAGAAGGTCTGGGAGTCCGGCGGGCAGTCCACCGGGGTGGTCTCGTAGACGGGAGAGACGCCGGTGACCCACACGTTGGGGGTGTCGGCGAGGGCGTCGACGCCGCCCTGCAGGTTGGCGAAGCGCTCACCGAGGTTGGAGCCCAGCGCGATGACCACTCGCCGGATCGGGCGCATCTCACCGGTCAGGGTGTCCGCGTCGATGATGTTCGGGTTGGGGGTCTCGGTCATGCTGGGGCCTCTTCCTTGCCGGTTCGGTTTCCCGCTGCGTCTCCCGCTCGGTGGCGGGTGATGGTCAGGCGCACGTCAGCGAACGTCGCCTGAATGGGCGCGTCCGGCTTGTGCACCGTGACACGCGTCCATTCAACACGACTGTCCAACAGAGCGACATCGGCTATCCGCTGGGCGAGGGTCTCGATGAGGTCCACCGGGTCCCGCTGCACAGCCGCGACGACCCGGTCCACCAGGCCGCCGTAGTCCACCGTCTCCGCCAGGTCGTCACTCGCGGCGGCCGGCCGGGTGTCGACACCCAGCACCAGGTCGATCATGAAGACCTGTCCGTCGCGGCGCTCGTGGTCGAAGACGCCGTGATGTGCGAAGCACTCGATGCCGAGGATGCTCAGCTCGTCGGTCATCGCTGGTCGTGCTCCTCTCGCCCCGCTGCCCGATCAGCGGTGTGTCCGGTCCACTGTGCCGCAACGGCCAAGGCGTCGCGGTGGGCGCGCACATCGTGGACCCGCAGGCACCACACGTCCGCGCCGCCCAGACCGGCCGCCAGCAGCGCGGTCAGCGCCACGCCGGCGGCCTCCCGCTCCGCCACCGGGCGCGGCTCGCCGTGCTCGTCCTCGAGCAGCCGCCCGAGGAAGGTCTTGCGGCTCGCGCCGACCAGCAGCGGGAAGCCGAGGCCGACCTCGCCCAGGTGGCGCAGCAGCTCCCAGTTGTGCTCGGCCAGCTTGGCGAAGCCCAGCCCGGGGTCCAGCACGATCCGGTCGTCGGCCACACCCGCCGCGCGGATCGCGGCGACCCGCTGCGCCAGCTCCTCGGCCACCACCGGGACGACGCCGCCGGCGTACGCGGTGAACTGCTGCATCGTGGCGCTGTGCGCCCGCCAGTGCATCGCGACGTAGGTCGCCCTCGTCTGCGCGACGACGTCGAGGATCGCGGGGTCGGCGAGGCCGCCGGAGACGT
Source organism: Nocardioides sp. (assembly GCA_035539555.1). Lineage (GTDB taxonomy): Bacteria > Actinomycetota > Actinomycetes > Propionibacteriales > Nocardioidaceae > Nocardioides. The sequence continues at coordinate 6,335 of DATLIG010000214.1, read as the reverse complement.
CGTTGACGATGCTCGCGCCCGCCGCGACGGCCCGCGCCGCGACCTCGGAGCGCATGGTGTCGACCGAGACCGTCGCGCCGTCGGCGGCGAGCGCCTCGATGACGGGTACGACGCGGTCGAGCTCCTCCTCCAGGAGCGGCCGGGTGGCGCCCGGCCGGGTCGACTCGCCGCCCACGTCGAGGATGTCCGCCCCGTCGGCCAGGAGCTGCCGGCCGTGCGCGATCGCGCGCTCGGGGTCGTCGTACCGCCCCCCGTCGGAGAACGAGTCGGGCGTGACGTTGACGACCCCCATCACGAGTGGCAGTGCGCTCACGCGGGTGACCCTATCGAGCCACGCGGGCTCAGCGGCCGCGCGGGCCGCTGTGGATCAGCGCCATCGCCTCGGCGCGGGTGGCGGGGTTGTGCATGATCCCGCGCACGGCCGAGGTGATGGTGCGGGCGCCGGCCTTGCGGACGCCACGCATGGTCATGCAGAGGTGCTCGGCCTCGATGACGACGATGACGCCGCGGGCCTCGAGGATCTCCATGAGCGAGTCGGCGACCTGGGTGGTCAGCCGCTCCTGCACCTGCGGGCGCTTGGCGTAGACGTCGACCAGCCGGGCCAGCTTGGACAGCCCGGTGATCTTGCCGCTCTCGGACGGGATGTAGCCGACGTGGGCGACGCCCGTGAACGGCACGAGGTGGTGCTCGCACATCGACCACAGCTCGATGTCGCGGACCAGGACCATCTCGTCGTGGCCGAGGTCGAAGGTCGTGGTCAGCACGTCCTCCGCGGACATCCGCAGGCCCGCCGTCAGCTCGGCGTAGGCCCGCGCCACGCGGGCCGGCGTCTCCAGCAGGCCTTCACGCGCCGGGTCCTCGCCGATGGCGATGAGGAGCTCACGGACGGCCGCCTCGGCACGCGTCTGGTCGAAGGCGGGCACGTCGTCGGGGCCCCGGTGGGGGACGGTGATCGGGTCGGCCACGGTGACCTCAGACGCCGGGGGTCGGCGCCGGGGGCTGCGGGTCGGTCGAGGTGGTCGGCCTGCCGCCGTACACGTCTCCGCCCGGGCCGGGCGGCGTCAGGACCGCGCCGGCCTCCTTGGTCAGGTCGGGCGTCTGGCCGTTCTGCTCGGCGCGGCGGCGGATCTCCTCGGGGATCTCCACCGGCGGGATGTCCGAGGGGATGCGGGTCGGCGAGCCGGTCCAGGCCGGACGCTCGGGACGCAGGCGCAGCGCGGTGAAGATCTCCGCGACCTGCTCCTTGTCGAGCGTCTCCTTGTCGAGCAGCGCGAGCACGAGCGCGTCGAGCACGTCGCGGTTCTCGACCAGGATGTCGAAGGCCTCCTGGTGCGCGGTCGCGAGGAAGTTCTTCGTCTCCTCGTCGATGATCGCGGCGACGTCCTCGGAGTAGTTGCGCTGGTGGCCCATGTCACGGCCCAGGAAGGGCTCCGAGTTGGAGTCGCCCAGCTTGATCGCACCGAGCCGGTCGGTCATGCCGTACTGCGTGACCATCGCCCGGGCCAGCGAGGTGGCCTTCTCGATGTCGTTGCCGGCGCCCGTCGTCGGGTCGTGGAAGATCAGCTCCTCCGCGGCCCGCCCGCCCAGCATGTAGGCGAGCTTGTCGAGCATCTCCGAGCGGGTCTGGGAGTACTTGTCCTCGTCGGGCAGCACCATCGTGTAGCCCAGCGCCCGGCCGCGCGGCAGGATCGTGATCTTGTGGACCGGGTCGGTGCCCGGCAGCGCCGCCGCGACGAGGGCGTGGCCGCCCTCGTGGTAGGCGGTGATCAGCTTCTCCTTCTCGGACATGAGGCGGGAGTTGCGCTGCGGGCCGGCGACGACGCGGTCGATCGCCTCGTCGAGGGTCTCGGCCGTGATGACCTTCTTGCCGTTGCGCGCGGTCAGCAGCGCGGCCTCGTTGAGCACGTTGGCCAGGTCGGCACCGGAGAAGCCGGGGGTACGACGGGCCACGGCCAGCAGGTCGACGTCCTCGTAGAGCGGCTTGCCCCGCGAGTGGACGTCCAGGATCCGCTTGCGGCCGGCGAGATCGGGCGCGTCGACCTGGATCTGGCGGTCGAAGCGACCCGGGCGCAGCAGGGCTGGGTCGAGCACGTCGGGCCGGTTGGTGGCCGCGATCAGGATGACCCCGCCGCGGACGTCGAAGCCGTCCATCTCGACGAGGAGCTGGTTGAGGGTCTGCTCGCGCTCGTCGTGGCCGCCGCCCATGCCGGCGCCGCGGTGGCGGCCGACGGCGTCGATCTCGTCGATGAAGACGATCGCGGGGGCGTTCTCCTTGGCCTGCTCGAACAGGTCGCGCACGCGGGAGGCACCGACACCGACGAACATCTCGACGAAGTCCGAGCCGGAGATCGAGTAGAACGGGACGCCCGCCTCGCCGGCGACGGCGCGCGCGAGCAGGGTCTTGCCGGTGCCCGGCGGGCCGTAGAGCAGCACGCCCTTGGGGATCTTGGCGCCGACGGCCTGGAACTTGCCGGGCTCCTGGAGGAACTCCTTGATCTCCCCGAGCTCCTCGATCGCCTCGTCGCACCCGGCGACGTCGGCGAACGTGGTCTTCGGCATGTCCTTGCTGATCAGCTTCGCCTTGGACTTGCCGAACTGCATGACGCCGCGGCCGCCACCCTGGACGTTGTTCATGAGGAAGATGAACAGCAGGATGATCAGCGCGAAGGGCAGCAGGGTCGCGAGCAGCGAGCCGAGCAGGCTGGGCTGCGGGTTCTTGGAGTTCGACTCCTCGATCGTGCCCTTGTCGAGCTGCTCCTTGACCGAGGCCAGGATCGTCTCCTGCTCGCCGAGGATGTAGTGCGAGAGCACCTTGTCGCCGGAGTCCCGGGTGCCGTCGTCGAGGGTCGCCTCGATGGACTGGTCACCGTCGATGAAGGTGATGTCCTTGACCTGGCCCTCGGCGATGTACTTCTCGAGCCGGGAGGTCGGGATCTCGTCGTACCCGCCTCCGGGCGCGAGGAACTCGAGGGCGAGGACGACGGTCACGACCGCCACCACGATCCAGAGCCAAGGGCCCCTGAACACGCGCTTCACGTACTTACCCGCTCCCCATATTCCACGACAGGATCAGACGACGGTACACGCCGCCGACGATGCCCATTCTGTCCGGTCCATGGTGACCGGATCCAGCGGAGGCGAATGCACCCCCCGGGGAGCCCAACGGGTGGGGTCGTCCCCGGGTTCCCGGCAGGCCCCGAGCGTCAGCTGTAGACGGCCGGCGACAGGGTGCCGATGTCGCGCAGGTTGCGGTAGCGCTCGCGGTAGTCGAGGCCGTAGCCGACGACGAACTCGTTGGGGATGTCCCAGCCGACGTACTTCGGCGTGACGGGCATCTGGAGCGCCTCCGGCTTGCGCAGGAGGGTGGCGATCTCGACGCTGGCCGGGCCGCGCGAGCCGAGGTTGGACGTCAGCCACGACAGGGTCAGGCCGGTGTCGATGATCTCGTCGACGATCAGCACGTGACGGCCCGCGATGTCCGCGTCGAGGTCCTTCAGGATCCGCACCACGCCCGACGACTTGGTGCCGGAGCCGTAGGACGACACGGCCATCCAGTCCATCTCGACGTGCTTGGTCAGGGCGCGGGACAGGTCGGCCATGACCATGACCGCACCGCGCAGGACGCCGACCAGGACGAGGTCCTTGCCGGCGTAGTCGCGGTCGATCACGGCGGCCATCTCGGCGATCCGGGCCTGGATCTGGGCCTCGGTGAAGAGCACCTCGACCAGGTCGTCCCCGACGTCTGCTGCGTCCATGGGCGTCAGCCTGCCACAGCAGTCGGGCGGAACCGGAGGTGGGAGCCGTCGCCGTACGCCGTCACGTGACCCGGGAGCTGGACCTCACCGCTGGTCGCCCCCAGCGCCAGTCGGTGCAGGGCCGTGACGTGCACGTGGAAGAGCTCGGCGTCGCGCGCGCCGGCGGCCAGCGCGGCCAGCCGCAGGACCCGGGTCGCCACCGCCCGCGGCAGCTCGTCCAGCTCCCCACGATCCACCCCGTCGGGGCCCACGATGCGCTCGAACTCCGCCTGCGCGATCGCGTCGAGGGCCGTGACGTCGTCGCGGACCTGGTCGGCGGTGCGGGCCAGCGTGGCGGCGATCCCCGGCCCCAGCTCGTCCTCGAGGACCGGCAGGACGCGCTGCCGCACGCGGACCCGGGCGAAGGCGGGGTCGTCGTTGTGCGGGTCCTCCCAGAACTCGATGCCCTCGGCGAGGCAGGCCGCGACGGTGTCGGCGCGGGCGACGTCGAGCAGCGGCCGGTCGTAGTGGTCGAAGCTGCGGCGCATGCCGGCGATGCTGCGCGCACCGGACCCACGGGCCAGCCCGAGCAGCACGGTCTCGGCCTGGTCGTCGCGGGTGTGGCCGAGCAGCACGCTCTTCGCGTCGAAGTGCTCGCGCATCTGCTCCAGCACCTCGTAGCGAGCGCGACGGGCGGCGGCCTCGATGCCGAGGCCGGCTGCCTCGACGTGCACGCGTGCGGAGGCGGTCTCGTCGGCGCCGAGGCCGACCATCTGCGCCACCACGCGCGCGGCGTGGTCGGCCGATCCGTCCTGCAGGCCGTGATCGACGGTCACCCCGATCACCCGGATGCCCGGCCTGCGGGCCTCGAAGACCGTCGCGCTGAGCAGCGCGAGCGAGTCGGCGCCGCCCGAGCAGGCCACCAGGACGACGTGGCCGCGTTCGAGACCGTTCAGCGCACGTCGTACACCGTGACGGACGGCGGCGACGGCGGGGTGGAGGCCCATCGGCTCGACCTCAGCCGAGGACGCGGCGGATCCAGCCCTCCGGGTCGGCCAGCTCGGCCTTGCCGGGAAGGTTCTCGGGACCGGCCCAGACGGCGTTGAACTCGTCCATGCCGACCTTGTCGACGACGGCGCGGACGAACTGGGCGCCGTCGCGGTACTGCGCCATCTTGGCCTCGAGGCCGAGCAGCCGCCGCAGGATCCGGTCGAGCGCACCGACGCCCTGGCGGCGCTTGGTGAACTTCTTGCGGATGTCGCCGACGCTGGGGATCACGGTCGGTCCGACGTCGTCCATGACCACGTCGGCATGGCCCTCGAGCAGCGACATCATGCCGGTCACCCGGTCCAGGACCTCGCGCTGCTCGGGGGTGCTGAACATGTCGACGATGCTGCCGCCGCTGCGGGCCGCCTTCATCGCCTCGGCGATCCGCTCGACGCCGCCGTCGAGGAGGCCGCCGGGATCGACGGTGTCGCTGATCGCCTCGATCTCGGAGAACAGGTGGTCACGCATCCACGGGACCGCGGTGAACTGCACCCGGTGGGTCTCCTCGTGCAGGCACACCCACAGGCGGAAGTCGTGCGGGTCGACGCCGAGCTCGCGCTCGACGTGGACGATGTTGGGCGCCACCAGCAGCAGCCGGCCGTGGTCGGGGTGGAACGGGTCGAACTGGCCCAGCACCTTGCCGGCCAGGAAGCCCAGCAGGCCGCCGACCTCGGCTCCGGTCACCTTCGAGCCGACCTTCAGCGCCAGCCCGGACGGTGGCTTGTGCGCGACCAGCTTCTCCACCATCGGACGGGTCGCGATGGCGAAGCCCTCGGCGTTGGCCCGCACCCAGCCCGGCCGGTCGACCACGAGGATCGGAGCCGTGCCGTCGGGCGCGTCCAGGCCGGTGAACTCCCGGACCAGCCCGGTGGAGCGGTTCGCGCCGGCCCGCAGCTCGGCCACGGCCTCGTCGGCCTCGGCCCGCGTGACGACGGGGCCCTCGCCCGCGAGGCGGCTGCCCAGCGCGACGGCCAGGCCCCAGTCGATCATCTGCGGGAGCTCGGCGCTGGAGGCGGACATGGGGGAAGCGTAGACGGGGACGAAATGGGTCTCGTGTCGCCCGGACGGCGGACCGCGTCGTGGCGGACGAACCGATGGCCTCCTCGACCGACGTGTGCGTCAGCGTCCGCAGCTGCAGGCACCCAGCGCCGCGGCGGCGTCGTCCATCGAGGTGCGGGCCAGCCCGCTCCGGTCCGGCCTCACCCGGTCCGCCATCAGCGCGAACACCATCAGGTTGCCCCGGCGGTCCACGGCGATCCCGGCCAGCGACGACACCCCGGTGAGGGTGCCGGTCTTGGCACGGACCCGGCCGCGGCCGGCGGGCGGCCCGTGGTCCATCCGGTGGGCGAGCGAGCCGGTGTAGCCGGCGACCGGCAGGGCGGCCAGCAGCGGGCGGAGCTGCGGGTGGTCGTCCGACGCCGCCCAGCGGAGTACGCCGACGAGCACCTCCGGCGCGAGCCGGTTGTCGCGGGAGAGCCCGCTGCCGTCGTACAGGACCGAGGAGCCGAGGTCGATGCCGTTGGCCGCGAGCACCCGCTCGACCGCGGCCTGACC
>DATLIG010000213.1:0-3013 GCA_035539555.1 Nocardioides sp. | reverse complement strand
GCGACGATGTCGGCGGCCAGGCTCTGCGCCACGGCGACGTAGTCGGTGATCGCCGTGTGCGGCGAGTGCAGGGCCGCGAGGCCGACCGCGTGCGGCTCGACCTCGGCCAGCGCCGCGCCGTCGAGGCGGCGCAGCCCCGGGACGCCGTTCTCCCGGGCCGTCCGCTCGAGCGCCTCGAAGCGGCCCATCTCGTCCGGATCGACGGCGACGACGAGCTTGCCGCACTCGTCGTACGGCAGCGCGTGCTCGGCGCAGTAGTCGCGCAGCAGCAGCCGGCCGCGCGTGCACAGCGTCGCCTTGAGGCTGCCGGGGCGGTAGTAGATGCCCGCGTGGACGACGCCGGAGTTGTGGCCGGTCTGGTGGGTGCCGACCCGGTCCTCCTTCTCGAGCACCACCACCGTCGTGCCGGGACGGCGGCGGGTGATCTCCCGCCCCACGGCAAGACCGACGATCCCGCCGCCGACGATGCCGATGGTCTGGTCCACCCGCTCATGCTCGCAGGCGGCTGGTGGGGGTGGCCACGGGTACCCTCAGGGCATGCGTGCGATCTGGAAGGGTGCCGTCTCCTTCGGCCTCGTCAGCGTGCCGGTCAAGCTCTACAGCGCGACCGAGAGCCACGACGTCTCGTTCCGGCAGGTCCACGCCAAGGACGGCGGCCGGATCAAGTACCAGCGCGTGTGCGCGATCGACGGCGAGGAGGTGCCGTACTCCGACATCGCCAAGGGCTTCGAGACCGAGGACGGCGAGATGGTCGTCCTGACCGACGACGACATGGCCAACCTGCCCACGACCTCGTCACGCGAGATCGCCGTCGAGAAGTTCGTCCCGGTCGACCAGATCGACCCGATGCTGTTCGAGAAGAGCTACTACCTGGAGCCCGAGGGCACCGGCGCCAAGCCCTATGCCCTGCTCCGCCAGGCGCTCCTCGACTCGAAGCGGATGGCCGTCGTCACCGTCGCGCTGCGTCAGCGCACCACGACGGCCGTGCTGCGGGTCCGTGAGACCGACGCCGGCGAGGTGATCGTCCTGCAGACGATGATGTGGCCCGACGAGATCCGCCAGCCCGACTTCAGCGTCGAGGCCGGCGAGGTCAAGGACGCCGAGGTGAAGATGGCGCAGATGCTCATCGAGACCCTCTCCGGCGACTTCGACCCGTCCGAGTTCGAGGACGACTACGCCGACGCGGTCAACGCCGTCGTGAAGGCGAAGATCGAGGGCGGCGAGGTGCAGCGCACCGAGACGTCGGCCAAGACCGGTGGCGAGGTCGTCGACCTGCTCGCGGCGCTGCAGCGCTCCGTCGAGGCGGCCAAGACCAGCCGCGGCGAGAGCGAGCCGGCGCCGGCGAAGAAGGCGACGGCGAAGAAGACCGCCGCGAAGAAGACCCCTGCCAAGAAGGCCGCTGCTGCGAGGAAGACCCCGGCGAAGAAGGCGCCCGCCAAGAGGACCGCCACGAAGAAGGCAGCCGCCAAGAAGGCGAGCTGAGCCGGACCGGGGTCTCGTGACGGTCGCTGCGCGACCTCCTCGACCACCGGGCCGACCACCGGCTCGACCACCGGGCCGACCACCGGCCGGACTCAGTCGACCGCAGCCTCCGCGCGGTCGATCAGGCCCTTCACCACGTCGATCGACCGGATCCGGCCGCTCAGCACCGCCGAGCCGCCCTCGTCGGACAGCAGCGCGGTCGGGATGCCGATCAGCTCGGCATCGTTGTTGATCGCCATGCCACCCGAGTTGCCGGGCGCGATCCGGGCATCGGTGTCCAGCTCGTAGCCCGGCCCGAACTCCGGGTCGTTGATGACCGTCGAGATGACGCCCGTGGTGACCGTGATCGAGTCCTCCGAGCGCGCCACGGCCGGGAAGCCGAGCACGGTGACGTCGTCGCCGGCCCGCAGCTCGCCGGAGGAGCCGATCGGCACCGTCGGCAGGTCGAGGTCGCCGTCGAGGTCGCTCCCGTCGGCCTTCGCGTAGATCTGGATGACGGCGACGTCGAGGTAGCCGTCGGCCTGGATCACGCGTGCGCGGTACTCGGCGGGCGCGTTGGTGTCCGTCATGCCGTCGGTCAGGTGGATGAGGAGGTACTCCGGGTTGGCGATCCGGATGCTCTCGCCGTACTGCTCGACCAGACCCGGCGACTCCGGCGCCGCGACGTGGGCATTGGTGAGGATCAGGCCGTCCTTGCGGATGATCGAGCCCGAGCCTCCGTAGCTGAACTCCTCGCCCGTGCTCAGGGAGTGGCTGTCGCCGGTGATCTTCACCGTGGCGGCCTTCGCGGAGTCGAGCTCCTCGTTGCTGAGCGAGTCCATCGAGCTGTCGTTGCCCGTGCCCGGCTCCTGCGACGTGTCGCCGTCGGCGCGACGGTCCCCGTCGTCGTCACGGCCGATCAGCCAGGCGGCGCCGAGCACGCCCGCGATGAGCAGCACGACCGCTGCGGCAGCGCCGATGACGACCAGTCGCCTGCGCAGCCGGCGACGGGCGATCCGGCGCTCCTCCTCGGCCGCCGACAGGATCGGCACGAGGGTCAGCTCGGTGCCGGCGACCGGGTGGCCCAGGCGCACCGCGATCCGCTCGTCGAAGCGCCGGTTGTCGATCCGGCGGCCGTCGAGCCAGGTGCCCTCGTTGGAGAGGTTGGTGTAGGTCCAGCCGCCGGGCTGGGCGTCGATCCGGCCGTGCACCCGCGAGCAGGCGGGGTCGGCGACGACGACGGTGCAGTCGCTGCGCCGGCCGATCGTGACCTGGGCCGGGTGGCGGAAGCGGTGCTCGCGTCCCTCGACGACGAGCAGCAGGTCGGGACCGGTGCGCTGCGGCACCGGACCGGGCTGGCCCGGGGCGCCGGGGCGCGGTGCGGCGGCGAGGATCTGGGTGGCGGCGTTGCCCGCGATGGCGGGCGGCAGGCCCGGCGCGCCGGCGGGGCGAGCACCCGGGACGGGCGGCGCGGCGGGTACGCCGAGGGCAGGCGTCGGGGGTCCGGCTGCCGGGGGTACGGCCGGGGGCACCGCGCCCGGCGGTGCGAAGC
>DATLIG010000212.1:0-2073 GCA_035539555.1 Nocardioides sp. | reverse complement strand
CGGGGTGCGCGGGGTGCGCGAGGACCAGCTCAACGCCGCCCGGAGCCTCGGGGCGTCCGGTCTCCAGCTGACGACCCAGGTCGTCCTCCCCGCGACGCTGCCGGACATCCTGTCCGGCCTGCGCGTCGCCGTGGGCTTCGCGTGGACCACGGTCGTGGCCGCGGAGCTCGTCAACGGTCTGCCGGGCATCGGGGGCCTGGCCTACCTCTCGGGAACGCAGAACAAGATCGCGCTGTCGGTCGCCTGCATCCTCGTCATCGGCCTCACCGCGATCGCCCTTGACGCCGTCATCCGCACCATCGAGAAGCTCGTCGTCCCGTGGCGAGGAAAGGCCTGACCATGAAGACCTCCCGTTGGACCGCCGCCGCCGCGCTGGCCGCCGTCGTCCTCCCGCTCTCCGCCTGCAGCCTCGGGGAGGACACCGAGGCGGCTGCCAGCGACTGCCCGTGGACGGCCGACGAGTCCGTCGAGGGGACGGTCCGGATCGGCTACCAGAAGATCCCCAACGGCGACGTCGTCGTGAAGGACCAGAGGATCCTCGAGAACTGCCTGCCCAACGCGACCATCGAGTGGAACAACTTCGCCTCCGGCGGCGACGTCGTCCAGGCGTTCGGCGCCGGCAGCATCGACATCGGCCTGGCCGGCTCGTCGCCGTCGACGAAGGCGCTCTCGGCGCCGCTGAGCCTGCCGGTGAAGGTGATCTGGATCCACGACGTCATCGGCGAGGCCGAGTCGCTCGTCGTGCGCGACGGCGCCGCGACCGACATCAAGGGGCTCAAGGGCAAGACCATCGCCACCCCGTTCGGCTCCACCGCCCACTACTCGCTGCTGCAGGCGATCGCCGACGCCGGCGAGGACCCGGCCGACTACAAGCTGATCAACAGCGAGCCGGAGCAGATCGCCCCCGCGTGGGCCAACGGCGACATCGACGCCGCCTGGATCTGGGAGCCGACCCTGTCCGAGCTGGAGAAGCAGGGCGGCACGGTGATCCTCTCGAGCAAGGACACCGCCGAGGCCGGCAAGCCGACCTACGACCTGGGCCTCGCGTCGACCAGCTTCATCGAGGAGAACCCGAAGGTCCTCGAGGCCTGGGCCAAGGCGCAGGACCACGCCGTCGAGCAGATCCTCGACGACCCGGACAAGGCGGCCGAGAGCGTCGCGATCGAGGTCGGCGTCAGCGCCGACGAGGCCAAGGCGCAGTTCGCCGGACTGACCTACCTGCGGGCGTCCGACCAGGCCGGCGACGACTGGCTCGGTAGGAAGCTGGGCCAGGACCTGCTCGGCACGGCGCAGTTCCTGCTGCAGCAGGACGGCATCTCGGCCGTGGCTGCCGCGGCGACGTACGGCGACGGGGTGGACGCCTCGGTCGCCGCGTCGGCCGGATGACGGGGACGGGCTCATGAGCAAGGGCATCGACGTCGCGGGCCTGGCGCACGAGTTCCGGGCCCGCGGCGGCGCGGTCCCCGCGCTCGACCGGATCGACCTCGCGATCGAGCCCGGCGAGCTGGTCACGCTCGCCGGGCCGTCGGGCTGCGGCAAGACCACCTTCCTGCGGATGATCGCCGGGTTCGTCGCGCCGTCCTCGGGCTCCATCGCCGTGGGCGGGTCTCTGGTGCGCGGTCCGGGAGTGGACCGCGGCGTGGTGTTCCAGCAGCCGACGCTCTATCCGTGGCTCGACGTACGCCGCAACGTCGCGCTGGGGCCGAAGCTGCGGGGGATCGGCAAGGCCGAGCGGCTGGCGACGGCCGATCGCTACCTCTCGCTCGTCGGCCTCACCGACGCCGCGGACCGCCGTCCCTACGAGCTGTCCGGCGGCATGCAGCAGCGCGCGCAGATCGCCCGCGTCCTCGCCGGTGACCCGGAGGTCGTGCTGATGGACGAGCCCTACGGTGCCCTCGACGCGCTCACCCGCGAGCGGCTCCAGAATGAGCTGCTCGCGCTGTGGCGCGAGACCGGGAAGACGATCCTGTTCATCACGCACAGCGTCGACGAGGCGGTCTTCCTCGGCTCCCGGGTGCTGGTGATGAGCCCGCGACCCGGGCGGATCGTCTTCGACGAGCAGGTGCCGTTCTC
>DATLIG010000211.1:0-9112 GCA_035539555.1 Nocardioides sp. | reverse complement strand
GTGCGCCCGTGGACGTCGGCCTGGGTCAGGACGAAGCCGACGAGCAGCAGCAGGAGCAGTCCGAGCAGGACCTGGGGAGCACGACGGAGCACCCCGCGAGGATAGGTGCTAGACGCCGACGGGCTTCTCCTGGCTCGCCCGGAGCTGCAGCGCGATGTCGATGAGCTGGTCCTCCTGGCCGCCGATCAGCTTGCGCTTGCCGGCCTCGAGCAGGATCTGCGCGCCGGAGACGCCGTAGCGCTCGGCGGCGTTGCCTGCGTGCTTGAGGAAGCTCGAGTAGACGCCGGCGTAGCCCATCATCAGCGTCATCCGGTCGAGCTGGCACTCCTCCGGCATGGCCGGCTTGATGACGTCCTCGGACGCGTCGACGATCTTGAGGAAGTCGACGCCCGTGGTCCAGCCGAGCTTGTCGCACACACCGACGAACGCCTCGAGCGGCGTGTTGCCAGCGCCGGCGCCGAAGCGGCGGACCGAGCCGTCGATCTGCGTGGCGCCCGCGCGGGCCGCGATGACGGTGTTGGCGACGCCGAGGCCGAGGTTCTCGTGGCCGTGGAAGCCCACGTCGGCCTGGCCGCCGATCTCGGCGACGACGGCCGCGACCCGGTCCGCGGTCTGCTCCATGATCAGCGCGCCGGCCGAGTCGACGACGTACACGCACTGGCAGCCGGCGTCGACCATGATCCGTGCCTGCTTCGCCAGCACCTCGGGCGGCTGGGTGTGGCTCATCATCAGGAAGCCGACGGTCTCGAGCCCGAGCTCGCGGGCGAGGCCGAAGTGCTGGATGGAGACGTCGGCCTCGGTGCAGTGGGTCGCGACGCGGCAGATCTGGCCGCCGTTGTCCTGCGCGGCGCGGATGTCGTCCTTGGTGCCCAGGCCGGGCAGCATCAGGAAGGCGATCTTGGCGCGCTTGGCGGTCTCGGCCGCGATCTTGATGAGCTCCTGCTCCGGCGTACGGGAGAAGCCGTAGTTGAACGACGAGCCACCGAGGCCGTCGCCGTGGGTGACCTCGATGACCGGGACGCCCGACTCGTCGAGCGCCCGCACGATGTCCTCGACCTCCTGGCCGGTGAACTGGTGCCGCTTGTGGTGCGAGCCGTCGCGCAGGCAGGTGTCGGTCAGGCGCAGGTCGAGCTTGCCCCAACGATCGGCACCGGGCTCGTCGCCGTGGATGCCCGACCAGGTCCGGTTCAGGGCGTTGATGTCGGCGTTGCTGGCAGTCATCTCAGGCCTCCGCGAGGATCGAGCGGGCGATGTTCTGGCCGACCTGGGTGGCGGCGGCCGTCATGATGTCGAGGTTGCCGGCGTACGGCGGCAGGAAGTCGCCCGCGCCCTCGACCTCGACGAAGATGGAGACCCGGCGCATGCCCCGGGTGAAGTCCGAGGGGCCGTCGAACTGCGGCTCCTGCAGCAGCCGGTAGCCCGGGACGTACTCCTGGACGGCCTTCTCCATCCGGTGCACGGACTCGGCGATCGCGTCGGTGTCGGCGTCCGGGTCGACGGCGCAAAAGATCGTGTCGCGCATGATCATGGGCGGCTCGGCCGGGTTGAGGATGATGATCGCCTTGCCCTTCTCGGCCCCACCGATGCTCTCCACGCCGGCCGAGGTGGTCCGGGTGAACTCGTCGATGTTGGCGCGCGTGCCGGGCCCGGCCGAGGCGGACGAGACCGAGGCGACGATCTCGGCGTACGGCACCGGGGTGACGCGGGAGACGGCGTTGACCATCGGGATGGTGGCCTGGCCGCCGCAGGTGATCATGTTGACGTTGAGCGCACCCACGTGCTCCTCGCCGTTCACGGGCGGGATGACGGCGGGGCCGACCGCGGCCGGGGTCAGGTCGACGGCACGGATGCCGGCCTCGGCGTACCGGGGGGCGTACTCGCGGTGGACGTAGGCCGAGGTGGCCTCGAAGAGCAGGTCCGGGAGCTCGTCCTGCTTGAGCAGCCAGTCGACGCCCTCGTGGCTGGCGACGAGGCCCTTGTCGGCCGCGAGGCGCAGGCCCTCGGACGCCGGGTCGACGCCGATCATCCAGCGCGGCTCGATCACGTCGCTGCGCAGCAGCTTGTAGAGCAGGTCCGTGCCGATGTTGCCGGGGCCGACGATCGCGGCCGTCAGCTTCTTTCCACTCACGTCTTACTCCTCGAACGAGACGGTCAGGGGCGCGAACCCGCTGATGGACGCCGTCACCCGGTCACCCGGGGCGAACGGCACGAAGGGGCCGAGGGCCCCGGACAGGATCAGGTGGCCCGCGCGCAGCGGGTCACCGAAGCGGGCGGCCTGGACGGCCAGCCAGCGCAGTGCTTCGAGCGGGTCACCGAGGCACGCGGCGCCGGTGCCGGACGAGCGCTCCTCGCCGTTGATGGTGAGGGACATGACGACATCCCGGGGCTCGATCCCGCCCCCGTCGACCGCACCGAGAGGCAGCCCTTCCCGGCCGACGACGAACAGGCCGCTGGAGGCGTTGTCGGCGACGGTGTCGGTGAAGCCGATGTCCCAGTTCCCGATGCGGGAGTCGACGATCTCGAGCGCCGGCAGGGCCACCTCGACGGCCTCGCGGACCAGCTCGAGCGTGATCTGCTCCTCCGGTACGTCGATGTCCCGGGCCAGCACGAAGGCGACCTCTGCCTCGACCCGTGGCTGGACGAGCGTGCGCATCGAGATGGGCGCCCCGTCCACGCCGTCGCTGACGTCCATGTCGGAGAGCAGGTAGCCGAAGTCGGGCTGGTCGACGCCGAGCTGCTTCTGGACCGCCTCGGAGGTGGCGCCGATCTTGCGCCCGACGACGCTGACTCCCCCGGCGATCCGGGCCTGCACGAGGCCCTGCTGGACGGCATAGGCTGCGGGAAGGTCGTCGGTGCCGATCAGGTCCCGCACCGCGGCACAGGGCACGCGGGTCGCCTGGGCGGTCGCCAGGCGCTCGACGGCGGCCGAGATCGCACCGCTCTGGATCGCTGGGGTGGAGGTCACCCGGACATACTAGAACCTGTTACAGTTTTTCGCATGAAGGAGTCCTACGACGTCGTGGTCGTCGGCGCCGGTGGCGCCGGCATGGCCGCCGCCCTCGCCGCCTCCCGCAAGGGCCTCGACACCGTGCTGGTCGAGAAGAGCAAGTACTTCGGCGGCTCCACCGCCCGCTCCGGCGGCGGCGTCTGGATCCCCGGCAACTACGCCCTCAAGGCCGCGGGACAGGACGATCCCGGCGACCGGGACACGGCCAAGACCTACCTCGACGCGATCGTCGGCGACGTCGTCCCGAAGGTGCGCCGCGACACCTACATCGACCGCGGCCCCGAGGTCATGGACTTCCTCCGCGACCACACGCCCCTGAAGTTCACCTGGGTCCCGGAGTACGCCGACTACCTGCCCGAGCAGCCCGGTGGCCGGGCACGCGGCCGCAGCGTCGAGCCGGTGCCGATGGACGCGCGCTTCCTCGGCGACGAGCTCGAGCGGCTGCACCCGCCGTACACGAAGGCGCCGGCCAACCTGATCGTGATGCAGCGCGACTACCGCAAGATCAGCCTCGGCCTGCGCACGATCAAGGGCCCGCTCACGATGATTCGCGTGATGCTGAAGCGCGTGCTGTCGCTGCTGCTCGGCAAGAAGATGTACGCGATGGGCAACGCCATCGCGATCGGCCTGCGCCAGGGCCTCCGCGACGCCGGCGTGCCCGTCGAGTACGAGACGTCGCTGCAGGACCTGCTCGTCGAGGACGGCCGCGTCGTCGGCGTCGTCGTCGAACAGGACGGCCAGACCCGCGAGATCCGCGCGACCCGTGGTGTGATCCTCGGCTCCGGCGGCTTCGAGCACAGCCAGGAGCTGCGCGACAAGTTCCTCCCCCAGCCCACCTCGACCGAGTGGTCGACCGGCGCCGTGTCCAACACCGGCGGCGGGCTGCTCGCCGGCACGGCCGCCGGGGCGGCGACCGACCTGCTCGACGACGCCTGGTGGGGCCCGACGATCCCCCTGCCCGGACGCGCGTGGTTCTGCCTCGCCGAGCGCAACCTGCCCGGCTCGATCATGGTCAACGCCGCCGGCCAGCGCTACATGAACGAGGCGCTGCCGTACGTCGAGGCCACCCACGAGATGTACAAGGGCGAGGCCACCGGCGTGAGCCACGTGCCGTCGTACCTCGTCTTCGACCAGACCTACCGCAATCGCTACCTCTTCGCCGGGCTCGCCGGCCGCCAGCCCTTCCCGGGCCGCTGGTACAAGGAGGGCGTGGTCACCCGCGCCGACTCGCTGGCCGAGCTCGCCGACGAGCTGGGCCTGCCCGAGGGCTCGCTGGACGCGACCGTCGAGCGGTTCAACGGCTTCGCCCGCGCCGGCATCGACGAGGACTTCCACCGGGGCGAGAGCGCCTACGACAAGTACTACTCGGACCCGACCGTGAAGCCGAACTGCTCGCTCGCGCCCATCGAGAAGGGCCCGTTCTACGCGGTCAGGATCGTCGCCGGCGACCTCGGCACGAAGGGCGGCCTCGTCACCGACGAGCGGGCCCGCGTGCTGCGCGAGGACGGCACCGTCATCGAGGGCCTGTACGCCGCCGGCAACGTGTCGTCGGCCGTGATGGGCAACACCTACCCGGGCCCGGGCGGCACGATCGGCCCCGCCCTGGTCTTCGGCTACCTCGCCGCCGAGGACATCGCCACGAACGAAGGACCCGCCTGATGCCCATCGACCCGTCCGTCGCGATCGGCGCGGACCTCGGCGCGCGCACGTTCAGCTGGACCGAGTCCGACGTGCTGCTCTACCACCTCGGCATCGGAGCCGGCGCCCGCGCGGGCGACAACCTCTCCGCCGACGCCCTCCGGTACACGCTCGACAACGCCGCGCTGCAGGTGCTGCCGTCCTTCGGCGTCGTCGCGCCCACCTTCCACGAGACCGACCCGCCGCCGCTCGACCTCCCCGGCTGCGACATCAACCTCGCCCAGGTCGTGCACGGCGCCCAGTCGATCTCCGTCTCCGGCCCGCTCCCGACGTCCGGCACGGCGACGATCCGCACCACGCTCACCGACGTCTGGGACAAGGGCAAGGCCGCCGTCATCTGGCAGGAGGGGGTCGCCACGTCCGACACCACCGGCGAGGAGCTGTGGCGGGTGCGCTCGTCGATCTTCGTCAAGGGCGAGGGCGGTTGGGGCGGCGACCGCGGCTCGGCCACCTCCGTCGAGGTGCCCGAGCGCGACGCGGACCACCTGTCGTCGTACACCGTGACGCCACAGCAGGCCCTGCTCTACCGGCTCTGCGGCGACCGCAACCCGCTGCATGCCGACCCCGACTTCGCGAAGGCCGCCGGCTTCCCGGCCCCGATCCTGCACGGGCTGTGCTCGTGGGGCATCGTGCTGCGCGAGCTCACCGACGCCCTGCTGGGCGGCGACGCCTCGAAGGTCGGCGGGTTCACCGGCCGGTTCTCCGGCGTCGTGTTCCCGGGCGAGACGATCCGGGTCGCCGGCTGGCGCACGGACGACGCGATCATCGGCTCCGCCACGATCGAGGGCGGGGAGCGGGACGGCTCCCCCGTGCTCGCCGACTGCGTGCTGACCCCGGCCTGACCGGCCTTCCTCAGCCGAGCTGCGCGGTCAGCCCCCGCAGGATGCCGCGCAGCTGGTCCGCCTGCTCGGCGCTGATCCCGAGTGCGTCGGCGATCCGGCAATGCACGTCGCCGAAGCGCGCGTGGACGGTGCGACCGGCGTCCGTCAGCGCCACCACCACGGCGCGCTCGTCGTCAACGCTGCGACGCCGGGTCAGCAGGCCGTCGCGCTCGAGACGGCGCAGCAGCGGCGACAGCGTCGCGTGGTCGAGGCGCAGTTCGCGACCCACGTCCTTGATCAGCATCTCGTCGTGCCCGCCGAGGACGACGAGCACGAGGTACTGCGGGTAGGTCAGGCCGAGCTCGCCGAGGATCGGCCGGTAGGCCGCGGTCACCTGGCGCGAGGCGGCGTACAGGTCGAAGCAGATCAGGTCGTCCAGGACGGGTACGGCGAGGGCTGACTTCCTCATGGTTGGAATATACCTCGTGGGCGACTATCTTGTGCACTACACAACTGATCTCCATCCCTACCGAGAGGAACCACCATGCCCACTCGCACCGGTCGCACTGCCTGGAACGGCGGCCTGCAGGACGGCTCCGGCCAGGTCGAGCTGACCTCGTCGGGGGCCGGCACCTTCGAGGTGTCCTTCCCCAAGCGTGCCGCGGACGACGCCGACGGCACCACCAGCCCGGAGGAGCTCATCGGTGCGGCCCACTCGGCCTGCTACGCGATGTCGCTGTCCAACGAGATCACCAAGGCCGGCGGCAACCCCGTCGCGCTCGACGTCTCGGCCGACGTCACGCTCGGCCCGGACCCGGCGGGCGGCTTCCAGCTGACCGCCATCAAGCTCACCGTGCGCGCCGAGGTCGAGGGCCTCGACGAGGACGCCTTCCAGGCCGCCGCCGGCGCGGCCAAGGTCGGCTGCCCGGTCAGCAAGGCGCTGACCGCGGTCCCGATCACGCTGGACGCGGCAGTGGAGAGCTGAGCTCGCCCTCCATCGCTGGCTCCACCGCTAGGTCCACCGGGTCGCCGAGTCGGATCGTCCCACCCTCGAGCACCCGGAACACGGTCCCGGCCCGGCGCCGGAGCGCCTCCTGCGCTCCGGCGCCGATCGTGTCGTCGAGCAGCTTGCACGGCGCCGCCACCCGCACCACCTCCAGGAGAACGTCCCCCACCCGGATCCGCGCCCCCGGGTCGCGGGGTACGACGCCCCGGTCGATCGTCAGGTTGCGCCGGGTCAGCTCCGAGGGCACCTCGCGGCCGAACACCCGCGCCGCCTCGTCGAGCGTCTCCCGGCTCTGCACGGTGACGTGGCGGTGCCGCGTGCCGTGGTAGCGGTCCCCCACGATGCCCTTGCCCGTCTCCACCTCGACGGCGTCCTTCGGCTGCATCGGCAGCCGGGTCGCCTTCGCGACGTGGATCGCCGCGACGACGGGCGTTTCGGCGCGAGGATCCATGCGGCCACCCTAGGCTGCGCCCCATGGAGAGCTCGAGCACCGGACCGCTGGACCTCCGGCTGCCCGCGCCGGACAGCGGACCTCTCCGCAGTGCGCTCGCCGCGCTGCCGATCGGCGCCGCGCTGGTGGTGGCTCCCCTCGTCGCGATCTCGACCCAGGACCTGGCCGGGACCGACCGGCTCAACGCACTGATGCTGGTGCTCGCCGGAGCCGTGATCCTCGGGTGGGGCGTGTTCAGCCTCACCCGGCCACGCCCACGGTTGCAGCACCCCACCGACGTGACCCTCGACGGTGTCGGCGTGACCGTCCACGGCACCGACCTCGCGGCCATGCTCACCTGGCCCGACGTGGCAGTGGTCGAGGTGGGCTGGTGGGAGATCGTGCCGCCGTACGTCGACGAGGCCGAGCACCTGCCCGTGCTGCGCTTCGTCGCCCGTCACGACGGCGACATCAGGACCGTCGGGGCACCTGGCCTCAGTGCCGACCTGGCGCACTCGTTCGGTCTCACCGTGCCCGCCGCGGCGCTCACCGTCGTGGTCGGCGGCAACGGGATCGATGAGCTGCAACAGGTCCTCGGATGGGTCGTGCGGAACCGTCCCGACGTCGCCGTCGAGCTCGAGGAGGCGCCCGGCCACTAGGTGGTCAGGCGCGCGCGTCCTCGGCCTTCGCCCGCAGCGCGGCCACCATCGCGTCGGGGTCCTCGGCGGAGTACACGGCCGAGCCGGCGACGAACACGTCGGCGCCCGCCTCCGCGCATCGTTCGATCGTCTCGAGCGAGACGCCGCCGTCGACCTGGAGCCAGGTCTCGACGCCGTGCTTCTCCATCAGCGCGCGGGTGCGACGAATCTTCGGCAGGCACATGTCGAGGAACTTCTGGCCCCCGAAGCCCGGCTCCACGGTCATGATCAGCACCATGTCGAGCTCGGGCAGCAGGTCCTCGTAGGGCTCGATCGGGGTCGCCGGCTTGAGAGCCATGGATGCCCGCGCCCCCGCGGCGCGGATCTCGCGAGCCAGCCGGACCGGGGCCTTCGCCGCCTCCACGTGGAAGGTCACGGAGCCGCAGCCGGCCTCGACGTACGCCGGGGCGTTGCGGTCGGCGTCCTCGATCATCAGGTGCGCGTCGAGCGGCACCGGGCTGACCCGCGCCAGCGCCTCGACCATCGCCGGACCGAACGTCAGGTTGGGCACGAAGTGGTTGTCCATGACGTCGACGTGGACCCAGTCGGCGCCGGGGATCCGGGCGACCTCCTCGCCGAGCCGGGCGAAGTCGGAGTTGAGGATCGACGGCGTGATCTGGATGTGGCCCACGGACGGTCAGTCTAGGGAGCGGGCCCGGGCGCCGGGAAAATCGCGTACAACCATTCCGGGCGCTGGTGCGTCATCGGGGCATGGAGCTCAGCCAGGGAGGTGCGGTCATGGACCGGGACCGGGACCGGGACGACGCGGCGTTCGACGCGTTCGTCGCGGGACGGCTCCCCCACCTGCTGCGCCTGGGCCGTGCGCTGACCGGCGACGAGCAGCGCGGAGCCGATCTCGTGCAGGACGCCCTCGAGCGCGCGCTGGTCCGGTGGCGCCGGCTCGACGACCCTGAGGCGTTCGTCCGGCGGGCGATGGTCAACCGGAGCATCTCGGTGTGGCGCAAGGTACGGCGCGAGCGCCCCCTCGCACCCGCCACGGACCGGGACCGAGCCCATCACGACCGCCCACCCGACCACGAGCTGCTGGCCGCCGTACGCGCCCTGCCTCCGCGGCAGCGGGCGGTGATCGCGCTGCGCTACTACGAGGACCTCACCGAGGCGCAGACCGCCGAGGTCCTCGGCTGCTCGGTCGGCACCGTGAAGAGCCAGGCCAACCGGGCGATGCTGGCCCTGCGCCAGCAGCTCCCGACCTTCGCCGACACCGGGGAGACGTCATGAACCGCCTCGAGGACGCGCTGCGCGAGACCTTCGGCAGCGACCTGACCACCGCCGACGCCCCGACGGCGGCCGGCGTGCGCCGGACGGTCGCCCGGCGTCGCACGACCCGCGCCGTGGCGGGCGCGACGGCAGCCGTGGCCCTGGTCGCCGTCACCGCAGCAGTCGTCGGCCTGCGCGGCGACGGCGACCGCTCGCCGACCCCGACCCCGAGCC
>DATLIG010000210.1:0-9475 GCA_035539555.1 Nocardioides sp. | reverse complement strand
GGGGAAGGGACGTGGAGCGGGTCGGGCGGGGCTTCAGGCGAGAGCGCTGCGGATGTCCGCGACGCAGGCGTCGAAGTGCTCGTGGAAGGTGCGGGTGCTGTCGGCGGCGGTGCGCTCGAGGGCGTCGTCGAAGCAGGTGATGAGCAGGCGCAGGATGGTGCGGGAGCGCGCGACGGGGAAGTCGTCGCCCTCGCGCTGGCGCATGCAGTCGCCGAGCAGGGCGGCGGCGACCTCGAAGCGCTCGTGGACGAGCTTGATCAGGCGCGGGTCGTTCATGACGGCCTCGCGCACGGCGGCCATCTGGTGGTCGGTGTCGGCCTTCTCGCGGGTCGCCTCGTGGGCGAGCACGATCAGGTCGTCGAAGAGCCGGCCCGTGGGACCGCCCGCGACGAACTCGGCCATCAGCTGCTCGTCGACCTCGGGCTCGGGTCCGAGGACGACCTCGGCCTTGCCGTCGAAGTAGTTGAACACGGTCCGGCGGGACACGTCGGCCGCGACGGCGAGGTCGTCGATCGTCCAGCCGTCGAAGCCGCGCTCGACGGTGAGCTGCACCGCGCACTGCTGCAACCGCAGAGCGGTCTGGTACCGCTTCGTCTCGCGACGGTTCGTGCACAGCTGATCCATGAGTGCATCTTTGCACCAAACGTGGATCTAGTGCAACTTTGTGACGACCGTCACCCGGCGGTGGGCAGCCGTCGACCGCGCGCCCACGCCAGGACGAGGACGGAGGGTGCGCGGCGGCTCAGGAGCGGCCGGGCGCCACCAGGCCGTGGTCGTAGGCGTAGACGATCGCGGCGGGCCGGTCGCGCAGGCCGAGCTTGGTGAAGATCCGGCCGACGTGGCTCTTCACCGTCAGCTCGGAGATCACCAGGTCGTCGGCGATCTCGCCGTTGCTGCGGCCCAGGGCGATGGCGCGGAGGACCTCGAGCTCGCGGGCGGTGAGTGGATCGGTCGCGGCCCTGGCGCGGGCGGTGACGGGCGGGCCGCCGCGGAACGCCTGCAGCACCCGCCCGGTCACCGACGGGTCGAGCCAGTGGCCGCCGTCGGCGACGGTGCGCACCGCGCGGATCAGGTCGTCGGCGGAGGAGTCCTTGAGCAGGAAGCCGGCGGCACCCGCGCGCAGCGCGCCGGACAGCATCTCGTCGTCGTCGAAGGTGGTCAGCACCAGCACGGGCGGCCCGTCGGGGCGGGCGACGACGCCGGCGGTCGCGGTGATGCCGTCGACGGTCCGCATCCGCAGGTCCATGACCACGACGTCCACGCCCGGGTCGGCGTCCTCGCCGGTGCCAGTGGCCAGGCCGTCGAGCGCGCCCGGCACCTCGCTGCCGTCGCCGCACTCCGCGACGATCTCGAAGCCGTCGCGGCGGCGCAGGATCCGCCGCAGGCCGGAGCGCACCAGCTCCTGGTCGTCGACGAGGACGACGCGGACCACCCGGGTCGCCTGCTCGGGCGTCATGCGAGTCCCGCCTTCCCGATCGGGCTCGCGATCGTGCGGCCACAGGGCAGGTCGACGCCGAGTCGGCCGCCGGCCCCGAGCCGTACGTCGACCGTCCACCCCTCGGCGGTCGGGCCGGCCTCGAGCGTGGCGCCCAGCTGGGTCGCCCGGGCCTGCATGCCGGCCAGCCCGGAGCCGAGGCCGTCGCCGCGGGGCCGCCCGGCCGGGAGCGGGTTGCTGATCCGCAGGCGCGCACCCGCGCCGTCGACCTGGAACCGGACCCGCGCCCGCGCGTCGGTGCCGCCGTGGCGGGCGACATTGGCGAGCGACTCCTGCGCGATCCGGTAGAGGCCGAGCCCCGTGGCGGCCGGCAGGGAGGCGGGGTCGCCCTGCTCGTCGTACTCGACCTCGAGGCCGGCGCCGCTCATCTCCCGCACCAGCGCGGCGATGTCGGCGGCGCCGGGGAGCGCATGGCGGTCGGGGGCGCCGTCGGCCATCGCGCTGACGGTACGGCGGATGTCGGCCATCGCGCGCCGGCCGACCTGCTCGGCGTCGGCCAGGGCGGCATCGACCTCCGCGACGGCCTCCGCCGTCTCGGCCGGGTCGGCGGTGCCGGTGACGTCGCGCAGGGCCCGGCGGGCGCCGGTGACCTGCAGCAGCGAGATGCTCAACGAGTGCGCCACCAGGTCGTGGATCTCGCGTGCGATCCGCTCGCGCTCGGCGGTGGTCGCCTGGTCCCATGCCTGCTCGCGGGCCCTGCGCTCCGCGATCAGGGCCCGCATCTGCCACAGCAGCATCGAGCCGATGACGAAGCCGAGGACGAGCACGAAGGTGTAGAGCGGTGCCCCGTCGAGGCCGGGTCCGAGGGCAGCGGCGACCAGCACCAGCTGGGCGATCCCGGCGACGGCGAGGCCCTCCGGGATCCCGTCGCGGGCCGTGATCTCGGCTGTCGCGAGGGCGAGCATCGCCGGCGCCAGGTCCACCACGCCTTCAGGCGGCCGGGCCAGCAGCAGCGACGCCGCGACGAACGTGCCCGCGATGTCGAGCCACCACGGCAGCCAACGGCTGGTCGTGAACTGGATCAGCGCCGATCCCATGACGAGCGGCACGCACACCAGCAGCGGGTCGAGTGGCCAGAGCGCGTCGCGCAGCGCGAGGCTGACCAGCACGGCGGCCACCTGACCCAGGTGGGACACCAGCGGTACCCACCAGGGATAGAGGATCTGGTGCCGGTCGAGGTTCGCCTCGATCCCGGTCCGCAGCCAGCGCAGCATGCCCACCAGCCTAGGGAGCAGCAAGGCCGCAGTCATCAGGCCGCGGGAGGTGCGCGACGTCCTCCCCTGGTAGGAGGTGGAATGACTGCCGTCGGCCGATGCCCGGACCCCTCGTCGCTGCGTACCTTCGACCCATCGCCCCGGAGGACCCCGGGGCTCCGCGGATCGACTGGGACGACAGAGAGGTCGTGATGACGATGACCTGGAGCGAGACACACCGTCGCTGGCAGGTGCTGAGGGCCGTCGAGGAGGAGCTCGCCCACGCCGAGTCCCCCGTGCTGCCCTGGCGCAGCGAGTACGCCGAGCTGTTCGGCGACCGCGCCGGCCTGCTGACCGCCCTGCGCTACCGCTGGCAGCTGACGGTCAACGCTCAGCTCGACACCCACCTCCCCGAGCGGGAGCTCGAGGAGCAGCGCCGCAAGCTGGCCCGTCGCGCCCGCGGCGTGCTGCGGGTGCTTGAGGCCGAGGGCACCCCCCGTGTCGTCGCCTGACGCCGCCCTCCCCGGCCGGGAAGGACGTGGCCGGGCAGGACGCGGCCGGGTGCGTACGGCGCTGGACGTCCCGCGCTCGTTCGCCGCCTGGGGGCTCGCCCACGGCCTCCAGCGGGCGTTGATCCAGCGCGGTGCCCGCCGCGGCGACCTCATCAGCCGGATGGTCATGGACCCCTCGTTGCGGCGGGACCCGTTCCCGGCGTACGAGGAGCTGCGCGGGCGCGGCGTGATCAGCGCCAACGACCTGATCTCCGCGAGTGTCGACCACGCCGTGGTCAACGAGGTGCTGCGCAGCGACGCGTTCGGCACCGCCGGCGGGCAGGGCGAGCTGCCGAAGCCGCTCCGGTGGCTGCACCACAAGGTGATCGACCCCGAGACCCTCGGCCCAGTCGACCCGCCGTCGATGCTCGCCGTGGACCCGCCGCTGCACACCCGCTACCGCAAGCAGGTCGCGCGCGCGTTCACCGCTCGCAAGGTCGGCCGGATGGGCGACCGGGTCGACCAGGTCGCTGCCGGCCTGCTCGACGACCTCGCCGGCGCGGAGTCCTTCGACCTCATCGACCGCTACGCGTCACAGCTGCCGGTCACCGTCATCGCCGACCTCCTCGGCGTGCGCGAGCAGGACCGCGGCCGGCTCCTCGAGCTCGGCAACGAGGCGGCCGTGACCCTCGACCCCGGCCTCACGTGGGGCCAGTTCCGCCGGGCGGAGCGGGCGTTGCGCGAGATGCACACCTGGTTCGCCGGCCACGTCGAGCGGCTGGTCGCCCGGTCCGGTGAGCAGCCCGGCGACGACCTGATCAGCCAGCTCGCCCTCCTCGACGGCCCGGACAGGCTGGACCGCGTCGAGCTGCACCAGGTCGGACTGCTCGTCCTCGCCGCCGGCTTCGAGACGACCGTCAACCTGATCGGCAACGCCGTGGCCCTGCTCGACGGCCACCCCGACCAGCTGCGCTGGCTGCAGGAGAACCCCGACGGCTGGGGCAACGCGGTCGACGAGGTGCTCCGCCACCAGTCGCCCGTCCAGCTGACCCTGCGGATCGCACTGCGGGAGACCGAGGTCGCGGGCAGGAGGTTCGAGCCCGGTCACGGGATCCTGCTCTACCTCGGCGGTGCCAACCGCGACCCCGCGGTGTTCGAGGACCCGGCGGCCTTCGACGTCACCCGTCCGAACGCCGACCAGCACGTCGCCTTCTCCGCCGGCGTCCACTACTGCCTCGGTGCCAGCCTCGCCCGGCTCGAGGCCGCGGTCGCCCTCCGGTCCCTCTACGAGCGGTTCCCCGACCTGCACGTCAGCGGCGCGCCCGAGCGCCGGCCGACCCGGGTGCTGCGGGGGTTCGAGCGGCTCCCGGTCGCGACGGGGGTGCGGGTCAGCGCGTAGGCGACGCCACTTGCAACCACGTGTTCGTGTTCGAGAACTGGTGTCACAGCACCCGTTACGAGCGACCTTCGCCGTGCGCCGGGTCGGGCATCGCGGAGAAGTGCTGGTAGTCGGTCGGCTCCTCCCACCGGCCGGCCCAGTACCACCCCGCCTGCTCGAACACCGCGACCACCGGGCCGTCGGCCAGCAGGACGCCGGGACGGTCGCGGCCGCGGTCGAGGAAGGGGATCGACCGCTCGTGGCTGGTGCGGCCGCCGCCGTACACGTAGGGGTTCTCGAGCGGGTTGAGATCGATCGCGCGGCCGTAGGCGTGGTGCGACCAGGTGCTCGACCCGGTCTTCGCGCGGCAGTTGAAGGCGGAGGTGTTGTCGGCCTCGATCGAGGCGTGGTCGTCGCCGTCGTACGCCTCGATCGGGACCATCCGCCGGATCGGGAAGCGCAGCACGTAGAGCCGCCGGAAGATCCGGGTCACGTCGGCGACGACGTCGCGGTGCACGACCAGCCGTCCGGTACGACGATCGCCACCGAAGTCGCGGTAGGCCAGCCGCACGACGCGGAGGTCGGCGAGCGGCACCGGGCAGCCGGGGCGCCACGTGACGCCGCGCATCCGGCGTTGCTCGGCGCGGGTGAGTGGGCGGCTGCTGGCGGCGTACCCACTCGGGCGGGCGGTGGGTGCCGCGGTCGGCGCGGTGGCGGTCGGCGCGGTGGCGGTCGGCGTGGTGGTGGTCGTCGGAGCGGGCTCCGGCACCGGGTCGCCGGCGGAGCACCCCGAGGCGGCGACCAGGACGAGGCAGGCGAGCGCCCGCCTCAGCACGGCACCTCGACGTCGAAGGAGTCGATGCCGTTGAGGTGGAGCGAGGACACCCACCCACCGTCGGACGTCCGCGCCCAGACGTCCGAGCTCCCGCCGACACTCCTCGACGACACCTTGTCGCCGTGGACCTGGCACACGACCTGGTGCGTGCTGCCGTTCCGCCAGCGCACGCTCGTGCCGTCGCGGACCAGCTCGCCGGCGCTGGCGGAGGTGCCCTCGCGGACCTGGAGGTAGCAGCTGCCGTCACCGCACGTGCCGACCACGGTCACGGCGATCGGCTCGCGAGCGCCGCCGGTGGCCGCGCCGCCGGTGGGGCTCTGGGGGGTCGGGTTCGCCGACGTCTCGATGCCGCCGACCTCGCCCTCCTCGGTGGTCGATCCCGTCCCGGTCGTGCCGGTCGTGCCGGCCGTGCCGGCGGTGTGGTCGTCGGAGGCCCGCCGCCCGCCGTCGTCGTCGGCCCACGGGCGCAGTGCGAAGGTCACGCCGAGCACCACCGCGAGCGCGACCAGCGCGGCGCCGGCGACGATCCAGCCGGCGCGCCGCGGCGGCGTACCGGTCGTCGGCGGCAACGGACCGGAGACGGTGGGCGGCACCGGCCCGGTCCTGACCGGAGTGGGAGGAGGCGGCGGTGGCGCCACCACCGCAGCGGGTACGACGCGCGCCGCGACCGTCGCGTCGGAGGCCGCTCGGACGAGCACGTCCCGGCGCCCCATCGGCACGCCCGCGAGCACGTGGTCGAGGGCTACCCGCATGGCGTCCACCGAGGTGAAGCGCCGGGTGGGGTCCTTGGCCATCGACTGGGCCAGCACCGCGTTGAGGTCGGCGATCCAGGGCTCGTCGGCGACGAGCTGGCGCACCGGCGCCTCGATGTGGTCGCGCGCCATCGAGAACTGGGTGCCGCCGTAGGGCGGCTGGCCGGTGAGCATCGCCCAGAGCAGGCAGCCCAGCGCGTAGACGTCGGTGGTGGTCGCCGCGGGCGCGCCCTGGAAGCGCTCCGGGGCGAGGTAGGGGAAGGTGCCGATGACGGCGCCGGTCACGGTCAGGCCGTGGTCCGGCTCGGTGTCGCGGGCGATGCCGAAGTCGCAGAGGTAGGCGAAGGGTGCGTCGGCCGGGCCGGTGACCAGCACGTTGCTGGGCTTGATGTCGCGGTGCAGGACGCCGGCGCGGTGGGCGTCGGCGACGCCGGAGGTGATCTGCACGGCGAGCGCGAGTGCGCGCCCCACCGCGAGCGGCCCGGACTCGAGGCTGCCGGCGAGATCGCCGCCCGCGACCAGCTGGGTGGCGATGAAGAGCGCGCCGTCGATCTCCCCGTGGTCGAGGACCTGGATGATGTGCGGGCTGTCCAGGCGGACGAGGGTGGCAGCCTCGTTGAGGAAGCGCACGCGGTACTCGTCGGTCCCGGCCAGCTCGGGCGCGATGACCTTGAGGGCCACCCGCCGCTTGATCCGGGTGTGCGTGGCGGCGTACACGACGCCCATGCCGCCGCGGCCCAGCACGCGGTCGATCTCGTAGTCGCCGAAGGTCTCGCCCTCGCGCGGGTAGCCGGCCATGGCGGCATTCTCCCCCGGGGGTGCCCGGCCGAACGTCGGCGACCAGCGCGGCTGTGGCTCCCGTCACTTTACAACCAGGACCCTCTTGTCAAACGACCTTTACAACTCGTACCGTTCTGTCAAGCGACACGTGACGTCGCGGCAACGGAAGGCAGGCGCATGACCGGATCGATGGAGATCGGACAGACCGTCCCGGACGGTTCCACCGAGCAGTGGAAGGACAAGAAGCGGTACCTGTGGCTGTGGGGCCTGATGGTTCCCGGGTTCGGGGTGCTGTTCGCACTGGCCTACATCGCGACCGGCGGCTGGTGGGGCTTCACCCTCGTCGCGCCGTTCCTGATCAACTTCCTCATCCCGGTCTTCGACCTGATGATGGGCACCGACCAGAGCAACCCTCCGGACGAGGTCATCGAGGAGCTCGAGAACGACAAGTACTACCGCTGGGTCGTCTTCGCCTACGTGCCGATGATGTTCGCCCTCGTGTTCGCCGGCTACTACATCATCGGTGAGGGCAACCCGGTCGCCTGGGTGCTCAACCACGTCGGCCTCGGCGACTGGGGCGACGCCCACCTGAGCGCCAACCTGATGGCCGACCACCTCGAGCTGCCGTGGTGGGAGAAGGCCCTGTGGGCCCTCTCGATCGCCGGCGTCGTCGGCATCGGCATCAACACCGCCCACGAGCTCGGCCACAAGAAGGAGTCCGTCGAGCGCTGGCTCGCGAAGATCACCCTCGCGCCCACCTTCTACGGCCACTTCTACATCGAGCACAACCGGGGCCACCACGTCCGCGTCGCCACCCCCGAGGACCCGGCGTCCTCGCGCCTCGGCGAGAGCCTCTACCGCTTCTGGCCGCGCACCGTCTGGGGCTCGCTGAAGAGCTCCTGGGAGGTCGAGGCCAAGCGCTACCGCCGCAAGGGCACGCACCCGTTCCACGTCGGCAACGACGTCCTCAACGCCTGGGCCATGTCCCTCGTCCTGTGGGCCGCGGTCATCGCGCTCAACGGCTGGAGCGTCGCGGCCTACATCCCGATCACCGTCGTCTTCGGCTTCTCGCTGCTCGAGGTCGTCAACTACCTCGAGCACTACGGCCTGAAGCGCCAGCGGGTCGGCGAGAAGCAGCGCTACGAGCGCGTGCTGCCGATGCACAGCTGGAACAGCAACAACATCGTCACCAACATCTTCCTCTACCACCTGCAGCGCCACAGCGACCACCACGCCAACCCCACCCGGCGCTACCAGGCCCTGCGCGACTTCAAGGAGTCCCCGGCCCTGCCGACCGGCTACGCCGGCATGATCAACCTCGCGCTGATCCCGCCGCTGTGGCGCAAGGTGATGGACCCCCGCGTGGTCGAGCACCTCGACGGCGACGTCACCCTGGCCAACATCGCGCCGGGCAAGGAGGCGAAGTACCTCGCCAAGTTCCCGCCGCCGGCCGAGCACAACGTCAAGACCGACGACCTGTTCGCCCAGCGGTTCGAGGGTGAGGTGCTCGCCGCGAAGTGCCCCGGCTGCTCCTACGTCTACGAGGTCGCCGCGGGCGACGAGCACGAGGGCTTCGCCGCCGGTACGGCGTGGAGCGACATCCCGGACGACTGGTGCTGTCCTGACTGCGGTGTTCGGGAGAAGATCGACTTCATCCCGTTCGACCCTGAGAAGGTGAAGGCCTGATGTCCATGAAGATCGTCGCCGACCTCGACAAGTGCGAGGGCCTCGGCATGTGCGAGGCGATGGCCAACGACTACTTCGAGGTGGACGAGGACGAGGACAAGGTCAACGTCCTCGACGACTCGCCCGCCGAGTCCGACCGCGCCCACGTGTATGCCGCCGTCCAGGCCTGCCCCGTGCTGGCCCTGACGCTCGAGGGCTGATGTCCGTCACCGCACGACCCGGCGACGGGGTGGCGGACGCGCTCGCGTCCGCCGCCCCGTCGCTGCGGGACCGCCTCCTCGAGGCCGCGGTGCAGATCATGACCACGTCCGGCTGGGGCCGGGTCACCATGGCCCGCCTCGCCGACGACGTGGGGGTCAGCCGGCAGACGGTCTACAACGAGATCGGCACCAAGAACGACCTCGCCGAGGCGATGGTCATGCGCGAGCTCGACCGCTTCCTCGCCGGGGTGACCCGGTCGTTCGACGAGAACCCCGACGACCTGATCGGCGCGATCCGCGACTCCGCCCGGCGGGTGCTGAAGTACGCCGAGGACAACGCGCTCCTGCACGCCGTCGTCTCCGCCACCCATGGCGCCGACACCGAGCTCCTGCCGCTGCTGACCACCCACTCGGAGTACCTCCTCGAGGGCGCCAAGTTCGTCGTCGCGGAGCGGGTGGCGTCGTACGACGTCGACCTGCCGGAGGGTCGGCTCGAGGCGAGCATCGACATGGTGGTCCGCCTGGTGCTGAGCCACGTCATGCAGCCCAGCGCGACCCCGACGCACACGGCTGACGCCATTGCCTGGATTGCCGAACGCGTCCTCGCCTGACGCACGGCGTACTACCCTCGTTCCCGGGAGGACTGCCGGGAGGGCCGGTGGCGG
>DATLIG010000209.1:0-15003 GCA_035539555.1 Nocardioides sp. | reverse complement strand
GGTGCGGGGCTGCTGCGGACTGGCAGTGGTCGATGGCGTCAGTGGTCATGCGGACCTCCTGGGCAGCGGCTCCCGGGGGCCTCCCGGGGCGGTGGTGAAGACGCGCTTCATCGCCGCCGGCAGGCTGGTGGCGAGGGAGGCGGGCGTGGATGCGACGCAGTGGTCGTCTCCCCAGAGGCGGGCGAGGGCCGGGGAGGACTGGGCGGCGAGGCCGAGCAGGGAAAGCCCGGTTGCCCGGGCCTCGGAGAGAGCGCGTCGACTGTCGGCGAGGGCGTATCCGCCCTCGTACCCGTCGTCGTAGGGGACACCGTCGCCGACCACGACCACGAGGCGCCTCTTCGTCGACTCGTCGAAGCGCATCAGCCGGGTGCCGTGGCGAAGGACGGCCCCCAGTCGCGTGTAGCCGCCCGGCTCGACAGCGTGGAGCCGCAAGCGGGCCGACGAGTCCCAGCGGTCGGTGAAGGCCTTGCTCCTGAGCAGACGGACGTCGTGGCGACCCCGTGAGCGGAACGCGTAGCACGCCACGGGTACGTCCAGCGCCGTCAGTGCCTGCGCGATCGTCCCGGCGAGTGCGCGGTGGGCGCTGTAGAGCGACCGGCCGGGGCCGCTTCCCGTGGTCTCCGTGGCGGACTCGGTCGCGTCGAGGAGGACGAGCACGGCGAGATCGCCGGCTGTCGACCGGACGCCCTGGAACAGCAGTGGTGGCGTGGCGTGGCCGGCGGCGAGTGCCGTGCGGTGCTCGACGATCGCGGTGAGGTCGAGGTCGGCTCCTGTCGCCTCGCGCCGCGCGCGGGTCCGGGCGGGGGTCACCCGGACGAG
The DNA here is from genome assembly GCA_035539555.1 of Nocardioides sp. Lineage (GTDB taxonomy): Bacteria > Actinomycetota > Actinomycetes > Propionibacteriales > Nocardioidaceae > Nocardioides. The sequence goes on along the minus strand of DATLIG010000209.1, from coordinate 14,184 downwards.
GCGGCGTGCGAGCAGCCGCGCCGCGGAGTCGTCACGCCAGGGCAGGCTGCCGTGCTCGGGAGGCGCCGGGTCCAGGGTCGTGACGGTGCACCACCCGCGTCGGTACCTGCCGCGGCCCTGGTCCCACTCCGGATACCGCGCCCCGAGTGCGGTGTCGTGCGGCGCGCCGCTGAGCGCGGCGGCCCGAGGGGTCAGCAGGCGCGCACCCTTGGGGCGGTCTGCGAGGCGCCGGGCACCGGTGACTCCGGCGCCGGTCACACCTTCGCCCTCGGCCCGACTCGCTCCGAGCATGCGCTGGAAGGCGGTGCCGAGGGGGCCCGAGAAGGGGCCGGCGAGACGCTCGAGGAACCGGCTGCGCTCGCCCTCCTCGGTCTGGTCGTTGCCCTCGTCGGGAGCGCTGAGTCCTGCTGCCATCTCGAGGCGGGAGATCGAGTCCGGGCCGTGCGTGGGCGCCGTGACCCCGCCGCCTGCACGGAGCACGGCGCGTGGGCGAAGGATGCCGGCCCATGACGGCGGGAGGAGGATGCTCCGGCCGGCCAGTGCGAGGTCGGCCGACTCGGCCGCCGAGCCGGGTCGGGCGGCGCTGTCGTCGCCGTCTGCGTCCAGCACCAGCAGGTAGGCCGGCGGCAGCACGTGTGCGAGCTCTCGCGCCGCGCGCCGCAGCTCGAGGGCGACGTACGTCAGCTGACGCTCGCGTCCGGCGCCGGACAGCCGTCGAGTGACGTCGGGGTCGAGCGAACCGACGCCGACCAGGCTCGCCTGGGCGATCGCGGTCCAGGTCAGGTGCGCGGTCGGCGTCGCGTTGCCGAGGTGGACGACCCAGCCGTCGCTGTACGACTCGGCCCGCGTGAGCCGTAGCTCCACGGCCCGTCCGGCGACCGCTTGGGCCACGAGCTGGGCGTGAGGAGGCAGGGAGCCGACATCGTCCTGCCCGGCAGCGTCCACCCGACCCACCTCCTCCTCCCGTTCTGGACAGAGTGTCCAGAACGGAACGGACGCTAGCAGGCGCTGCCTGTCGACGGAACACCTGTTTTGAAATAGGCGTAAAAAATATTCACTCCGGCTCCTCGGGTGGAGGTGCCGGAGCGCGCGGGGGATTGCTCAGTCGAGCGGGTCACTCATCGGTGGTGGCCACGATGTCGCGTGGGTCGGTGGGCGTGCCGGTGCTCGCCCCGTAGGACCGGTCGATCGCGACGAGGAGCCGGTCGAGCGCAGCGTCACGCTCCGCGTCGTCGCCGTTGAGTGCGCCGTCGATGTGGAGTGCGGAGAACCCGTGCACGGCGGACCAGCAGGTCGCCTCGGCATCGACGCGCGCCTCCGGCGACAGGAAGCCGACGCCCACCAGGTCGTCGAGGCACGTCGTCAGCAGCCCCAGGGGGTCGTGGGCGGGGGACGACGCGGCGGTGGCGACCGTCGCCGTGGAGGAGAAGGCGAGCCGGAACAGTCCCGTCTCGGAGACCGCGAAGTCGACGTAGCCCCGGCCGATCTCGGCGAGGCGGCGCCGCGCGCGCAGGACCGGGTCGTTCGTCGCGACCTGCTCGAGCCGTTGTTGCAGCGTGGCCACCAGGCGCTCCATCGCGATCGCGGCGACCTCGGTCACCAGCTCCTCGCGGTCGGCGAAGTGCCGGTAGGCGGCGTTGTGCGAGACGCCGACCTGGCGTGCGAGGTCGCGCAGCACGAGCGCCTGCGGACCGTGCTCGGTCACGGTCGCGACCGCGGCGTCCAGGAGCGACGTGCGCAGGTTGCCGTGGTGGTACGAGTCGCTGGGCACGGCCGAAGCGTAGCCGAGGGCCGGGCCAGATGTTGACAGCGACAACAACGTCCGCCACGCTCCTCATGTTGACAACGACAACTTTCGAGGAGCTGCTCCCATGCCCCGCAAGACCGTGATCCTCGTGACCGTGTGCCTGGCCACGCTCGCGATCAACATCAGTGCGATGGTCGTGAACGTCGCCCTGCCGACGCTCGCCGACGAGCTCGATGCGAGCACGCGCGACCTGCTGTGGATCGTCGACGGCTACAACCTCGCCTTCGCGGCCCTCGTCCTCGCGATGGGGAGCCTGTCCGACCGGTACGGCCGCCGGCCGGCGCTCGTCCTGGGACTTGCCGGGTTCGCCGCCAGCAGCGCCGCGGCCGCGCTCGTCGACAGCAGTGACGCCCTCATCGCCGCGCGGGTCGCGATGGGAGTCTTCGCGGCGCTCATCTTCCCGACGACCCTGTCGATCATCTCCAACACCTTCACCGACCGGCGCGAGCGCGCGGCCGCGATCGGCCTGTGGGGAGCGGCGTCCGGCGTCGGCGTCGCGCTGGGACCCGTGACCGGTGGGCTACTGCTCGAGCACTTCAGCTGGAACAGCATCTTCTGGCTGATGGTCCCGATCGGCCTCGCGACCATGGCGCTCGCCCTCGCGTACGTTCCCGAGTCGCGCGACCCCGATGTCCCGCGGATCGACCGTCCCGGCTTCGTGATCTCGGTGGCTGCGCTGGGCCTGCTGACCTGGACCATCATCGAGGCGCCCGGGCACGGCTGGGACAGCGTCGAGACCCTTGCCGGGTTCGCCCTGTCGGCTGCCCTGGTCGTGGTGTTCATCCTCGTGGAGCGCGCCGTCGAGAACCCGATGATCGACGTGACCCTCTTCCTGGACCGCCGGTTCAGCGCGGCGAGCGCGACCGTGACGATCGCCTTCTTCGCCCTCTTCGGCTTCGTCTTCCTCATCACGCAGTTCTTCCAGTTCGTGCGCGGCTACACGGCGCTCGAGACCGGGGTGCGGTTCCTGCCCGTGGCGTTCTCGATCGCCGCGGCGTCGATCGCCGGCGGCCAGCTGGCACACCGCTTCGGTACCAAGGCGCTGGTGGCGCCGGGCATGGCCCTGATGGGAGCGGGGTTCCTGTGGATCTCCACGGTGCCGGCCGACGTGTCCTACGCGAGCGTCGTCGTACCGCAGATGGTGATGCTCGGCCTCGGGCTCGGCCTGGTCAGCACGCCCGCGACGGAGTCCATCATGCGCGTGCTGCCGCCGTCCCGGGCCGGCGTCGGGTCGGCGGTCAACGACGCGACCCGGGAGCTCGGCGGCACCCTGGGTGTCGCCATCGTCGGGTCGGTCTTCGCCTCGCAGTACGCCGACCGGCTGGTCGAGCTGTTCGGGAACCGGGTCGACGGCGGCACCGCCGACAAGGCGGCCGAGTCGGTCGGGTTCGCCCACGGCCTCGCGACCCAGGTCCCGGCCCTGCGCCACGCCGTCGACGTCGCCTTCCTCGACGGCTTCCAGATCGCCTGCATCACCTCCGGCCTGCTGTGCCTGGTCGGTGTCGTCGTCGCGCTGGTCGCGCTGCCCGGTGCAGGTCACGACCCGCTGGTCGAGGAGGAAGCGGAGGTGGCCCGGGTCGCGTAGCCCGGTGGTCGAGGAGGTTGCGCAGCAACCGTCACGAGACCCCCGCAGCCCGTACGCCGGACCGCGCCCGCCGATCCGCCGCGTGACGGGCTCGGATCACGGCATCGTGTACCCGCCGCTGACGCTGAACAGCTGCCCGGTCACCTGGCGCGACATCCGCTCCGAGGCGAGGAAGAGAACCGAGGCGGCGACGTCCTCGGCCGAGGTGAGCCGGCCGAGCGGGGTGTCCTTGAGCAGGTACTGCGCCTGGTCGTCGTTGAAGACGTTGTCCTTGCCGACGGCCCACAGGCTCTTCGAGCCGACCGCCTCCGGCCCGTCGGGTACGACGAGGCCCGGGCACACGATGTTGGAGCGGATCCCGTGCCGGCCGTGCTCGCGGGCGGTCGTGCGGGCGAGGGCGACGACGGCGGCCTTGGTGGCGCCGTACACGCCTTGGCGGATCTGGCCGAACGCGGACTCGCTGGCGATGAACACGATCGATCCCTGTCCCTGCTCCCGCATGGCGGGCAGCACGGCCTGGGTCGCCGCGATCGCGGTGAAGAAGTTGATCTCGACGGTCTTCTGCCAGTTGGCGCGGTCGGTGTTCTTCGCGATGAAGCCAGGGACGCTCCAGCCGGCGTTGTTGACCAGGACGTCGACGCCGCCCCAGGTCTCGACGGCTCGGTCGGCGGCCCGCTGGGCCTCGCCCTCGACCGTCAGGTCGCCGGTGACCACCTCGACCGCGGCGGCGCCGCGCTCGTGCGCCTCGCCGGCCACCCGGTCGGCCTGGTCGCCGTCGACGTCGGCGAGCACGATCCGGCTCCCCTCGGCGGCGAACGCGTGGACGATGCCGCGCCCGATGTTCGAGGCGCCGCCGGTGATCAGTACGCGTGCGTCCTTCAGTCCCAGGTCCATGAGCACTCCTTCGTGCGGTCGCCCGGTGCGCCGGGCGGTGGTCTCCATCGTGACGCTTGACACATCCGCTGACCGCGCCTAGCGTTCCATAAGTAGAGTTACCTTAATCCAGATTCAAAAATTCTGGAACCCTTGGCAGGGGCAACCGAACGACATGGGGGCAGGGCAAATGACGTCTGCTGTGCAGGCGGCGGCGAAGCCGACGCGCGCGCTGGGCGATGTGCTGGCGATGGCGCTCGACGCCCTCGTCATCATGTTCACGAAGCGCTTCTCGTGGCGGGAGGCGGTCCAGCAGGCGTGGTTCATCGCGCGGGTCTCGCTCGTCCCGACCCTGCTGGTGATGCTCGGCTTCACCCTGCTGGTGATCTTCGAGGTCAACCTGCTGCTCAAGGACCTCGGGGCCCTCGACCTGTCCGGCGGCATCGCCGGCATCGCGTCGGTGCAGCAGATCGGCCCGTTCGTCACGGTGGTCGTGGTCGCCGGTGCCGGCGGGACCGCCATGTGCGCGGACCTCGCGGCGCGCACGATCCGCGAGGAGATCGCCGCGATGCAGGTGCTCGGCATCGACCCGATCCAGCGGCTCGTCGTACCCCGCATCGTGGCGGCGGTGCTGGTGACGCTGGTCCTCAACGTGCTGATCTGCGCCGGTGGCCTCGCCGGCGGCTACTTCTTCTCGGTCTACCTGCAGGGGGTCACCCCCGGCGCCTACGTCGCGAGCATCCCGCTCTTCACCGGGATCCCCGAGCTGATGTTCTCCATGGTCAAGGCCTTCGTGTTCGGCCTGATCGCCGCGATCATCGCGTGCTACCGCGGCCTCAACGTCGCCGGCGGATCCAAGGGCGTCGGCGACGCCGTCAACCAGGCCGTGGTGATCACCGTGGCCGTTCTCGTCCCGGTCAGCCTGACCATCAGCCTGATCCAGTTCGCGATCCTCTGAGGTCCTCGATGTCTGCACTGTCTCCCAAGCTCGACGCGGTACGCCGCGCGCCGGCCAAGGCACTCGACCACGTCGGTGTCCAGGGGCTGTTCTACGCCCGCGTGCTCGCCGGGATCCCGCGCGCGCTGCGCAGGCACCCGGGCGAGATCGTCAAGCTGATCGCCGAGCTCGGCACGGGCACCGGAGCGCTGGCGCTCGTCGGCGGCTCGGTCGTCATCGTCGCGTCGATCACCTTCTTCGCCGGCGCGGTCGCGGCCGCCCAGGGCTTCGAGTCCTCCTCCAGCCTCGGCGTGGGCTCGCTGAGCCCGTTGCTGGCGGCGTTCTTCACCGCGCGGCTGTCCACGCCGCTGCTCGCGGGGGTCGCCCTGTCGGTGACATTGGGAGCGGCGACCACCTCGCAGCTGGGCGCGATGCGGATCAGCGAGGAGATCGACGCGATCGAGGTCATGGCGATCCCGTCGCTGCCCTACCTGGCGACCACGCGGGTGACCGCCGGGATGATCGTGATCACCCCGCTCTACGTCTTCGCCACGCTGGGCGGCTTCCTCGCCGACTACCTGCTCCTCGTCTTCTTCTACGACGTCGGGGCCGGCAACTTCGGCCACTACTTCTTCCTCTACCTGCACCCGATGGACATCGTCTTCTCCTACGTCCAGGTGCTCGGGATGGTCATCGTGGTGATGCTCGTGCACACCTTCTACGGCTACAACGCCACCGGTGGACCGGCCGGCGTGGGCGAGGCGGTCGGTCGCTCCGTGCGGGCCTCGCTGTCCGGCGTGATGATCGTGAACCTGCTGATCGCGATGGCCATCTACTCCAACTTCAACACCTTCCACCTGGGCGGCTGAGTCGATGAATCACCCCACGAAGTTCTTCTCCTCCGCTGCGCTCCCCCTAACAACTTCGCGGGGACCCCGATGAGCAGAGTCAGCGATCCCCGTGCCGTCCGCCTCGCCGGCGTCGGCCTGGTCCTCGTCATCGTGGCCGCCGTCGGGATGACGGCCGCGCTCTACACGCGCGCGTTCGCCAACCCGGCCGAGATCACCCTCGAGACCTCCCGCGCCGGCCTGGTCATGGATCCGGGCGGAAAGGTCAAGATGCGCGGCGTCGAGGTGGGCCGGGTCGGCTCGGTGGAGCGTGCGGGCGACGGCGTCCGGATCGTCCTCGAGATCGACCGGGACAAGGTCGACGGCATCCCCGCCGACGTGGTCGCGGAGATCCGGGCGACCACGGTGTTCGGGGCCAAGTACGTCGAGCTCGTGCCCGCCGAGGGCGGCGCCCCCGGGCGCCTCGCGGACGGTGACGTGATCCGGGCCTCCGGCGTGACCACCGAGATCAACACCGTCTTCGACGGACTGGACAGGGTGCTGTCCGGCATCGACATCGCCAGCCTCAACGGCACCCTGACCGTGCTGGCGCAGACGCTGTCCGGCCGCGGCGACGACATCGCCTCGGTGGCCGCGCAGGCCGACGCCTACCTGACGAAGCTCGAGCCGTTGCTCCCGCAGCTGCGCCGCGACCTGCACGAGGTCGCCCGCTTCGCCCGGCTCGGGGTCGAGATCTCCCCGGCCCTGCTGGGCATCCTGCGCAACGCCGCCGTCACGGCCGGCACCGTGACCGACGAGGAGCAGGCGTTGGCTCGGGTGCTGGTGGACCTCTCCCTGCTGGGCGGAAAGGCCGAGGAGCTGCTGGGGGACAACGGCGACGCCCTGGCCCGACTGCTGGAGTCGGCACGCCCGACGGCCGCCACGCTGCGGGCCTACTCCACCGAGCTGCCCTGCTTCCTCAAGGGCATGGACGTCACCCGCAAGGCGATGGCCGACGTGATCGGTGGCACCGACGCGACGTTGCGCGCCTTGGTCAGCGTCCGCTCCGAGCTCTCGCACTACACCTACCCGAAGGACCTGCCCGGCGTGCCGGAGGGTCGCGGCCCCGACTGCCACGGCCTGCCGCGGCTCAAGCCCGCCCAGGTCCCCGTCCCGGAACGGGGGACGCCGCAGTGAACATTCGCGCAGAGGCCATCCGGCTCGCGGTCTTCGGCACCGTGGGCGCCCTGATCCTGGTGCTGCTCTACCTCACCCTCGGCGAGACCAGGCTCGGGCCGACCGACGACTACCGCGTGGTCATGGCCGATGTCAGCGGGCTCGAGGCCGGCGACGTCGTCCGCGTCGCCGGGGTCCGGGTCGGCCAGGTCGACGGACTCAGCGTGGTCGACGACAACCGGGTCGAGGTCGCCTTCCACGTCGATCGCGAGCAGCAGCTCACCGACGCCACGCAGGTCCTGGTCCGCTACGAGAACCTGCTCGGCGACCGCTACCTCGAGCTGCAGCAGGCGCCCGACCGAGGCACGCCGCTGGCGGTCGGGGCGACGATCCCCCTCGACCGTACGACGCCCGCGCTGGACCTCGACGTCCTGCTCAACGGCTTCCGGCCGCTCTTCCGCGGCCTCGAGCCGGCGGAGGTCAACGAGCTCGCGACCAACCTGATCGCCACCCTGCAGGGCCGCGGCGGGACGGTCGAGTCCCTGCTCGCGAAGACGGGCAGCCTGACCAACGGACTGGCGGACGACAGCGTGGCGATCACGTCGCTGATCGACAACCTGGACGTCCTGCTCGGCAGCCTGGACTCCCGCGACGCCCAGCTGCGCCAGAGCATCGGCCAGTTCCGGACACTCGTCTCGGGGCTGGCGAAGGACAAGGACCCGATCGCCGAGTCGGTCACGTCGATCAACCGGATGGCGGCCGCCCTCGCCGACCTGTTCCACGACGGCCGCGAACCGTTCAAGGAGACCGTGATCGCGGTGAAGGACCTCGCGAAGCTGCTGAACACCAACACGAAGACGCTCAACAAGGTGCTGGACTCGCTGCCGGGTGCCTATCAGGTCCTCGACCGGATCGGCTCGCACGGCAACATCTTCAACTTCTACCTCTGCTCGGTGCAGGTCGCGATCAGCGGACCGAACGGCAAGCAGATCCGCACGCCGGTCGTCCGCAGCCAGCTGGAACGGTGCAACTGATGGCCATGAAGATGTTCCGTGAGCGCAACCCGCTCCCGCTGGGCCTGGTCGTGGTCGTGGCGCTGCTCGTGATGCTGCTGGTGGTCCTCAACATCAACGGGGTGGTGGGCCTCTTCGGGCGCAAGTACAGCGTGATGCTGCCCGAGGCCGCCGGGATCAAGCAGGGTGACCCGGTGCGGGTCAGCGGCCTGACCGTGGGCCGCGTCGGCGACGTGGAGCTCGACGGGAAGGGCGTCCGGGTCGAGTTCGCCGTCACCGAGACCGGTATCGATCTCGGCAGCGAGACCACGGCCGCGGTCAGTGTCGAGACCGTGCTCGGCGACAAGGCCCTCGTCCTCACCTCCCACGGCGACGGCACCCTCGCCGAGGGCGCCCAGATCCCGATGGAACGCGCGAGCGTCCCGTACGACGTCAACGACGCGCTCACCGACCTCCAGCAGGAGACGGAGCGGATCGACGTCGACCAGGTCGCCTCGGCGCTCGAGACCGTCGCCGGCACCCTGCAGGGCGCCACCCCCGAGCTGAGCAACGCCATCACCGGGATGAGCCGGCTGTCCCGGACGATCAGCAGCCGCGACGACTCGCTGCGCAGCCTGCTCGCCAACGCCGACCAGTTCAGCGAGATCCTGGCCGACCGCAGTGGCGACCTGACGGCGCTGATGAGGGACGGCAACGTCCTGTTCCGCGAGCTGCTGAAGCGCCGCGAGGACATCTCGGCACTGCTGGCCAACCTGTCGGCGATGGCGACCGAGCTGCGCGGCGTCGTGGCGGACAACGAGGCGGAGATCGGACCGGCGCTGAAGGAGCTCAACCGCGTGATCAAGACCCTGCAGGCCAACAAGTCCAACATCAGCGAGACCCTTCGCGGCCTGGCTGTCTACGCCACCGGGCTCGGTGAGGTCGTCTCGAGCGGCGAGTTCTTCTCGGCCTACCTCGGCAACCTGCTGCCCGGCAACCTGCTGCAGCCGGACCTCGGGGAGCTCGGGCTCGGCGGCATCGACCTCGGCGGCCTGCTCGGCGGCAAGGGAGCCCAACGATGAGTCACTCCATGCCCACGCCCGTACGACGCGCGCTGGCGTCGCCGTCGATGCGCATCCTGCTCGCGCTGGCCGTCGTCGCCGTCCTGGTCCTCACCGTCGGCTTCCGCGACCGTGGCCGGACCGACCTGGTGGCGTGGTTCCCCAGCACCGACGGCATCTATGCCGGCGACGAGGTCCGCGTCCTGGGCGTACCGGTCGGGAAGATCGACAGCATCGATCCGCAGGACGGCAAGGTCCGCGTCGCCTTCCACGTCGACGGCGACGTGTTGGTCCCCGAGGGGGCCAAGGCCGTGATCGTGGCGCCCTCGCTGGTGAGCAGCCGCTACATCCAGCTCACGCCGCGGTACGACGGCGGCGACGCCCTGGCCGACGGCGCGACCATCCAGCTCGAGGACACGGCCGTCCCGGTCGAGTGGGACGCGATCAAGGACCAGCTCAACGGGCTGGCCGAGGCCCTCGGCCCGCGCGGCGCGAACAAGGACGGTGCGCTCTCCGACCTGGTCGACGCCGGCGCGGCTGCGCTCGACGGCCAGGGCGAGACGATCAACCAGACCATCGGCGACCTCTCCACCGCCGTCGGCGTCCTCGACAGCGGAGCGGATGACGCGTTCTCGGTGGTCCGCAACCTCCAGGTCTTCGTCTCCGCGCTCGCGAAGAGCGACGGCCAGATGACCCAGTTCATCCGCAACCTGGACGCCGTCTCGGCGATGCTCGTCGACGACAAGCGGCTGGTGCGCAGCGCGCTGCGCAACCTCAGCGGTGCGGTGGTGGACGTGGAGCGCTTCATCCGGGACAACCGCACGGGCCTCGACACCGCCGTCACCCGCCTGTCCGACCTGGTCGGCGTCGTCACCAAGCAGCAGGGCGACCTGGCCCAGATCCTGCACGCCGCGCCCAACGCGCTGGAGAACCTGACCGAGAGCTACCACGAGGGACAGAACGCCGTCGGCGTGAACCTCAGCGGGGCCAACATCCACTCGCCGGGACAGCTGATCTGCCATGCCATCGGCGGTGCGGCCGGCGCCGACGAGGCCGGTGCCGAGAAGCTCTGCAACCAGCTGCTCGGCGACCTCCTCGGCAAGGTCGTCGACAGCCCGCAGTCACAGCAGCTGCTCGACGCCCTGCTCCTGCTCATCGCCGGAGGTGCGGCATGACGTCCCTGCAGGTGCGCCGCCTGGCACCGGTGCTGCTGGTCGCGGTGCTGTTCCTCGCCGGCTGCCGCTTCGACGGCATCGACTCGATGGCCCTCCCCGGTGGCAAGGGGACCGGGGACGACGCGATGAAGGTGACGGTCGAGCTGCCCGACGTCGGCACGCTCACCGCCAACGCGCAGGTGAAGGTCGACGACATCGCCGTGGGCACCGTGACCGAGGTCCGGGTCGAGGACTGGCACGCCGTCGCCGAGCTCAGCCTCGAGCCGGACGTCGAGCTGCCGGCGAACGCCGTGGCGAAGGTCGGCATCAACACCCTGCTCGGCTCGGCGTACGTCGAGCTGGCGCCGCCGGGCTCCGGCCGGGCCGGCGCCGAGGGCACGCTGCGCAGCGGGGACCGGATCACGCTCGACCGCGGTCACGCCTATCCGTCGACCGAGCAGGTGCTGTCGGCGGCATCCCTCGCGCTCAACGGCGGCGGCCTCGAACAGCTGGCCACGATCACCACGGAGCTCAACAAGGTGCTGGGCGGCAACGACCGGGCGGTCGCCGACCTGCTGCCCCGTCTCGACTCCTTCGTCGGCACCCTCGACGGGCAGAAGGGCGAGATCCTCGCCGCGGTGCGCGATGTCGCGCGCCTGTCGCAGCGCTTCGCCAAGCAGCGCGGCACCATCACCAGTGCGCTCGACGAGATCGGCCCGGCCCTCGAGGTGCTGGCGAGGAACCGGCCCGACCTGACCCGGGCGCTCACCGCCCTGAACCGGCTCAGCGACGTGGCGACACCGCTCGTCGGCCGGATCAAGGACGACCTGATCGCCGACCTGCAGGACCTCGTTCCCGTGCTGCGGGCAGTCAGGGCGGCCGGGAACTCGGCGGTGTCCGCACTGGGCTTCGCGCTGACCTTCCCGTTCGCCCCCGAGACGGTGCAGAACGCCTGCCGCGGCGACTACTGCAACCTCGGCCTCACCGTCGACCTGACCAACTCGGCGTTGCTCAACGGGTTCATCCGCCCCGACGGCTCGATCGGGGTCCCCGGCCTGCCGGGCATCCCCGACCTCGGCAAGCTCCTCGGCGGGCTGGTCCCCGGCGTCACCGGCCTGCTCAGCGAGCTGACGCGGGGCGCGGGTACGCCGAGTGGCGCGAAGGGCTCGACGGCGGGCTCGACCGGCGCGTCCGGTGACCTCGACGGCTCGTTGACCGAGCTCCTCGGCGGCATCCTGGGAGGTGGACGATGACGGTCCTGCTGAAGGGCGCAGCGCCCATCATCAAGAAGCAGCTCATCGCCTTCGGCATCGCCGCCGTCGCCGGCGCCGTCCTGCTCGCGGTCACCTTCCTCCGGGTCCCCGAGCAGCTCGGCATCGGGCGCCACACGGTCGCGGTCGAGTTCGCGCAGGGGGCGGGCCTCTACCCCGGCGCCGAGGTCACCTACCTCGGACACCCGGTCGGCAAGGTCGAAAGCATGGACCTCGACGGCGACCACCTCGTCGCCGAGCTCAGCCTGGTCGACGACGTCGAGATCCCCGGCTCGGTCGGTGCCGAGATCCACAGCCGCTCCGCCGTCGGGGAGCAGTACGTCGCCCTGGTGCCCGCGAAGGACGCGGGCTCCGGAGACGGCGGTGACGCAGGGGCGGCCCTCGCGGACGGCGACCGGATCCCGGCCGACCGGACGTCGTACCCCGTCGAGATCGGACCGGTCCTCGACAACGTCCAGGCGCTGGTCTCCAGCCTCGACGAGAAGCAGCTCTCCACGCTGGTGGACGAGAGCGGGAAGGCGCTCGAGGGCCGGGCCGGCGACCTGCAGACCCTCCTCGACAGCGGCTCTGCGCTGATCGCCGAGGCCGACGCCGCCTTCCGGCCCACGGCCGACCTGCTGCGCGACGTGGAACCCGTGCTCGCCACGGTCAACGGCGAGGGGGAGGGCATCCGCCGTCTCACCGAGAACCTCGACCAGGTCACCGCCGAGCTCCGGGCCGGCGACGAGGACCTGCGCACCCTGCTCTCGTCCGGACCCGGGTTCAGCGAGCAGACCACGGCCTTCCTCGACGACCTGTCGGTCTCGCTGCCCACGCTGCTCGCGCGGACCAACCCCGTGCTCCGGGTCGCGCAGATCTACAACAGCCACCTCGCCCAGATCCTCAGCGACTACCCCCTCGCCGCCGCCATCGTGCAGTCGGTCACCTATCCCACCCTGGGCACCCACGAGGTCCAGCTGACCCTGGCCAACGCCGACAAGCCGCCCGAGTGCGTCAAGGGCTTCGTGCCGGCGAAGGACTGGGCCTCGCCGCTCGACAACACACCGCGCAGGACGCCCCTCGTCTACTGCACGCTGCCCCACGACGACCCCCGTGGCGTCCGTGGCGTCCGCAACGTCCCGTGCCCCACCGACCCTGCCCGCCTCGAAGGAGATGCGTCGAAGTGCTGACCGACCACGTCCAGGTGCGCAGCGCCGAGCAGGACCGGATCCACGGCGACTACGCGACCCTGCGGGTGGCCCTGCTGCTCGTCGGCAGCTACGTCCTGTTCGGCCTGCTGGGCTTCGCGGTGTTCGCCGGCTTCTGGCCGCCGCCGGGGGAGGACTGGAGCGCACAGGAGATCCACGCCTACTTCGTGGAGCAACAGACCGGGCTCACCCTCGGCATGGTGATGATGGCGTTCGCGGGCCCGTTCTACGTCACGTGGAGCGTCGCGATCTCGAAGGTGATCGGCCGGATCGAGGGCCCGATGGGACCGCTCGCCGGGATCCAGGTGATCGGCGGCCTGCTCACCGGGCTGGTCACCTTCACCCCCGCCACGATCTGGATCACGGCGGCGTTCCGGGTCGAGGACCGCTCGCCGGAGATGGTCCAGACGCTCTACGACTTCGGCTGGATGTTCTTCGACACCACCTTCGTCTGCTCGGCGCTGCAGAGCGTCGCGATCGGCGTCGCCATCCTGCGCGATCGTCGTACGCCGTCGCTCTACCCGCGCTGGTTCGCCTACCTCTCGTTCTTCACGGCGTTCTGCTACGTCCCGCTCACCGTGATGCCGTTCGTGGAGACCGGGCTCTTCGCGTGGCACGGCGGGATCAGCTTCTGGGTGGTGTTCGTCGAGTTCTTCGTCTTCACCGCGCTGGGGACCTGGTTCACCTGGCAGGCCTTCGAGCGGCTGGAGTCGGAGGACCTGGGAGCCTGCTGATGCTGCAGGATGACTCGTACCAACCGGCCACCACGCAAAGGAGCGCCATGCGCCTCGGAATGATCATCGACTACTCCGGCGGCTTCGCGGAGACCGTCGAGCTGCTGCAGGAGTACGAGCGCAACGGGCTCGAGCTGGTCGGCGTCGCCGAGGCCTACTCCTTCGACGCGGTCAGCCAGCTCGGCTACATCGCCGCGAAGACCGACAAGCTGCAGCTGATGTCGAGCATCTTCCAGATCTACACGCGCACCCCGTCGCTCACCGCGATGACGGCCGCCGGTCTCGACTTCGTGTCCGACGGCCGCTTCAACCTCGGTCTCGGTGCCTCCGGACCGCAGGTCATCGAGGGCTTCCACGGCGTCAAGTACGACGCCCCGCTCGGTCGCACGCGCGAGGTGATCGAGGTCTGCCGGCAGGTGTGGCGGCGTGAGCCCGTCGAGTTCCGCGGCAAGTACTACACGGTGCCCCTGACCAAGGACGACGGCGGCTCCGGCCTGGGCAAGCCGCTCAAGCTCATCAACCACCCGGTCCGCAGCGAGATCCCGATCTCCGTCGCCGCGCTGGGCCCGAAGAACGTGGC
>DATLIG010000208.1:0-4988 GCA_035539555.1 Nocardioides sp. | reverse complement strand
GCCGCTGGCCCGGCGCCATCGGCCGGACCGAGACGTACTCCGCGATGCCCTCGTTGAGCCACAGCGGCGCGCCCCGCCCGCGGGCGCCGAGCACGGCGTGCGTCAGCTCGTGGCGCACTAGCCGCCCGACGACCGTCTCGGGCTCGTAGAGCACCCGCGGGTTGACGAAGATCCGGTACGACGCCACGCCCTTGCCCGGCGCGAGGGAGTCCACCGGCACGGCGATCGTGAGTCCGTCGGCGCGGTCCGGGTCGCCGACCGTCTGCCCGGCGAGCCCGTCGAGGAAGGTCGGGTCCTGGAGCGAGTAGACGATGACGCCACTGACCGAGTCGTCGTCGGAGCCGACCAGCGCGCGCACCTCGGACCGGCCGGTGCTCGCAGCGTCGAGCACCTCGGCGGCGTCGTCGTCGGTCCACTCGTCGAAGATCCCGAGCACGCCGGGCGCCTCCTCGACGTGGACCACGCCGAGGTCCCACGGCTGGGCATTCCCCGGGTGCTGCTCCTCCCAGCCGTAGTCGGTCGTGGAGCCGACCAGCAGCCGGGCGCCGTCGGCGGTGGGGACGAAGCGGTAGCGGTCGCGGGTCTGGACCGGCGCGGCGTCGTACCCGTCGAGGCGCAGGGCGATGACCACCTCGGCCCAGTACTCCGTCCCGCCGTCGAGGTCGGTGCCCTCGATCGGGGTGATGGTGTCCTCGACGACCCGGATCCGCAGCCGGCCGACGGGCAGCTGGGCGAGGTTGTCGAAGTAGCTCTGCTCGCTGTCGAGCAGGCCCGCGTCGGTGCGGTCGAGCGTGCGGCGGAAGCGGGTGAGGTCGCCGGCCGTGAGGGCGGCGGCGCGCTGCGTGAGCGTGCGCTGCATGAGCGTCACCACGTCGTCGTAGCCGCCGCCGGAGTACGTCGGCGGCGGCGGATCGTCGGAGCAGGCCGCGAGCGGCAGGAGTGCCGCGCAGGCCAGCGCGACGAGGGCCCCCCTCGCCCTCACATCGCTCAGGTCACCGGCTCCCGTCGACATCGAGGAGCGCGCGGTCGACCGGTGCGGGCTCCGCCGTGATGTCGTGGACCGCCTGGAGGGCGATGGCGGCGGGCGTCAGCCCGATCTGCTCGAGGATCGCGGCCCGCTTGGCGTGGTCGAGGAACGCCTGGGGGATGCCGTGGAGGCGCACGGGCGTGGGGATGCCGGCCTCGGCGAGCGCCTGGAGCAGGACCGCGCCCACTCCCCCGACGACGCCGTTGTCCTCGATGGTCACGACCCTGCGGTGCGTGCGGGCGAGCTCGAGCAGGGCCGGGTCGACCGGCTTGACCCAGCGCGGGTCGACGACCGTCACGCCGATGCCCTGGTCGCGAAGCCGCGCGGCGACGTCGACGGCGATCGGCGCCATCGCGCCCACCGACACGACGAGCACGTCGCGGTCGCCCTCGCGCACCAGCACGTCGCAGCCACCGGCCTTGCCGACCGCCTCGATGTCCTCGGGCGGCGGGCCCTTCGGGAAGCGGACCACGGTCGGCGCGTCGGAGACCTCCACGGCCTCGTCGAGCAGCTCGCGCATCCGGCTGACGTCGCGCGGCGCCGCCAGGCGCAGGCCCGGAACGACCTGGAGGATCGACATGTCCCACATGCCGTTGTGGCTGGCGCCGTCGTCACCGGTGACGCCCGAGCGGTCGAGCACGAAGGTCACGCCGCACTTGTGCAGCGCGACGTCCATCAGGACCTGGTCGAAGGCGCGGTTGAGGAAGGTCGCGTACACCGCGAACACCGGGTGCAGCCCGCCGAGCGCGAGGCCGGCAGCGGACGTGGCGGCGTGCTGCTCGGCGATCCCGACGTCGAAGGTGCGCTCCGGGAAGCGGGTCTGGAACTTGTCGAGGCCGACCGGGTGCATCATCGCCGCGGTGATGCCGACGACGTCGGGGCGCCGCTCGCCGATCTGCACGATGTGCTCGGCGAAGTGGTCGGTCCAGATCGGGCCCTTGGGCTTCTCCGCGCCGGTCTGCACGTCGAACGGGCCGGGCGCGTGGAACTGGTCCGCCTCGTGCCGCTCGGCGGGGTCGTAGCCGAAGCCCTTGCGGGTGATGGCGTGCACGATGACCGGCCCACCGAAGCGCTTGGCCTGGGCGAGCGCCTGCTCCATGGCAGCCCGGTCGTGGCCGTCCACCGGGCCGACGTACTTCAGGCCGAGGTCCTCGAACAGGCCCTGGGGGGCGAGCGCGTCCTTGAGCCCCTTCTTCATGGCGTGGAGGGCGTCGTACGCCGCCGCCCCGACGCCGGGCACCGCGTTGAGGCGGCGCTTGACGATGTCGAGGACGGTCTCGTAGCGCGGGTTGGTGCGCAGGCTGGTCAGCGCGGTCGCCAGCCCGCCGATCGTCGGCGTGTAGGACCGGCCGTTGTCGTTGACCACGATCACGAGCCGGCTGTCGTGCTGGATCGCGATGTTGTTCAGGGCCTCCCAGGCCATGCCGCCGGTCAGCGCGCCGTCGCCGATCACGGCCACCGTGTGGCGGTCCTCGCCGCGGATCGCGTAGGCCTTGGCGAGGCCGTCGGCGTAGCTGAGCGCGGTGGAGGCGTGGGAGTTCTCGACGATGTCGTGCTCGGACTCGGCCTGGCTCGGGTAGCCGCTCAGGCCGCCCTCGCGGCGCAACGAGCCGAAGTCGCCGGCCCGCCCGGTCACGAGCTTGTGCACGTAGGACTGGTGGCCGGTGTCGAAGACGATCTTGTCGCGCGGCGAGTCGAACACGCGGTGGATGGCCAGGGTCAGCTCGACGACGCCGAGGTTGGGCCCGAGGTGGCCCGAGTTGGTCGCGACCGTGCGGATCATCAGGTCGCGGATCTCGGCCGCCAACTGGGTCAGCTCGTCCTCGGACAGGTCCCGCAGGTCACGCGGGTGGGCAATCTGGTCGAGGACAGGCATGGGGTCGAGTCTAGGACGTCAGAGGTCGTAGACGGCGATCGCGGGTTCGTGGAGGCTCCCCATCCACAGCCGCCCGTCGTGCTCCCGCACACCGGTCACCATGTGGTACGACGCCCCGTGCTCCCCCGGCCGGATGTCGACGTCGTGCACGAGGGTCCCGCGCTCGTCGTAGGCGACCGCGCGGACCGTCTCCTTGGGCTTGGGCTGCAGGGCGTCGGGCAGCGACGTCGCGAGCCGCCGCAGCGCCATCGGGCCCTGCTGGAGCCGCTCGACCATCGGGTCGGTCGGGCTGGCGATGCTGACCCAGATCAGGCCGTCGGTGCCGCGGGCGATGTTGTCGGGGTATCCCGGCAGGTCGGAGGCGAGCAGGTCGCGCCTGCCCTTGTCGGGCCCGCTGATCCAGTGCCGGACGACCGTGCGGGCCGCCGTCTCGGCGACGCAGACGAAGTCCTCGGCCGCCGACAGGGTGACGCCGTTGGCGAACGCGAGGCCCTCGAGCACGACGCTGACCGTGCCGTCCGGCGTGCGCCGCAGGAGCCGGCCGGTCCGGGTGTTGCGGACGAAGTCGTGCTTCCACCTCTCGATGCCGTACTCCTGCGAGGAGTCCGACCACCACAGGGTTCCGTCGCTGGCGATCGCGCCGTTGTTGCAGAACTTCATCGGCAGGCCCGCGACGTCGTCGGTGATCACGTCGACGTGCCCGCCCGCCGGGTCGACCCAGAGCAGGCCGCGGTGGGCGTCGCAGACGAGCAGCCGCCCGTCGGGGGCGAACTCGATGCCGAGCGGCCGGCCGCCGGTGTGGGCGACCCGGTCGAGCTTCGCGCCGTCGTGCGAGATCCGGAAGATCGCGCCGTCCTCGGTGCCGGTGAACACGGAGCCCTCGTCGGGACCGGAGGTGGCGACCACGACGTCCTCGGCCCCCTGGCCGGGGACGATGAAGGCGGAGAACGTCATGCGATCAGCTCCAGGTAGCGGTCGGAGGCGAGGAACGCCGGGAGGATCTTCGCGGCCGCGGTCGTCAGCGGCAGCCCGAGCACGGCCTCAGGCGCGACGAAGACGATCTGCCGACCCTCCCCGAGGACGATGTCGTCGTCGCGGACGGTCGTCGGGGCGACGTACACGCGCACCGAGTCGTCGGTGCCGTAGGCCTCGTGGAAGACCGTGAACTCCTGCCACAGCGGGAGACCGGGCGGCGCGATCTCGAGGCCGGTCTCCTCCGTGAGCTCGCGGTACGCCGCGTCGTCGGGATGCTCCCCGTCGTCGACGTGCCCGCCGACGAAGCCCCAGCACTCGGGGTCGATGACCGGGTGCTCGTCGCGCTCCTGCAGCAGGATCCAGCCGCGGGGGTCGACCAGGAGCACCGAGGCGAACCGTTGGCTCATGCGGCGACCCCCGGGTCGGTGAGCTGGGCCGGGTCGACGCCTCCGTTGCAGGAGGCGTACGGCTCGGGTGCGGTGTCGCCGGCGCCGTACTCGGCGATGAAGAGGGTGATCCGGGGGTCATCCGGGCCGGTCAGCTCCAGCTGCCGTCCCCAGACGGTGATCACGACCGGCGCCGCCTGGTCCGGGTACGGCGACAGCAGTCCGTTCGCGGGCAGCTGGTCGGCGAGCCGGTCGACCCCGTCGGCGTCGACGTCGTCGGGCCGGTAGGTGATCCACGTCGTCCCGTGCTCGAGGTCGTGCACGGCGTTGACCTCGGGGAGCGGCTCGTCGTAGGCACCGCACTCGATCCAGACCGGGGCGTGGTCGCCGCCGACCGCCGGCGACTGGGGGTACTCGTGGTCCTCGCCCAGCGGCAGGTGCTGCTTGGTCAGGCCTTCGTAGGTCGCCACGGCATCGAGGTTGCTCGTGTCGACCGACTCCTCCGACCCGTCGTTGCCGGAGTCGTCGGCCGACGCGTCGTCGTCACCGGACAGCAGCAGCGGGACCAGCACCGCGGTCGCGACGAGCGCGATCGCGACGACGACCGCGAGCACGACCGGGAGCACGCCAGTCCGCCGCGGCGCCGGAGGGTAGGAGCCCGGCTGGCAGTGAGGCGGGTGGGCGATCGGCGGGTACGCCGGCGGCGGACTCGCGTGCTCCCGGT
>DATLIG010000207.1:0-18980 GCA_035539555.1 Nocardioides sp. | reverse complement strand
TCCCGGTACGTCGGCCACGTGCCCGATCCGTTCGAGACGCCCGGCCTGGTCGCCAGCGACGAGCGGTCCGTCCTGCTGCCGGCGCAGCTGACCACGACCGACCTCGAGGACGAGGGCGGGCTCGCCGACGAGTCGGTGCGGGAGCGGGTCCGCTCCGACATCGTCGACGTCGGCTACGCGGGCTTCGCGCCGGGGTTCAACGAGGTCAACGACCAGACCCGGCGCGACCTGACCCGTGCCGAGCTGATCGCCTTCCCGCTGCTGGCGATCCTGCTGCTCATCGTGTTCCGCAGCGTGGTCGCGGCGATGGTGCCGCTCCTGCTGGGTGGCCTGTCGATCCTCGGCACGCTGCTCGCGCTGCGGATCATGGCCGCGCTCGTGGACACCTCGCTGTTCGCGCTCAACATCGCGACGGCGCTCAGCCTGGGACTCGCGGTCGACTACGCGCTGCTGCTCGTCTCCCGCCACCGCGAGGAGGTTCAGGTCCACGGGCACACGCTCGAGGCCCACCGGCGGGCCGTCGCGACCGCGGGGCGGGCCAGCCTGTTCTCCGGGCTGACCGTGGCGGCCGCGATGGCCGCGCTGATGGCGATGCCGCAACGCTTCCTCTACTCGATCGGCGCCGCCGGCGCCGTGGTCGGCGTGCTGTCGGCGGTGATGGCGGTCGTCGTCGTACCTGCTCTGCTGGCGGCGCTCGGGCCGCGCATCGACGCCTTGTCGATCCGTCGCGGCCCCGGGCTCGCGGAGACGTCCGACCGCTGGTTCCGGCTGGCGCACGCGGTCATGCGGCGCCCGGTCCTCGTCGCCGTCGCGACCACGGTGTGCCTGCTCGCGCTCGCCGCGCCCCTGCTCGGGACGACCCTGACCGGGCCCAGCGCGCAGGCCGTGCCGCCCGGCCAGCAGTCGTACGACGTCAACCGGGCCATCGAGCAGACCTACGGCCGCGCCTTCACCGAGGCCACCTCGCTGGTCGTGCGCGGCGACGTGGACGACGACCGGCTGGCCGCGCTGGCGAGCGAGGTCGGTGAGGTCGCCGGCGTCGAGGCCGTCGCGCCGTTCACCCGGGCGGGCGCGGACGTCGCGTGGACCACGGTCGTCCTCGACGGGCCCGCACTCGACGATCGATCCCAGGACGCGGTGCGGGACATCCGCGCCGTCGATGCCCCCGGTGAGCTGCTGGTGTCCGGCAACACGGCGCGCTTCATGGACGAGAAGTCGAGCCTCATCGGCCACGCGCCGCTGGTCGTCGCGTTGATCGTGCTCCTGATCGTCGTCCTCATCTTCCTGCTGACCGGCTCGGTGCTGCTGCCGCTCAAGACGCTGCTGATGAACGCGCTGACCCTCGCCGCCGTGCTCGGGATCCTGGTGCTCGTCTTCGAGCGCAAGGTCGGCACGCAGCTGCTCGACTACCCGGGGCCGTACGCCGTCGAGGTCACCAGCCTGGTCTTCCTGTTCGCCGTCACCTTCGCGCTGGCGACCGACTACGCCGTGCTGGTGATGGCGCGGATCAAGGAGCTCCACGACGGCGGGCTGCCCAACGAGGAGGCCGTCGCGCAGGGGGTCGCCCGCACCGGCCGGATCATCAGTGCAGCCGCCGTGATGATCGCCGTCGTGTTCCTCGCCTTCGCCGTCAGCCCGGTGTTCTTCATGAAGCAGATCGCCGTCGCGATGGCCCTGGGCGTCCTCATCGACGCGACCATCGTGCGCGCGCTGCTGGTGCCGGCGCTGATGCGGCTGCTGGGGGAGGCGAACTGGTGGGCGCCCGCTCGACTGCGCCGCCTGCAGGAGCGCGTGGGGCTGCGCGAGGGAGGCTGACCGACGCCGTGACCGGATGCGGGACGTGACCCTGCTCACATCCCGGTCCGTGGGAGAAGTGCTTGCGCCCAGCTAGCACCCGACCTACTCTCGGTATCCGCAACTCCTAGTTGCACCTAAAAGTCGCACCAGCGTCGGTGCGCGGAATCGAGGTCACCATGCTCGCCCACGAACGCATCGGATCGGGAGAGCCGCTCGTCCTGGTCCACGGCATCGGACACCGCCGGCAGGCGTGGTACCCCGTGGTCGACCGGCTGGCCGAGCACCGCGAGGTGATCCTCCTCGACCTGCCGGGCCACGGCGAGTCGCCCGCGCTCGTCCCCGACGGCCGGCCGGTCAAGGACCAGCTGCGCGACATCCTCGAGGACTTCTTCGTCGAGCAGGGTCTCGACCGCCCGCACATCGCGGGCAACTCGCTCGGCGGCCGGATCGCCCTCGAGGCCGCGGCCGACGACCTGGTCAGCAGCGCCACGACCCTCGCCCCGGCGGGCTTCTGGCGCGGCAGCCTCGACTTCCTCTACATCCGCGCCGTGTTCGTGGCGCTGACCGGCGCCGCCACGCTGCTCGAGCCGGTCGCACCGACCCTGCTGAGGACGGCGCCGGGGCGGGCCGCGGCGATGGGCCTGCTGATGACCCACGGCGGTCGCCTCGACGCCGAGGCGGTGCTGGGCGACGTCCGCGGCCTGGTGCACGCCAAGCCCGCGCTCAAGACGATCATCGACGGCGGCGAGCCCTTCGACCGACCGATCGATCCCGCCATCCCGGTCACCGTCGCGTGGGGCGCCCGCGACCTGGTCCTGCTGCCGTACCAGGCCGGCCGCGCCCGCAAGGCACTGCCCGACGCCACCCACGTGACCCTGCCGAAGTGCGGCCACGTGCCGATGATCGACGACGTCGAGCTCGTCGTCGACGTACTCCTCGAGGGCTCGAACCACCCGCGTCTGGGCCAGGCGCGCTACGACGTCGCCTGAGCGAAGCGCCGAGCGCCCGGACCGTCACCGGTCCGGGCGGCGCCGCGTGGTGGCGGTCCGGGTTCGCGCGTACCGCAGTCACGCGACACTGTTCGTCCCGACGGCGCAGGCGGTCGTGCTGTGCGTGCGGCACGGCGTGCCCACGGGCCCGGCGCGCGGTCCACTACGTTGAGCCGGTGGCCACACCCGAGGAAGTCACCACGCACGTGCAGACCATGATCCCGATCTTCGGCGCGATGGGGATCGAGATCGTCGAGACCGGACGGAACACCGTTGCCGCGCGGCTGCCGGCCGCCCCCAACGTCAACCACTTCGGTACGACGTACGCCGGCTCCCTGTTCTCCGTCGCCGAGGTGCTCGGCGGGGTCTACGCCAGCACGTCCCTCGTCCTCGAGAGGGCCGTGCCCCTGGTCAAGCAGGTGACCATCGACTTCCTCCGCCCGGCGACGACCGACGTCGTCGCCCGCGCCACCCTCGACGAGGAGACGATCACCCGCGTCCTCGCCGAGACCGAGGCGACCGGCAAGTCCGACTTCGTGCTCGACACCGAGGTGACCGACGAGCAGGGCACCGTCGTCGCCCGCACCCACGGGCTCTACCAGCTGCGCCGCTTCTGACCATCGGGCACGGGCGGCTCCCGTCGCAGGGGTCCCGAGTCCTCAGGTCGAAGGTCCCGGCGCCGATCCTGCCCTCGACTACGCGCGAGTAGTGACCGGAAGCGATAACGTTGGTCCGGAGGTCGCTGTGGGAGGGGATCGCACCTGATGGATCTGGAGCTGCCGCCGGAGGCACGGGCACTGCTGGACGCGATGGTCGCCATCGGTTCCGACCTGGACCTGCGCGGCGTGCTCTCCCGGATCGTCGAGGCCTCCTGCCGCCTCACCGACGCCGAGTACGGCGTCCTGGGCATCGTCGACGAGAGCGGCCAGTTCACGGACCTGGTCCCCAACGAGGCCGTTGCGAACCAGTTCGACAGGATCGGGAAGATGCCCGAGGGGCACGGCCTGCTCGGGTTGGTGCCGCGCGAACGGCGCGCGATCAGGGTCGACCACGTCGCCGACCACCCGGTCTCGACGGGCCGGTTCCCCCGCTCGCACCCCACGATCGACCGCTTCCTCGGCGCCCCCGTCCTCGTCGGCGACCAGGCGTTCGGGCACCTCTACCTCGGCAACAAGCGCGGCGGCGAGGAGTTCACCGCGACCGACCAGGCACTGGTCGAGGCGCTCGCCCGCGCGGCAGGCGTGATGATCGACAACGCGCGCACCTTCGAGCAGGTCGAGTGGCGCCGCCGCTGGGTGGCGAGCACGGCCGAGGTCGGCAGCGACGTCTCCGGCACCCAGCGCGTGCAGGAGGCGCTCGACGAGCTCGTGGTCTCCTTGCGTGAGCTGTGCTCAGCGCGGCTGGTCGCCTACGTCCGCCGCGACGGCGAGCTCCTCGAGATCCGCCAGGTCGCCGGCGACGGCGACGCCGCCCAGGTGGCCGAGCGGCTGAGCCCGGAGATCCGCGACGTCGACCGCACGGGGATCCCCACGCGGATCCATGCGGGTCCCGGACGGGCCACCCTCGTCGTACCCGTGCACACGCGGCTGGCCGGCTCCGGCGTGATCATCGTGGAGGAGGCCGAGGAGACCCCGTCCCTGCGCGGGATCATGCTCGACCTCGTGGCGGTGACCGCTGTCCAGGTCGGCCTGATCCTCGACCGCGACCAGGCCCTCCGCGACCGCGCGCAGCTGCTCGTCGCCAAGGACCGCGATCGCATCGCCCGCGACCTCCACGACCTCGTCATCCAGCGGCTGTTCGCCACCGGGATGCAGCTCCAGGGAGCGCGCGACCTCGATGCCTCCGCGCTGCGCGGCCGGGTCGACGGCGCGATCGCCGATCTCGACGTGGCGATCAAGGAGCTGCGGGCGGCGATCTTCGAGCTCGGCACCGGATCCGGCCGGCCGTTGCTCGAGGAGGTCCGCGCCCTGCTGGGTGAGTACGCCGCCCTGCTCGGCTTCCAGCCCGTGCTGCGGGTGTCCGGCCCGGTCGACCGGGCGCTCGTGCCCGAGGCCGGGACCCACGTCCTGACCACCCTGCGCGAGGCCCTGTCCAACGTGGCCCGCCACGCACACGCGTCGTCGGTCTCGGTCGAGCTGACCGCGTCGTCGGCGTGGTTCCGGGTGCGCGTCACCGACGACGGCGTGGGCTTCGACCCCGAAGGGGTGACCACCGGCCAAGGCTCCGGGAACCTCCGCTCCCGCGCCGCCGACCTCGGCGGCCACGTCACGGTGACCTCCGCGCCGGGTGCCGGCACCGTGCTGGAGTGGGTCATCCCGGCGGTGGGCTGACCTCCGGGGCCGCTTCGTCCGAGAGCTCCTCGGCGGCCGGCGCGGGCGCCGGCTCCCCGGCCACCAGCGGCCACGCCGCGCGCAGCAGCACCGTCAACGCGGTGCAGCCGATCAGTACGACGAGGAAGCGCCCGAGGGCCTGGTCCGGCGTGAGCAACCCCTGCCCCGCCCGGTACGCCGCCGGCGCGGACACGACCGCCGCGACCACCAGGACCCGCAGGTCGATGAGGGCGGGCGTGTCCGGCGCGTGCCGCGGCCGGGTGCCGCGGCTCACGGGTGGACCCCTGCCGCGAGCAGCGCCGGATGGGCGCCGCTGGCGCCGACCACGCCGACGGATCGGACCTCGCGCGCGGCGCCGAGCTCGGAGTAGGCGAGCACGGGGAGGCGGTCGACGGCGGGTGCGACGAGGCGGCGTACGGCGGCGCGGATCTGGGGCGCGCAGACCAGGACGGGACGCACGCCGTTGTTCTCGGCGGACTGGGCGGCCTGGACCAGACCCAGCATGACGTTCTGGGCGACCTCGGGGTCGAGCACGATGACCGCCCCCTGCTCGGTGGGCCGCAGGCCCTCGAGCATCTGCTGCTCGAGCACCGGCTCGAGGCTGATCGCGTGCAGGGTCCCGTCGATGACGTAGGGCGCCGCGAGCGAGGGGTCGAGCGCCGCGCGGGCCGCCTCGACGAGGCCGTCGTGGTCCTTGGACACCGACGCGCGCACCGACAGCGCCTCGAAGATGGACACCAGGTCGCGGATCGGGATCCGCTCCTCGAGCAGCGAGCGCAGCACCCGCTGGACCTCGCCGAGCGGCAGCTGGGTCGGGGTGAGCTCCTCGATCACGACGGGGTGGCTGCGCTTCACGATGTCGGTCAGCAGCCGGACGTCCTCGCGGCCGAGCAGGCGGCTGGCGTGCTGGTGCACGACCTCGGACAGGTGCGTGGTGACCACGGACGCCCGGTCGACGACGGTCGCGCCGCCGATCTCCGCCTGGTGCCGCAGCTCGGCGGGGATCCACTTCGCCTCGAGGCCGAAGACCGGCTCCTGGGTGGGGGTTCCGGGCAGCGAGCCGAGGAAGTCGCCGATCGCGAGCACCGTCCCCCGCGGCGCCTCGCCGCGGGCGACCTCGGCCCCGAACAGCGTGATGGCGTAGGTGTTCGGCGGCAGCTCGAGGTTGTCGCGGGTGCGGACCGGCGGGATGACGATGCCGAGCTCGCCGGCGACCTTGCGGCGCAGCGCCTTGACCCGGTCGAGCAGGTCGCCGCCGGTACGGGTGTCGACGAGGTCGATGAGGTCGGCGGACAGCTCCAGCCCCAGCGGGTCGACCCGGATCTCCGCGACCAGGGCCTCGGGGGAGTCGGGCGACTCGACGAGCTCCGCCGCGGCGGGACCCTCGGACGTCGTACCCCCGGCGGACTCGTCGATCCGGCTGGCCGCGAGCAGCATGGCGCCGCCGGCGACGAGGAAGGGCAGCTTGGGCAGGCCGGGGATCACGCAGAGGGCGAGCGCCCCGAATCCCGCGACCCGCAACGGCATCTTGCGCGCGAAGATCTGGCCCACGATGTCGGAGCCCATGTCGGAGTCGGCGACCGAGCGGGTGACGATGAGGCCGGTGGCGACGGAGAGCAGCAGGGCCGGCACCTGGGAGACCAGGCCGTCGCCGATGGACAGCAGCGAGTAGGTGTTGATCGCCTCGCCGAACGGCATGCCGTACTGCGCGACGCCGATCGCGAAGCCGCCGAGCAGGTTGACCAGCGTGATCACGATCGCCGCGATCGCGTCGCCCTTCACGAACTTCGACGCACCGTCCATCGCGCCGTGGAAGTCCGCCTCCGCGTGCACCTCGGCGCGCCGCCTGCGCGCCTCCTCCTCGTCGATGAGGCCGGAGTTGAGGTCGGCGTCGATCGCCATCTGCTTGCCGGGCATCGCGTCGAGGGTGAAGCGTGCGCCGACCTCGGCGACCCGGCCGGCGCCGTTCGTGATGACGACGAACTGGATGACGAGCAGGATCGAGAAGACGATCAGCCCGACGATGAGGGAGCCACCGACGACGAAGTGCCCGAACGTGTCGATCACCTTGCCGGCGTACCCGTCCAGCAGGACCAGCCGGGTCGCGCTCACGTTGAGGGCCAGCCGGAAGAGGGTCATCACCAGGATCACCGACGGGAAGGCGGCGAACTCCAACGGCTTGTGGATGAACATCGCGACCATCAGGACGAGCAGCGCACCGGTGATGTTGAGGGCGATCAGCAGGTCCAGCATCATCGCCGGCAGCGGGACCACCAGCATCACGACGATGAGCACGATGCCGAGGGGCACGCCGAGCTTCGTCAGCGACTTCACGGGCATGGGGCGTTCGGCCTCTCACGACAGAGCGAGCGCCGTCCGTGGCACTGCGGGTGGCGCCGTCCTGTCGCCGACGGTCCCATCGGCAGGGGCGGGGTGGGGATGAGGGGTTGGTCTGGATGCAGGAATCACCTCCTCAGCGGTGATTCCTGCACTTCCTGACCGATGCAACGGGCAGGAAGTGCAGGAGACGGGCAGGAAGAGGCGTCACGAGGCGGCCGATGTCGGGCCCTGCCGGCGGGCGCGCTCTTGGGCGATCGACGCCATCATCCGTCGAATGCGTCGCTCGAGGTCGTCCGGCGATGCCAGGTCTGCCCAGGTGATGCGCAGGCATCTCCAGCCCGTGAGCTCGCGGACCATCTCCTCGCGCCTCTTCTCGCGCATCACGACGTCGGCCGGTGACTCGCCGGGGCGCAGGTGCTGCTCGTACTTCACTCGACCGTCGAACTCGATCCAGAAGCCGAGCTCGGGAAACGCGAAGTCGAGCCGTGCGACGACGACGCCACCGTCGCGAATCTCGAATTGGGGCACGGGACGCGGCAGCCCGCGGGCGAAGCAGAAGTAGTCGGTTCGCGTCTCGGCGACCGACTCCACGAGTGGATTGGCCAGACGCAGGACGAGATCCGTGGCCAACGAGTTGGGCCAGTGATCCATCGACAGGTCATATCGGGACCGGAGCGCGTCGAGGTCGGTGTCGCCGTGATGGAGGAAGTGATTGACGACCACGAGTGCAGCCTCGGTACGGCCCAGCATCGTCACCTCCAATGCCGTCCTCGTCGGTGCCATGACCCGCAGGTCGTGGGACTCGATCACGTCACCCGGAAGGAGCTTTCCGCAGTGCCGCTGGATGCCGCGTTCCTTTCGTCCGCTCAGCCCGTCGTCACGGGTCAGGTGAACCATGCTGAGGTCCAGACCCCACAGCGGTGCCGCTGCGAAGGGAAGTGCCGAGGCGTGACTCAGCACGACGTCCGTGTTTGCCTGTCGGTACGCCGCACGGCAGACCACGGCATACCGCTCCTCTGCCGACATGGCACGCCAGGTGGCACCGTCGACGTACGCGCCGCGCCGCGGCCGGTCGAGCTCGCCGCGTGCCAGGGCTCTCGCGAGCGAGCGGTCGGTGTGCCCGGCTCGGAGCAACTCTCTCCGCAGGTGAATGGGACGGAGGCGGGGATCGTCGGGCGGCAGCTGCATGCGTCCTGCTTTCCCGGCGTGGGCCCCGCGTAGGCCGGCGATCCTGTGCCTGTGGAAAGCCGGCTGGAGCACAACACTCCCCGGCCGTTCCTCGCACTTCCTGGCCGTTGCAACGCACCAGAAGTGCAGGAATCACCTCGGGGGAGGTGATTCCTGCACCACCACCCGCCGCCGCCGAGCCCCCGCGACGACCTCCGGCAGCTCATCGGTACGACGAGGGGTGCGGTGCTCCCCGCCGTACTGGCCCGCGTTGCGGCGGCTCAGCACGAACGCCAGCACCTGCGCGACGGCCGCCCACAGCTCGCGCGGGATCTCCTGGCCGACCTGGCAGTGGCGGTAGATCGCACGCGCCAGCGGAACGTCCTGGACGAGCGGGATCCGCTCCTCGGCGGCGCGCTCGCGGATCCGGGCGGCGATGGCGCCGGCGCCGCGGGCGACGACGCGGGGCGCGCCCTGCTCGGGGTCGTAGCGCAGCGCGACGGCCACGTGGGTGGGGTTGACGAGCAGCACGTCGGCGGTGCTGACGTCGGCGATCATCCGGTTGCGGGCGGCGGCGAGCTGGCGGCTGCGGATGGCGCTCTTGACCATCGGGTCGCCCTCCGCCTGCTTGTGCTCCTGCTTGATCTCGCTGTGGCTCATCCGGGTCTGCTTGCCGATCCGGCGGCGCATCATCGCGTAGTCCGCGGCCGCCATCGCCAGGCCGGCGACGGACACCGTGAGGAGCAGGTGCGAGATCTCGCCGACCGCCGTGGTCAGCACGGTCTCGATCGGCAACAGGCCTCCGACGAGCGGCATGATCGAGTGGATCGCGCCCCACGCGAGGAGCCCCACCACGGTGCTCTTGCCGAGCACCTTCACCCCCTCCCACAGCGCATGCGGGCCGAACAGGCGCTTGGCACCCTGGAACGGGTTGAGCTTCTTCGGGTCCGGCTTCGCGAGCTTGGGGGAGAGGTAGAAGCCGCCCTGCGCCAGCGCGGACACGACGCCGACGACGAGCACCATCGAGCCGAGGACGACCAGTGTGATCAGCACGTGGCCGGCTGCGTCGCCGAGCAGGCTCAGCGCCAGCGGGATCGAGGGGTGCTCGGCCGCCCCCAGGTGGGTGGTCATCATCGTGCGCAGCGCCTCGCCCTCGCGGTCGAGCAGCGGGCCCATCGCGAGCGAGACGATGAGCAGGGCGAGCCAGCCGCCGAGCTCGGGGGTGCGGGGGACCTGCCCGTCCTTGCGGGCCTGCTTCTTCCGCTTCGGTGTGGGCTTCTCGGTCTTCTCCTGGTCGGTCATGGTGCTCCCGCCATGCTCGCCATCGCCTCGTTGGCGAGGTCGACGAGGTTCTCGACGGCGCCGGGCAGCATCGGGAAGGACATCCCGAGCAGCAGCAGGGTCAGCCCGACCTTGGCCGGGAACATCACGTTGAGCGCGTTCAGCTGCGGCGCGACCTTGGTCAGCAGCGCGAGTGCGAGGTCGGCGACGAAGAGCACCGCGATCATCGGCAGCGCCATCTGCACCGCGACCGTGAAGAACATGGAGAACGCCGTCACCAGGACGCCGTCCCAGTCGGTGACGTCGGGCAGGCCGGTCAGGGGCAGGTACTTGAACGTGCTGAGCAGTCCGCCGATCACGAGCAGGTGCCCGCCGGTCGCGAGGAGCAGCACCGTCGCGAGCATCTGGTGGAAGCGGCCGAAGACGGTGTTCATGTTCATGCCGAGCGGGTCCCAGGCGGCCGCGAGCGCGAAGCCGCCGAACAGGTCGATCAGCGCGCCCGCCGCGCCGATCGCCGAGAACAGCAGCATCGTCACGAACCCCATGCCCAGACCGATCAGCGCCTGCGCGGTGGTCGCCAGGACCAGCTCGGGCGTGGTGGTGGGCAGCGCCTCCTCGGCGAGCATCGGCGCCATCGACAGCGACAGCCCGAGCGCCAGCACCACCTTCGCCATCGCCGGGATGCCCCGCGTCGAGAAGGGAGGTACGACGGCCAGCCACGCCACCACCCGCACGGACGCGAGCAGCAGTGCGGTCAGCGCCGCACCGTCGACGGAGAGGACCACGGCGTCGTACCTGTTCCCTCGTCAGACCAGGAGGTCCGGGAGGATCGCGAAGAGCTCCACCGTGAACGCCATGAGGGTGTGCAGCATCCAGTTGCCGCAGAAGAGCAGCGCGACGCCGACGCCCACCAGCTTCGGGACGAAGGAGAGCGTGAACTCCTGGATCTGCGTCATCGACTGGAACAGCGAGATCGCGAAGCCGATGACGAGCGAGGTCGCCAGGATGGGCGCCGACAGCTTGAGCGCCACCAGCATGGTCTTGAGGGCGATCTCGATGATCGCGGTGTCGGTCATCGTGCCGCCCCTACCCGCTGCCGTAGGAGGCGACGAGCGACTTGATGACCAGCGCCCAGCCGTTGACCATCACGAACAGCAGCAGCTTGAACGGCAGCGAGACCATCACCGGCGGCATCATCATCATGCCGAGGCTCATCAGCGCCCCGCTCACGACGATGTCGATGACCAGGAAGGGGATGAAGATGATGAACCCGATGATGAACGCGTCCTTGAGCTCCGACAGCACGAACGCCGGGATGAGCGTCGCCGTCGACACCTCGGTGCGGTCCTCGGGCAGGTCGCGGTCGGCGACGCTGGTGAGCAGCATCAGCTCCGCGTCGTCGGTGTTGTCGAGCATGAAGGCGCGCAGCGGCTCCATCCCGTCGTGGAAGGCCACCGAGGTGGTCTTCGCGCCGTCCAGGTAGGGCTGCACGCCCGCGTCGTTGATGTCCCCGAGGACCGGGCCCATGATGAACAGGCTCAGGAACAGTGCGAGTCCCGCCAGCACCTGGTTGTTCGGGGTCTGCTGGAGGCCGAGCGCGTTGCGGGTCAGGCCCAGCACGACGAGGATCTTGGTGAAGCTGGTGCAGGTCAGCACGATCGCCGGCAGCAGGCTGAGCAGCGTCAGCGCGAGGAAGACGACGAGGCTGTTGCTCGGCTTGTCGGTCAGCCCGGTGAGGTCGATCTGCACCGTGCTGTCGGTGCCGGGGCCCTTGGGCCCACCGGGGCCGGCCGGGTCGGCGAGCACGAGCGCGAGGTGCTGGACCGCGTGCTGCGCGACGTGCGGGACGTGCTGGACCAGGGTCACGACGCCCGCTTCCCGCTGACCGCGGCGAAGGTCTGCTTCCAGGTCTGCACCGAGAGCAGGGAGCCGGCGAGCGGTCCCTGGGCAGCCTGCGGCGTGGCCGTGGGCTCGCCGTCGTCATCGAGTACGACGCCCAGCGGCTCCGTCAGGTCGAGCCCGACCTCGTCCGGCTCCACCTCGGCGAGCAGGGTGACCTGCTGCTCGGTGGTGCCGAGCACCAGCACGCGGGTGCCGACCGCGACGACGGCGACGCCCTGGCCGCGACCCAGGGCCTGGCGGTGGACGACCTGGATGGCGGCACCGTTCGTCGTACGGAAGCGGCGGCCGGCGAACCGGGCGATGAGCAGCAGCAGGCCGACGACGACCGCGAGCGAGCCGAGCAGCCGGAGGAGCAGGCCGCCGATGCTCGGGTCGGCGGCGGAGAGGGCCAGCATGGCGGTCAGGCCGTGGCGGCGGCGTCGAGGATCTCGGTGACACGCAGGCCGAAGTCCTCGTCGACGACGACGACCTCGCCGCGCGCGACGAGGCGGCCGTTGACCAGCAGGTCGGCCGGGCTGCCGGCGGCGCGGTCGAGCTCGAGGACGGCGCCGGGCGTGAGCGCGAGCAGGTCGCGCACGGTCATCCGGGTGCGGCCGAGCTCGACGGTCACCTCCATGTCGACGCCGTGCAGCAGCTCCAGGCCCCGCGGTACGACGGCCGAGGGACCGGTCCCGAAGGCAGGCACGAACGGCTCGGGAGTCCCGGCCGACGCGGCGACCGGGCCGACCGGGTCGTCCGTGATCGGCTCACGCGCCCCGGCGAGGGTCGGGGCGGGCACGAGGACCGCGCCGGCGATCCCGGTACCGATCAGCGGCACGGTGCTGAACTCGCCGCCGAGCAGGGCGGCGATGTCGAAGTCGTCGGCCCCGAGGTCGAGGGTGGTGGCCGCGCGGGCGCGGGCGCCGAGCCGGTGGGCGGCCGCGTCCAGCGCGGGTTGCACGGCGGCGGCGACGTCGAGGCCGCCGATCGGGCTGGAGGCGAGCGCGTCGACCAGCTCGCGACCGACGAGGACCACGACGACACCGGGCACCCCGCCGTCGAGCTCGGCGACCGCGCCGCCGGCGAAGGCGGCGGCGACGTGCGGTGAGCCGGGCTGGACCGGGCCGAGGACCAGCGGGCTGACCGACGGCAGGACGGCAGCGGCCGCCTCGGCGACGGCCTCCGCGAGGGCCTCGGGGGTGGTGGTGTCGGTCATGGGGTCTCCTCGGGCGTGGTGACGATGAGCGCGGCCAGGCGCTGGCCGCGGGCTCCGGGGGTGGCGTGGGCGAAGGTGGTGCCGGCGTCGGCGCCACCGGCGACGCAGACGTCGAGCGGCGCGGAGGCCGGGTGGTCGAGCCGCACGACGGAGCCGGGCTCCAGCGCGGCGAGCACGCCCGGGTCGAGGGTGATCGGGCGGAAGCGCACCGCGACGGCGACCGGCACCCGGTTGAACTGCTCGTGCAGCAGCTGGGCCGACTGCGCGCGCTGGGCGCGCTCGCGGTCGGACATCGCGCCGCTGCCGGTGGCGTTCGCGAGGTGGGGGAGCAGGCCGCTGAACGGCAGGCACACCGACATCCGGTGGCCGCGCTCGCCGATGCGCAGCTCGAGGCTGACCACGACCATCACGTCGGCAGCAGCCGCGACCTGGGCGAACTGCGGGCTGTACTCGATCCCGCTGACCACCGGCTCCAGCGCGACCAGGCCCTCGAGGGAGTAGCGCATCTCGCCGAGCAGTCGCTCGACGAGGCCGCTGATGACCCCGTCCTCGATCTCGGTCAGCGGCCGGTCGGGCTGCTCGTCGGAGCCGGGCCCGCCGAGCATGTGGTCGATGCACGACATCGTCGCGAAGAGCGGGATCTCCAGCACGCCGGTGCCCGGGATGGGGTCGGCGGTGAAGAGGGTCATGTACGTCGACGGGCCGAGGCTGTCGACGTACTCGGCGTAGGTGCGCTGCTCGATGCCGACCAGGGCCACCGTGCAGACCGTGCGCAGCGAGCTCGTGAAGACCGTCGTCGCCTGGCGCGCGAAGCCGTCGAAGCCCAGCTGCAGGGTGCGCTGGTGCTCGCGGCTGAGCTGGATCGGCCGACGGAAGTCGTACGGCGTCGGCTCGGTCGTGCGCGCACGACGTCGGGGCCGTTGCGGGGCGAGGGTCACGACTGGCCCATCGTCGGTGCGGGGGGCGACCTGAGGGGTCGCCCCGTCGCCGGACGGTCAGGGTCCCGTGGTCCCAGATGACTAGGGAGGGTCCCGGGGACGGTCCCGGGTCCCGGTCGTCCCGGGCGTCCTGAGCGTCCCGGGCGCTACTGGGTGACGAACTCGGTGAAGTACACGCCCATCACGTCGCCGTGGTAGCGGTGCTCCAGCTCCTCCTCCAGCTCGTGGCGCAACTTCTCGCGCGACGCCGGCCGGTTGACCTCGGCGACGGGCAGTCCGCTGAAGATGCCGATCGCCGCGTCCATGGCCTGGCTCCCGTCGAGCTCGTGGGCGCCGGTCGTCAGCTGCAGTGCCATGCCCAGGCGCAGGTAGTGACCGCTGGCGAGGTTGACCTGGATCGCCTCCAACGGCACCACCTCGCCCGGCTGCGGCTTGGTGGGGCCGGACGGCTTGAGGAAGAAGAACCAGCCGGCGCCGGCCGCCACGGCGAGCACGAGCACGCCGACGACGAGCATCCTGCCCTTCCCCTTCGGGGCCGGGGGCTCGGCGGGCGCGGTCGGGTTCGGGGCGATGGTGGTGCTCACGGGAGCTCCTCTCGGGTGGTGTCGGGGCGGCCGGCGGCCGCAGCGCCGCTGGCGCTGCCGTGGCCTCCGGCCGCGCCGACGTCGGGGTCGTCGAGGCCGGCCTCGCGCCGTACCTCTTCGTAGGCGTCGCTCATCAACGCCCGGGTCTCGGCGGGTGCCTGGCTCAGGACGACGATGTCGACGCGCTTGTTGACCTTCTGGGAGCCGGCCCGCGCGGGGTCGACGAGCGGCTTGGTGTGGCCGAAGCCGGTGGCGCGCAGGCGCCCGGCGCGGATGCCGTGGACCTCCTCCAGCCGGCGCAGCACGTGCACCGCGCGAGCGAGGGAGAGCTCCCAGTCGGTCGGGTAGTACTTCGGCTTCACCTTCTCCTGGTTGGTGTGGCCGTCGAGCTCGACCGGCTCGGTGAGCTCGGCGAGCACGGGCGCGAGGGTGTCGACCACCCGGCGGCCGCGGGCGGTGAGCTCGGCGACGTTCGGCTCGAACACGACGTGCTCGGAGACCAGGCTCACGACGAGGCCACGGTCGTCGATGGTGGCGCGGACGTCGTCGCGCAGGCCCTGCCGGCGCAGCGCCTTGTCGATGCGCGCCCACACCTTCAGCAGCCGGTCGACCTCGAGCGTGGCCTCGCCGGCCGCGCGCTCGTTGCGCAGCCGGTCGGACTCCTGGAGGATCTTGGTGACCGTCTCGCGCTGGGACTCCGGAACCTGCGCGAGCAGCATCTGGTACGACGCCTCGCCGGGCTCGTTCACGCCCTCGGCGTTGCTCACCGGGCTGGCGCCGTTGAGGACCGACTGCTCGCGGCCGAACCCGACGGCGAGCCCCTCCCTGAGCTGCTCGTACTTCTTCTCGTCGACCGTCGACATGGCGAACATGACGATGAACAGCACCATCAGCAGGGTCACCATGTCGGCGTACGTCACGAGCCACCGCTCGTCGGCGTGGGCCTCGTCGTGGTCGTCGTCGTGGTGGCGCCTCTTGCGGGGTGGGCCGTGCCCCTTGGCGGCTCCGGCGGACATCAGGCGGCCTCCGCCTCGGCGGTGGTCGGCAGCAGCGAGCGCAGCTTCTCCGCGACCAGGCGCGGGTTCGCGCCCGACTGGATGGCGGCGACCCCCTCGATCGCGAGCTCCATCCGTGCGGCCTCGAGCTCGCCGATCCGCTTCAGCCGGTTCGAGATCGGCAGCCACACCACGTTGGCGGACATGACGCCCCACAGGGTCGCGACGAACGCGCCGGCGATCAGGTGGCCGAGCTCCTCCGGCGAGGCCAGGTTCTCGAGCACGTGCACGAGACCCATGACGGTGCCGATGATGCCGATCGTCGGGGCGTAGCCACCGGCGTCGCTGAAGAACTTCGCGCCCTGCTTGTCGTCGCGCTTCTTCGCCCGCAGCTCGGCCTCCAGGATGTCGCGGACGTCCTCGGGGTCGGTGCCGTCGATGGCCATCGTGACGCCCTTGACCAGGAACGGGTCGTCGATCTCGCGCAGGCTGTCCTCGAGGGCCAGCAGGCCCTCGCGGCGGGCCCGCTCGGCGAGGGTCACGACCTGCGGCACCAGCGTCTCGGCCGGCTCGACGGATCCGGTCATGGCCCGCTTGATGTTGCCCACGGCACCCTTCGCGTCGGCCATCGTGCCGCCCGCGACGGTCACCATGACCGTCGTACCCAGCACCAGCAGCATCGGCGGCAGCAGGATCAGGCTCATCGGGTTGCCGCCCTCGAGCACGTTGGCGCCGACGATGATCACCAGGCCGAGGACGATCCCGACGGGCGTGGCGATGTCCTTCACGGGGTCACTCCTCGCTGGCGGTCGGACGGGCGGCCGGACGGGCGCTCGGACGGGCGGTCGGGCGGACGGTCGGACGGGCGCTCGGACGGGCGGCGCTCGTGCAGCGGTACGGCGGTGAGGCGGGCCGAGCGCGGACGGACCGGCGGCAGCGTCGCGGCCTCCGGCAGGGCGGCGCGGGCGACGATGGAGGCGCGGTAGTCGACGACGGCTGCGAGCACCTCGTCGAGGGACTCGGACACGAGGTACTTCGTGCCGTCCACCAGCGTCACCACCGTGTCGGGGGTGCAGTCCACGCGTTCGACGAGGTCCGCGTTCAACAGGAACGTGGTCCCCGAGAGTCGGGTCAGCGAGATCACCGCGGCACCTCCGTGTGCAGCTGGTCGAGCGGTCGTGAGGTCGTGCCGTCCGTGGCACTCCGACGGTTCCATCGGCCGGACACGGGCACCCCTGAGCCGGAACGGCTCAGCGCTTGATGTTGACGAGCTCCTCGAGCACCTGATCGCTGGTCGTGATGACCCGCGAGCTGGCCTGGAACCCGCGCTGGGCGAGGATCAGGTTGGTGAACTCCGCGGACAGGTCGACGTTGGACATCTCCAGCGCACCGGCCATGATCTGGCCGCGCTGGCCCTGGCCGGCCACGCCGAGCTGCACGCCGCCCGAGTTGGCGGACTCGCGGAAGGCGGTGTCCCCGATCTTCTCCAGGCCCATCGGGTTGGTGAAGTCCGCGACCGCGAGCTGGCAGACATCGCGCTGCACGCCGTCGGAGAAGACGCCGCGGACCTTGCCGTCGGCCGCGATCGAGTACGACGTCAGCTCGACGCCCGGCGGCAGCGAGCCGTCGATCATGTGGAGGTCCACGTCGACCGGCGCGCCCGTGGGCAGGCCGGCGCCGTCGAGGGCGTAGCCCTGCACCCGCATGCCGTTGGGCGCCACCAGCACGCCCGTCTGGTCGAAGGTGAACGCACCTGCGCGGGAGTAGACGTTCTCGGCGCCGTCGCGCAGCACGAAGAAGCCGTCGCCCTGGAGCATGATGTCGGTCGGCCGGCCGGTGAGCTGGGCCGAGCCCTGGCCGAAGTTGGTCGACGTGGCGGCCAGCTGGACACCGAGGCCGATCTGGATCGGGTTGGTGCCACCGCGCTCGGCGTTGCCGCCCGACGCGGCGGTCAGCATCTGGCTGAGCGTGTCGGAGAAGACCGTGGTGCTCGCCTTGAAGCCGGTGGTGTTGGCGTTGGCGATGTTGTTGCCGGTGACGTCGAGCATGGTCTGGTTGACGCGGAGGCCGGAGATGCCGGCGAAGAGCGAACGAAGCATGGTGGTTCTCCTTCTGGTGGTGCCGTGGGGCCTGATGGTCAGGCGGTGGTGGTGCCCGAGGGCGTGCCGGTCGGCGTACCCGAGGTGGTCGTCGCGGGGATCGTGGGTGCGTCACCGACGCTGATCACGTCGGTGATGGGGACCTTCTTGCCGTCGACGCTGAGGACGGGGCCGGTGGCCAGGTAGGTCGTGCCCTGCACGGTCCCGCTCAGCTCGGCGCCGGTGTCGTCGTACCAGCGCACGGTCTGGCCGATCAGCGAGCTCGCGCCGAAGGCCAGCTGCGTGCTCAGCAGCATCGCGGTCTGGTCGGCGACGTCCTGCATCTTCTCCAGCGCCGTGAACTGGGCGGTCTGGGCGAGGAACTCCGAGGAGTCCGTCGGGTTGAGCGGGTCCTGGTACTTCATCTGGGCGACCATCAGCTGCAGGAACATGTCCTTGTCGTTGCTCGACGACGTGGACGTGGTCCCTCCGGTGCCGGCCGCGCCGGTGACGCCGTAGTTGACGCCCTCGGTGGGGGTGACGGACATGGGTGCTCCTCCTCAGACGGTCCGGTCGAGGCGACCGGCGACGGGGATCGGTTCGACGGGGTACGACGCCCGCTGCGGCTCCTGCCGCCGGGGCTGCTCGCGGGGGTGGTCGCGGGGTTGGTCGCGCGCGGCCTGCTCCTGGCGGGCCTGGGTGTCGGAGCGGGCATGGGCGCCCGGGCCGGTCTGGGTGCCGGTCTGGGAACTGGCGGTGCTCGTGGGGAGCGGCGGCGCGAGGGCATCGCGCACGGTGACCCGCGCCTCGGCGCCGCTGCGCTCGAGGATCCGCTGCAGCTCCGGGGCCTCGCTGGCGAGCGCCCGCTGCACGGCGGCGCCCTCCGCTCCCTCGGCCCCGGCGAGCCGCACGTGCACCGTCCCGTCCCGCACGACCAGGGTCACCCGCACCTCCCCGAGCTGCTCGGGCTGCAGGGTCAGCGTGATCCGGTGCGTCCCGTTCGCCGCCCCACTCGGGGTCCCCGGTACGACCGTGCTGACGGTGCTGACGATCCGGGTCACCTCCGGGAACACCTGCTGCACCACGGCCTTCGCCACCGCCGAGTTGGGGATTCCGCTCGCCGAGTTGGGGGTTTCGACGGTCGACTTGGCGGTTTCGTCGATCGAGTCGGGGGTTCGTTCCGGCGAGCCCGGCGTCGGGGCGGTCGTTGCGGTGACCGGTCCCACCTCGGGGTCGCCCGGGGCGAGCACGGACAGCAGGGGGCTGGCGGAGGTGGCCGGCGCTTCCGTCGTACGACGGGCGGCGGCCTCCGCAACGCCCACGTCGGCGGACGGAACGCCCAACTCGGCGGACGGAACGCCCAACTCGACGAGCGGAACGCGCA
>DATLIG010000206.1:0-9874 GCA_035539555.1 Nocardioides sp. | reverse complement strand
CCCTTGCGCGTCGCGAGGACGAGGTACGGCGCCTGCTCGTAGTCGCGGATCGCCAGCACCTGGGCGATCGACTCGTCCGGCTGGAACGACAGCAGGCCGGCGACGTGGCCGCCCTTGGCGTCGCGCGAGGCCTCGGGCAGGTTGTAGACCTTGGTGCGGTAGACCCGGCCGGCCGTCGTGAAGAACAGCAGCCAGTGGTGCGACGTGGTCGAGATGAAGTGGTCGACGACGTCGTCGCCGCGCAGCGAGGCGCCGCGCACACCCTTCCCCCCGCGCTTCTGCGTGCGGTACTGGTCGGCGCGGGTCCGCTTGGCGTAGCCGCCGCGGGTGATCGAGACGACCTGGTCCTCGTCGGGGATCAGGTCCTCCATGGACATGTCGCCGGCCGCCGCGATGATCTGGGTACGACGGTCGTCGCCGTACTTCTCGACGATGCCGTTGAGCTCGTCGATCACGATCTGCCGCTGGCGGGTGACGTTGTCGAGGATGTCCTTGAGGTCCGCGATCACGAGCTCGAGCTCGGCGAGCTCGTCGATGATCTTCTGGCGCTGCAGCGCGGCCAGCTGACGCAGCTGCATGTTGAGGATCGCGGTCGCCTGGAGCTCGTCGATGTCGAGCAGCGCCTGCAGGCCGACATTGGCCTCGGCCACGTCCGGCGAGCGCCGGATGAGGGCGATGACCTCGTCCAGCATGTCGAGCGCCTTGACGAGTCCGCGCAGGATGTGGGCCCGCTCCTCGGCCTTGCGCAGGCGATACTCGGTACGACGCCGGATGACCTCGACCTGGTGCTCGACCCAGTTGCTGATGAACTGGTCGATGCTCAGCGTGCGCGGCACGCCGTCGACCAGCGCCAGCATGTTGGCCGAGAAGTTGGTCTGCAGCTCGGTGTGCTTGAGCAGGTTGTTGAGCACGACGCGTGCGACCGCGTCACGCTTGAGCACGACGACGATCCGCTGGCCCACGCGCGAGGACGTCTCGTTGCGGACGTCGCTGATGCCCTGCACCTTGCCCGCGTCGGCGAGCTCGGCGATCTTCACCAGCAGGTTGTCGGGGTTGACCATGTAGGGCAGGTCGGTGATGACCAGGACGGTGCGGCCGTTCTTGTCCTCGTCGACCTCGATGATCGCGCGCTGGGTGATCGAGCCGCGGCCGGTGCGGTAGGCCTGCTCGATGCCCTCGCGGCCCACGATGAGCGCGCCGTTGGGGAAGTCGGGGCCCTTCACGCGCTCGATCAGCGCGTCCTGCAGCTCCTCGCGGGTGGCGTCCGGGTGCTCGAGCGCCCAGACGGCGCCGTCGGCGACCTCCCGCAGGTTGTGCGGCGGGATGTTGGTCGCCATGCCGACCGCGATGCCGGCCGAGCCGTTGACCAGCAGGTTGGGGAACCGGGCCGGCAGGATCGTCGGCTCCTCGGTCTTGCCGTCGTAGTTCGGGGTCATGTCGACGGTCTCTTCGTCGATGTCCCGGACCATCTCCATGGCCAGCGGCGCCATCCGGCACTCGGTGTAACGCATGGCGGCGGCGGGGTCGTTGCCCGGCGAGCCGAAGTTGCCCTGCCCGGCGACCAGCGGGTTGCGCATCACCCACGG
Source organism: Nocardioides sp. (assembly GCA_035539555.1). Lineage (GTDB taxonomy): Bacteria > Actinomycetota > Actinomycetes > Propionibacteriales > Nocardioidaceae > Nocardioides. The sequence goes on along the minus strand of DATLIG010000206.1, from coordinate 8,288 downwards.
CTGCGCGAGACGGACGAGGGTGTCGTAGATCGCCGAGTCGCCGTGCGGGTGGTAGTTACCCATCACGTCGCCGACGACGCGGGCGCACTTGTTGAAGCCGCGGTCGGGGCGGTAGCCGCCGTCGTACATGGCGTAGAGGACCCGGCGGTGCACGGGCTTCAGGCCGTCGCGCACGTCGGGCAACGCGCGCCCGACGATGACCGCCATCGCGTAGTCGATGTAGGAGCGCTTCATCGACTCCTGGAGGTCGACGGGCTGGATCCGGCCGCCGCCGTCGCCGTTGTCGTAGGAGGTGTCCGTGGGCGTCTCAGTCACGATTGCTCTTTCTGCTTCGATCTATCGATGTCTAGGAAAGGAGTTAGAGACCTAGATATCGAGGAATCGGACGTCCTTCGCGTTGCGCTGGATGAAGGAGCGCCGCTGCTCGACGTCCTCCCCCATCAGGATCGAGAAGATCTCGTCGGCCTGCGCCGCGTCCTCCAGGGTGACCTGCAGGAGCACCCGCTGCTCGGGGTCGAGCGTGGTGTCCCACAGCTCGTCGGCGTTCATCTCACCAAGACCCTTGTAGCGCTGGATCGGGGCGTCCTTGGGCAGCTTCTTGCCCTGCTCGAGGCCGTCGCGCATCAGGGCGTCACGCTCGGCGTCGGAGTAGACGAACTCGTGCTCGGCCGGCTTGTTCCACTTGATCCGGTAGAGCGGCGGCTGCGCGAGGTAGACGTGACCGGCCTCGATGAGCGGGCGCATGAAGCGGAAGAGCAGCGTCAGCAGCAGCGTGTTGATGTGGTGGCCGTCGACGTCCGCGTCGGCCATCAGCACGATCTTGTGGTAGCGCAGCTTGGCGAGGTCGAACTCCTCGTGCACGCCCGTGCCGAGCGCGGAGATGATCGCCTGGACCTCCTGGTTGGCCAGCACCTTGTCGATGCGCGCCTTCTCGACGTTCAAGATCTTGCCGCGGATCGGGAGGATCGCCTGGATGTTGTTGTCGCGGCCCATGACCGCGGAACCACCGGCGGAGTCACCCTCGACGATGAAGACCTCGCACTCCTCCGGGTTGCGCGAGCTGCAGTCGCGCAGCTTGCCCGGCAGGCCTCCCCCGCCGAGCAGGCCCTTGCGGTTTCGGGCCAGGTCGCGCGCCTTGCGGGCCGCGATCCGCGCGGTCGCCGCGGCCTGCGCCTTGCGGATGATCTCCTTGCCCTCGCCGGGGTTCTGCTCCAGCCAGGCGCCGAGCTGGTCGTTGACGACCGACTGCACGAAGCCCTTGGCCTCGGTGTTGCCGAGCTTGGCCTTGGTCTGGCCCTCGAACTGCGGGTTGGAGATCTTCAGGCTGATGATCGCGGTGAGACCCTCGCGGATGTCGTCACCGGTCAGCCGGTCCTCCTTCTTCTTGATCAGGCCCCACTCCTCGCCCCACCGGTTCACCAGCGAGGTCAGCGCCGCACGGAAGCCCTCCTCGTGCGTGCCGCCCTCGGGCGTGTTGATGGTGTTGGCGAAGGTGTGCACCGACTCGTTGTACGACGACGCCTGCCACTGCATCGCGAGCTCGAGGCTCATCGGGTTCGGGGCGTCGTCGCCGGTCTCGGCCTCGTAGGAGATGACCGGGCTGATCGGCGTCTTGCGCTTGTTGAGGAAGTCGACGTAGTCGGCCAGGCCGCGCTCGTACTGGAAGACCTGCTCCAGCGCCTTGTGGCCGTCGACGTCGGCGGCGTGGATCTCGGTCGCGGAGTCCGCCACACCGTCCACCTCGCCCGTGCCGTCCTCGACCGCCTCGGCCAGCTCCTCGGCCTTGGGCCGGGCGTCGACCAGCTCGATGCGCAGGCCCTTGTTGAGGAAGGCCATCTCGCGGAACCGGGTGGAGATGGTCTCGAGCGTGTAGTCGGTGGTCTCGAAGATGTCCGGCGAGGCCCACCAGGTGACGGTCGTGCCGGAGCGCTCGCCGTCCTCCAGCGGGCGGACCTGGCGCAGCGGGTAGTCGGGCACACCGAGCGAGAACTCCTGCTCCCAGAGGAAGCCACGGTTCTTCACCTGCAGGTGGAGCCGGTCGGAGAGGGCGTTGACGACCGACGAGCCGACGCCGTGGAGACCACCGGAGACCTTGTAGCCGCCGCCGCCGAACTTGCCGCCCGCGTGCAGCACGGTGAGCGCCAGCGTCGCGGCCGGGAGCTCCTGGCCGGGGGCGGTGTCGGTCGGGATGCCACGACCGTCGTCGACGACCGTGACCGAGCCGTCGGCGTTGAGGCTCACCTTGATGACGTCGCAGTAGCCGGCGAGCGCCTCGTCGACCGCGTTGTCCACGATCTCCCAGATCAGGTGGTGCAGGCCGCGCTCGCCCGTCGAGCCGATGTACATGCCCGGGCGCTTGCGGACGGCCTCGAGCCCCTCGAGGACCTGGATCGCGGAGGCGTCGTACTCCGTCTCCGGCGGGGACTGCTGCGGGGTCTCCTGCTGGGGGGCCTGGTCGTCAGTCGACACGCGGTGACCTCTGTTCTGCTCGGTGGTGTCCGCCATCACCGATGGCATGGCGAAGGCCGAGTCAGGCGTCCCGGAGACGCATTCCCGGCCGATAACCCATTCTAGCCCGCTACGGGCCTCAGGACACGTGCGCGCCCCGCCGCTGGGGACGAGCCGTGTGGAAAACAGGCCGCCAGCGCCACGGAAACGGCAATGGGAGCGCCGAACAGGGGGTCAGGTGGGGCCCGGTACGACGACGGGCGCAAAAACCGGCCGGGCCGGCCCCCTGGTGGGGGACCGGCCCGGCGCGGGCGGTGCGGGGTCGTGCGTCAGGGAGCGACCGGCTGGCCGGACAGCTTCTTGTAGGTGAACGCCGAGCCCACCAGGACGACCGGAATGGCCGCCAGCAGGCCGACGAAGCAGGCGATCTCGCCGACGAGGATGATCACGGCGGCGACGAGGTACCAGATGATCGCGGAGCCGACGTTGTTCTTCACCAGGTCGATGCTGGCCTTGATCGCGTCGACCGGCGAGAGGTTCTTGTCGACGACGAAGAAGAGCGAGTACATCGTCATGAACGCGAAGATCAGGCCGGGGATGAAGCACAGCAGGTAGCCGACGAACGTGCCGGCGCCGACCAGCAGGCTGGTGACGATGACGTTGCCGATGTTCTCGAACTTGAAGACGCCCGCCGTCGTGAACGGCCGGCCCTCGGTGACGCCGAGCGCCTCACGGATCAGGCCGGCGCCGATGACCTGGGCGAAGACGAAGAACAGCACGCCGAGGAACGCGACGATGCCGAAGGTGAGGATGAACGGCCAGCCGTCACTGCAGTCGAGGTTGCCGAAGTCGTCCACCTCGCAGCCCGACGAGCTCGCCGGGATGATCGCGAAGATGTAGAGCAGGGTGAAGATCGCGAACGCGGCGAAGATCGCCAGCGACGCCAGGATCATCTGGCCCATGTTCTGCTGGAACTTCGACCAGCCGTAGTTGACGGCCGAGCCGACGTCCCAGGGCTGCGCACCGGTGGGCGGGCCGCCGAAGCCACCGCCGGCCGGAGGACCGCCGTAGCCGCCTCCCGGAGGTCCGGCCGGAGGCGGGGCGCCGTAGCCGCCACCGCCGCCGGGGGGCGGGGGCGGTGCCGGAGGCTGGTAGTTGCTCATGTCGGTCTCCTTGCCGGGCGCGTGGTCATGGGGGCCACGTCAGTCTGGATCGGGCTGGACGTCATCGGACAGTCCGTCATCGTAGCGAGGTCCGAGCGCCCGGAAGGGTCAAAAAAGCGCAGGATCGAGGCTCATCCGTAGGTGTCGCGCGGTCCCCGGCCGTCGCGGACCCCGCGGCGCCCGTGCTTCCACGACGGCGCGTGCGGTCCGAGCACCTCCACCACGGTCACCGTGCCGTCGCCGAGCTCGGCGTTGAGCCGCTTCACCAGGGTCGCGGCGAACAGCTTCAGCTGCGTGGCCCACGCGGTCGAGTCGGTGCGGACGACGAGGGTGCCGTCGGTCAGCGTCTCCGGGGTCGAGTGCGCGCCGATCTCCTCGCCGACGATCTCCGTCCAGCGGCCGAAGACGCCCCGGACCTGGAGGTCCAGCGCCCAGCCGCGCGCGTCGACGAGCTTGCCGACCTCGGAGGCGAGGCCCTGCGGGTCGCGCCCGTCGGGCCGGGCGCTGGAGAACTGCGCCTCGCCGGGCCGCCCCCGCCGGCGGAAGCCGCCGGCAGCCGGGCCGCCGTCGGTGCTGCGCGGGAGACGGCGGCGGGCGGGCGTCGTACCCGCTGCGGCGGTGCCGAGCGTGAGCGAGCGGGCCAGGTCGAGGCCGTCCGCGCGGTACTCCTCCTCCTCGGGCACCTCGGGATCAGCAGCCCCGGCAGCCCCGGCAGCCCCGGTCGGCTCGGTCGTCTCGTCGTCGGGGTCAGGCACGGGTCACCTCGCCGCCGGTGACGTGGAAGGTCGCGCCGCGCAGGGCCTCGGGGACGTCGGCGCCGACGGCCGCGGTGACCAGGACCTGCTCGGCGCCGGCGACGAGCGCGGCGAGCTGCTCGCGCCGGTCGGCGTCCAGCTCGGCGAAGACGTCGTCGAGGATCAGGATCGGGTCGTCGCCGTCCGCCCGGAGCAGGTCGTACGACGCCAGCCGCATCGCCAGCGCGAAGGACCACGACTCGCCGTGGCTGGCGTAGCCCTTCACCGGCAGGCGGTGCTCGTCGCTCGGGCCCAGGGTCAGCAGGAGGTCGTCGCGGTGGGGTCCGACGAGGGTCACCCCGCGCTGGATCTCCTCGGACTGGCGCCGGGCGAGCTCCTGACGGAAGGCGTCGGCGAGTGGGTTGCGGGGGTCTCGTGACGGTTGCTGCGCAACCTCCTCGACCACCGGGGCGGGCGCAGCATCCTCGACCACCGGGGCGGACGCCACCTCCTCGACCACCGGGGCGGGGACGGTCGAGGAGTACTCGATCCGGGCGTCGTCCCGGCTCGCGCCCCGAGCCACCGCCTCGTACGCCTTGCCCAGGTACGGCGCCAGGTCGGTCGCCAGCCGCTGGCGAGCAGTGAGCAGCTCGGTCCCCGTCGCCACCAGGTGGTCGTCCCAGACCGACAACGTGGCGAGCGCCGCGTCACGGGAGGAGCCGCGGGCGGCGTACAGGGTCTTCAGGAGGGTGTTGCGCTGGCGCAGCACCCGCTCGTGGTCGGCGATGACGCCGGCGTAGCGGGGGGTCCGGAGCACGAGCAGGTCGTCGAGGAAGCGGCGTCGCTGCGACGGGTCGCCCTTGACGAGCGCGAGGTCCTCCGGGCTGAACACGACGGTGCGCACCAGCCCGGCGAGGTCGCGGGCGCGCGGCAGCGGCGAACGGTTGACCCGCGCCCGGTTGGCGCGACCCGGGTTGAGCTCGACCTCGAGGATCGCGGTCCGGCCGTCGCGGACGACCGCGGCCCGCACGATCGCCTGCTCGGCGCCGGCGCGGATCAGCGGCGCGTCCGTGGCCACCCGGTGCGAGGAGAGCCGCGAGAGGTAGTCGATCGCCTCGACGAGGTTGGTCTTGCCCTGCCCGTTGCTCCCGACGAACGACGTCACGCCCGGCTCGAGCGCGACGTCGACGTCCGCGTAGGAGCGGAAGTCGTGGAGGGTCAGGTGGGCGACGTGCACCGCACCATCATCCCTCGCATCAGGCCGGGTTGGCCTCGCCGCCGGGAGGCGGGTCGGTGTGCACGGCGTGGCCGCCGAACTGGTTGCGCATCGCGGCGATCGCCTTCATCGCCGGGCTGTCGTCCTGGCGCGAGGTGAAGCGCGCGAAGAGCGACGCGGCGATGACGTGCATGGGTACGGCGTTGTCGATCGCGGCCTGCACGGTCCACCGGCCCTCGCCGGAGTCGTCGGCGTAGCCGCGCAGCGCGTCGAGGTGCTCGTCGTCCTCGATCGCCTCGGTGAGCAGGTCGAGCAGCCACGAGCGGATGACCGTGCCGTGCCGCCAGGACTCGAAGATCGCGGGGACGTTCTCGACGATGTCGACCTTCTCGAGCAGCTCCCAGCCCTCGGCGTAGGACTGCATCATCGCGTACTCGATGCCGTTGTGGACCATCTTGGCGAAGTGCCCGGCACCGGGCGTCGGGCCGGCGTGGACCGCGCCGCCCTCCTCGGGCTTGAGGGTGTCGAACGCCGGCTGGACCTTCGCGATGTCGTCGGCCGCGCCGCCGTACATGAGCGCGTAGCCGTTCTGCAGGCCCCACACGCCGCCGGACACACCGCAGTCGACGAAACCGATGCCCTTCTCGGCCAGCGAGGCGGCGTTGATCGCGTCGTCGGTGTACTTCGAGTTGCCGCCGTCGACGACCAGGTCGCCCTCGCCCAGCAGCTCCTTGAGCTCGGCGACCGTCGAGCGGGTCGGCTCGCCGGCGGGCACCATCACCCACACCACCTTCGGCGCCGGCAGCGCGTCGACCATCGCCGCGAGGCTGTCGACGTCGGCCAGGTCCGGGTTGCGGTCGTAGCCGACGACGGTGTGGCCGCCGTTGCGCAGGCGGGTGCGCATGTTGCCACCCATCTTGCCGAGTCCGACCAGTCCGATGTGCATGCGTTGCATTCCCTTCGCGGTGGGGGTGCGGGTGGGTGCGACGAGCCTCAGCTCAGCAGGCGGCGGGGCATCAGCAGGTAGCGGAACGAGCCACCCTCGCGCTCGGACTCCTCGCTGGTGCCGCTGATGACGACCGGCTTCGAGGCCTGGGTGAAGGCGAGCTCAACCACAGCCTCGTCGATGGCACCAAGCCCGTCGAGCAGGAAGGTCGGGTTGAAGCCGGTGACCAGGTCCTCGCCCTCGATCTGCGCGGCCACGGACTCCGACGCCTGCGCGTCGTCGCCGGAGCCGGCGTCGAGGATGAGCGCTCCGTCGCGGAAGCTCAGCTGGACCGCGGTGTTGCGGTCGGCCACGAGCGAGACGCGCTTGACCGACTCGATCAGCTCGGCGCGGTCGATCCTCGCGATGGTGAGCTTCTCACTCGGGAACAGGCTGCGGACCTTGGGGAACTCGCCGTCGAGCAACCGGGTCGTCGTACGACGCACACCGCCGGGGCCGGTGCCCTCGAAGCCGATGATGCCGTCGCCGGATCCCGACGCGGACAGCGCGATGGTCACCTCCGGGCCGGCGGTCAGCGACTTCGCGGTGTCACCGAGCACCTTCGCCGGGACGAGCGCGGCGAGGGTCGCGTCGGGGGTGCCGGGGTTCCAGGTGAGCTCACGCTGCGAGAGACGGAACCGGTCGGTCGCCAGCAGGGCGATGGTGTCGCCCTCGATCTCGATCCGGACACCGGTCAGCACCGGCAGCATGTCGTCGCGGCCGGCGGCGGTGACGGCCTGCGCGACGGCGTGGGCGAAGGTCTCGCTCGGCACGGTGCCGGTCGCGGCCGGCATGTCGGGGATCGTCGGGTAGTCCTCGACCGGCATCGTCTGCAGCGAGAACCGCGACGAGCCGCAGGTCAGCGAGACGCGAGCGCCGTCGAGGGTGAGCTCGACAGGCTTGTTCGGCAGGCTGCGGCAGATGTCGGCGAGCAGCCGGCCGCTGACCAGCGCCTTGCCCTCGTCGTGCACCTCGGCCGAGAGCGTCGCACGGGCCGAGGTCTCGTAGTCGAACGTCGAGAGGATCAGGCCCTCGTCGCTGGCCTCGATCAGCAGGCCGGCCAGGACGGGGGCACTCGGACGGACCGGCAGGCTGCGCGCGGCCCACGCCACGGCGTCGGCAAGGACATCGCGGTCGACACGGAACTTCACGTTCGTCGTACCTCATCTGGGTCGGGGTGGGCGGCGCTCGGGCGACCGGTCGGTCGGCGGAGCGTGCACGCGGGTGGGGTTGCATCCTGCCACGTCGCTCCAGAGCGTGGCACTGCCTGTCGGTTCGTGTGGTTCGGGCCGGTGGTGAGCGGACGTCAGCGAGCGAGGTCGATCCACAGGCCGGGGGTCAGGAGCAGTTCCGCGAGAGATCGATGCGTAGGTCGGTAGGGAGTGGTCATAGGTTCGGTGGAAACTGTGGAGAACCCGCGTTCGTGCAGGTCAGCGCCCGATCGTCCGGTGGATGAGCTGTGGGGACACCTCGGGACGAACAAGGGCGGGCTGGGGATGACCGGCGCCGTGTGGAGGCTCGGCCTGGGGACTCCACGGAATCCTCCCCGTGTAGTTCGCACAGTTCGGGCCCGGTTGTCCACAGGCTCGAACGACACGAACTGCGTCCAGATCACCGCCAGCCGCGCGCCATCAAGCCTGCCGGGCCTGCATCTTCACCCGGTTGGTGAGCTCGCTGACCTGGTTGAACACCGCCCGGCGCTCGCCGAGGAGCTGGTTGATCTTCCGCTCGGCGTACATGAC
>DATLIG010000205.1:0-3190 GCA_035539555.1 Nocardioides sp. | reverse complement strand
GCCTTGCGGATCGTCTGCTCGACGGCGCGCATGCGGCCCTCGAGGTCCTTGATCCGGTCGCGCGGGACCTTGCCCGCCTCGTCCCACTTGTCCGCGACGTCGCGGAACGCCGCCTTGGCGGCAGCCACGTCGCCGGAGGAGGCGAGCGGGCCGAGGATGGCCTCGGCCTCGACGAGGAGGGCCTCCTTCACCTCGGCGTTGGCGGCGAACTCGGTGTCGAGGGCGGCGTTGGCCGCGTCGCGGGCACCGAAGAAGGTGTCCTGCGCGCCGCGGAAGCGCTGCCACAGCGCGTCGTCGACGGCCTTGGGCGCCGGGCCGGCGGCCTTCCAGTCGCGCATCAGGTCGCGGTAGCGGCCGGACGTGGGACCCCACTCGGTCGACGACGCGAGCGCCTCGGCCTCCTTGACCAGGCGCTCCTTGACGACGCGGGCGCCCTCGCGCCGCTCGTCCTGCTCGGCGAAGTGCGCCTTGCGGGCCTTCGTGTACGCCGACCGGGCGGACGAGAAGCGCTTCCACAGCTCGTCGTCGGCACTCTTGTCGATGCGGGGGAGCTGCTTCCACTGGTCGAGCAGCTCGCGCAGCCGGTTGGCGCCGTTGCGCCAGTCGCGACCGGTGGCGATCTTCTCGGCCTCGGCGGCCAGCTTGTCCTTCTGCTCCCGCGCGTCGGCGACCCGCTGGGCCTTGGCCGCACGACGGGCGTCGCGCTGGGTCGCGATGACGGGGCCGAGCTCGTCGAGCTTGCGGCTCAGCGCGGCGAGGTCGCCGACGGCGTGGATGTCGGCGAGCTGGTCGCGCACCAGCTTGACCGAGGCGACCGCCTCCTCGGGTGAGAGGACCCCGGTGAGGACCCGCTTGTGCAGCAGGTCCACCTCCAGGGCGAGGTTGTCGTAGCGCTTCGTGTAGAACGCCAGAGCCTCCTCGGGGGACGCGTCGGGCATCTGCCCGACCGCCCGCTCGCCGTCGGATGTCTTCAGGTAGACGGTGCCGTCGTCGCCGACGCGGCCCCAGTCAGAGGTAGTCACAGTGGCCCATGCTAATCAAAGGTTCTCCGGCCCTTGTGGCTGCCGCCCGAAGATCGCCGGCCGGCCCGCCCCCCGGGCACGCACCTGGCTGCGTTGGCGTCGCTCGACGGACGGCCAGTCTGCCTCCGCTCCGCCGCCTTGCCATGCACGCACCCGGGGCACGGGCCACCTCGACGATCGTCGGGCGGCAGCCACTAGGCTGGGTCGGTGCTGATCGCCGCCTTCCCCGCTGGACCGTGGGGCACCAATTGCTATGTCGCGGCAACCGGCCCGGGCACCGAGTGCGTCGTGATCGACCCCGGCAAGGACGCCGCAGCGGGCGTTGCCGACGTCGTGCGGGAGCACCGGCTCAAGCCGGTGGCCGTCCTGCTGACCCATGGCCACATCGACCACATGTGGTCCGTGACGCCCGTGGCCGGTGCGTACGACGCGACGGCGTGGATCCACCCGGGCGACCGGCACCTGCTCGCCGACCCGATGGCCGGCATCTCGCGCGAGAGCGCCGCGATGCTCCTCGGGGGCGACTACGAGTTCACCGAGCCCGACGACGTCGCGGAGCTGTCCGACGGGGCCGAGCTGGAGTTGGCGGGCCTCCGGTTCGTCGTCGACCACACCCCCGGACATACGGAGGGGTCGGTCACCTTCCGCACGCCCTGGGACCAGCCCGACGGGCCGGACATCTCCGAGGTGATGTTCTCCGGCGACCTGCTCTTCCAGGGCTCCATCGGGCGCACCGACCTGCCCGGCGGCGACCACGCCACGATGCTCCGCTCGCTGCAGACCAAGGTGCTGCCGCTGGCCGACGACATCGTCGTCCTGCCGGGGCACGGGGAGCAGACCTCCATCGGCCGCGAGCGCGCGACCAACCCGTTCCTGCTCGACCTGCTCGACTCCGGCACCCACGGCACCGCCGGCCGGGTCACCCGAGGACTGTGACACCACCGATGGCCAAGCCCACTCCGCTCAGCGGATTCCCCGAGCTCCTGCCCGCCCAGCGCTTCGTCGAGCAAGAGGTGATCGCCACCTTGGCCCGCACGTTCGAGCTGCACGGGTTCGCCAACGTCGAGACCCGCGCCGTCGAGCCGATGGACCAGCTGCTCCGCAAGGGCGACACCTCGAAGGAGGTCTACGTCCTGCGGCGTCTCCAGGAGGACGACTCCGCGAAGGACAAGGGGATCGGTCTCCACTTCGACCTGACCGTGCCCTTCGCCCGCTACGTGCTGGAGAACGCCGGCAAGCTGGAGTTCCCGTTCCGCCGCTACCAGGTCCAGAAGGTGTGGCGCGGCGAGCGCCCGCAGGAGGGCCGGTTCCGCGAGTTCACCCAGGCCGACATCGACATCGTGGGCCGCGACGAGCTGCCGTTCCACCACGACGTGGAGGTCGCCCGGGTCATGCTCGAGGCGCTGAGCAGGCTCACGTTCCTCCCCGGCTTCCGGCTGCAGGTCAACAACCGCAAGCTGATCCAGGGCTTCTACGCGGGCCTCGGTGTCACCGACGAGGGCATCGACGAGGTCATGCGGCTGGTCGACAAGCTGGACAAGCTCGAGCCGGCGAAGGTCCGCGAGCTGCTGCTCGAGGAAGCCGGCATCAGTGAGGAGCAGGCCGACAAGGCGCTCGCGCTGGCGACGATCCGCACCACCGACGACTCGTTCGTCGAGCGGGTGCGCGAGCTCGACGTGAAGCACGAGCTGCTCGACGAGGGCCTCGACGAGCTGGCCACACTGGTCCGGGCCTGCGCGCCGCTGGCGACCGAGACCGTCCGGATCCAGGCGGACCTGTCGATCGCGCGCGGCCTCGACTACTACACGGGCACCGTCTTCGAGACCCGCCTCGACGGCTATGAGTCGCTGGGCTCCATCTGCTCCGGCGGCCGGTACGACGCCCTCGCCTCCGACGGCCGTACGACGTACCCCGGCGTCGGCATCTCCCTCGGCCTCAGCCGGCTGCTCGTGACGCTCATCCAGCGCGGTGAGCTGACCAGCAACCGCTCGGTACCGAGCGTCGTGCTGGTCGCGGTCACCGACGAGGAGTCGCGCGGGGAGGCCGACGCCGTGGCGACCGCGCTGCGCGCCAACGGCATCGCGTGCGAGGTCGCGCCCAACGCCGCGAAGATCGGCAAGCAGATCCGCCACGCCGAGCGCCGCGGCATCCCGTACGTCTGGTTCGGC
>DATLIG010000204.1:0-23063 GCA_035539555.1 Nocardioides sp. | reverse complement strand
GACGTAGAGGATCGCGCCGATCGGGATCAGCGCCACGATCGAGGTGTTGATCGAGCGCACCAGGGTCTGGTTGACGGCGAGGTTGGCCGCGTCGGCGTACGACTGCGTGTTCTTGCGCAAGGTCGTGGTGTTCTCCTTGATCTTGTCGAACACGACCACCGTGTCGTAGAGCGAGAAGCCGAGGATCGCGAGCAGACCGGTGACCGCGGCGGGGGTGACCTGGAAGCCCGACAGCGCGTACACACCGACCGTCAGCATCACGTCGTGGATCAGCGCGACGAGCGCCGCCACCGACATCCGCCACTCGCGGAAGTAGCCCCAGATGAACAGGACGACCAGGACGAGGAAGATGCCGACGCCGATGGCCGCCTTCTTGGCGACCTCCTGGCCCCAGCTGGGGCCGATGTCCTGGATCGTGATGTCGCCCTCGTCGACCTCGGGGAACTCCTCATGGATCAGCGTGCTCATCTCCGCACGCTGCTCCTTGGTGAGGTTCTCGACCTGGATGGTCAGCGACTCGCTGCCCTCGGTCGTGACCGTCGGGTTCTCGGCGTTCGCGATGCCCGAGTCGGCGACCTTCTCGCGCAGGTCGTCGGCGTTGTCCTGCGTGGCGTTGCCGTCGCCCACGGGGACCGACAGCGTCGTACCGCCGGTGAACTCGACGCCCATGTTGAGCGGCTTGGCGAACAGTACGACGACGGCGAGGCCGACGAGGAGTGCGGAGATGCCGTAGAACAGCCACGGCTTCCCGACGAAGTTGATCGACTTGCGGCCCTGGTAGAGCTCGTTGCCGAGACGCGACATCTTGCCCATCAGCGGCCACCTCCCGTGCTCGCGGTGCGCGGCTTGGCCACGTCCATGCCGAGTGTCTCCTTGCTGAGGCCGGACAGCTTGTGCCCGGAGTTGAAGGCGTGGAACTGCGCCAGCCACGAGACCATCGGCTTCGTGAACCAGAAGAGCACCGCGAGGTCGATGAGCGTGGTGAGGCCGAGCGCGAAGCCGAAGCCCTTCACCGCGCCCGTGGCGAAGGTGTAGAGCACCACGGCCGAGAGGATCTGGACCGTGTTGGCCGCGACCCGGGTGACCCGGGCGCGCGCCCAACCGGTCTCGACGGCGACCCGCATGGACTTGCCCTCGCGCATCTCGTCACGGATGCGCTCGAAGAAGATGACGAACGAGTCGGCCGTGATGCCGACCGCGATGATCAGGCCGGCGATACCGGGCAGGGTCAGCGTGAAGCCGGCCGTCTCGCTGAGCAGCAGCACCATCGCGTACGTGATCGCCGCCGCCACGAACAGCGAGCTGACCACGACCAGGCCGAGACCGCGGTAGTAGAACAGGCAGTAGAGCATCACCAGCACGAGGCCGATGGCACCCGCGGTGAGACCGGCGTTGAGCTGGTTGCCGGCCAGCGAGGGGCCGATCTCCTCGACCGAGGTCTGCTTGTCGTCGAACTTGATCGGCAGCGCACCGAACTTGAGGCTGTTGGCCAGGTCGAGCGCCTGCTGCTCGGAGAAGTCGCCGGTGATGCTGGAGCGGCCGTCGGTGATGACCGCGGTCATGACCGGCGCGGAGATGATCACGCCGTCGAGGACGATCGCGAACTGCTCCTCGGTGCCCTGGAAGGCGCGCGACACGGTCTCGAAGTCGTCCGACGCGCCGGTGGATCCCTTCGGGTTGGCACGCTTCTTGTCGTTGCCCATCTCGATGTTGACCTGCCAGCCGACGCCGTTCTGCGGCGTGCCGGCCGAGGCGCCGTCGAGCTCGGTGCCCTCGATGATCGAGCGGCTCACGAGGTACTTGAGCGAGTACTCCTCACCGGCGTCGTTCTTCTCCGGCTGCGAGCACGCGACGAGCGGCTTGTCCGGGTCGTCCTCGAGGTCGGCCGGCTTGCCGTCGGTGGCGTTGAGCAGCTGGCCCTTGTTGTCGCACGTGTACTTCGCGAACTCCGCGATCGAGGCCTGGTCGGGGCTGCGGGACCACGCGATCGCGTCGTCGGCGGTGAAGTCCTTGCCGTCCCCGGCCGGGTCGTCCCCGGTCGGGGCGCCGGTCGTCGCGCCATCGCTGGGCGTCGCGCTCGGGTCGGTCGACGGGTCGGTGGCTGCACTCGCGCCGTTGGTCGCCGTGCTGCTCGCGTCGTCGGTGGGCTCACCGTCGGTGGCACTGAGGTCGAGACCCGGTCGGCCCAGGCCGCCGAGGTCGGTCCCGCCGGTCGCGGCACACGGGCCCTGCGACTGGTCCGAGCAGGCCACCAGCCGGAAGCGCAGCTGCGCCTGGCGCTTGACCGTCTCCTCGAGCTGGTCGCGGTCGCCCTCCTTGCCCTTGCCGGGCACCTCGACCACGATGTTGCGGCCGCCCTGCGTGGTGACCGCCGCCTCGGCGACGCCCGAGCCGTTGACGCGCTGGTCGATGATCCGGCGCGCCTCCTCGAGGTTCTCCTTGCTGGGAGTCCCGTCGGTGGTCAGCGTGATCCGCGTGCCGCCCTGCAGGTCGAGGCCGAGGGCCGGACGCCAGGCCTTCTCGGGCGCCTCGACACCGGCCTGCGACAGCGCCGTCAGGCCGTAGACCACGGCGAGGCCGAGGAAGAAGATGATCAGGTTGCGCCCGGGGCGCGGTCGGCGCGACGCCATGGTCAGCGCTCCTCTTCGGGGTCGGTGGTGTCGTCGGAGCCATCGGCAGCGGGCACGTCGGCCTCGTCGGCCTCGGCAACGTCACGGCGTACGGATGCCACGGCACCCCGCACGACCTCGATGACGACGCCCGGGGCGATCTCCAGCTCGAGGTTGTCGCCGGTCGTGCCGACGATCGTGCCGAAGATGCCGGAGGTCAGCATCACCTGCTCGCCGACGGACAGCGCCGCCTGGAGCTCGGCGGCCTGCTTGCGCTGGCGTGAGGCCGGCCGGATGATCAGCAGCCAGAAGATGACCGCGATCGCGACGATCGGCAGCAGGGACAGAGCGTCTTCCACGGACAAACCTCTCCAGCGGGGCAGGGATGAGCACCACTCCTGCGGGGCAGGGGCGGGCCGACAGGGAAGTGTAGCCACGGACCCCAGCAGTCGCGGGATCGGCGTGTTGTCGACCTGTCAGTCGGTGAAGAGCGTGGGCTCCGCCTCGTCCGCGGGGTACGACGGCGCCGGCATCCCGAGGTGCGCCCACGCCGCCGGGGTGGCGATCCGGCCCCGCGGCGTGCGGGCGAGGAAGCCGTTGCGCACGAGGAACGGCTCGGCGACCTCCTCGACGGTCTCGCGCTCCTCGCCGACGGCGACCGCGAGCGTGGAGACACCCACCGGTCCCCCGCCGAAGCGGCGGCACAGCACGTCGAGCACGGCCCGGTCGAGACGGTCGAGGCCGAGGCCGTCGACCTCGTAGAGGTCGAGGGCCGCCTCGGCGACGCCGCGGGTGACGGTGCCGTCGGCGCGGACCTGCGCGTAGTCGCGGACCCGGCGCAGCAGGCGGTTGGCGATGCGCGGGGTGCCGCGCGAGCGCCCGGCGATCTCGGCGGAGCCCTCCGGTGTCAGGTCCACGCCGAGCAGGCCGGCGGAACGGCCGACGATCAGGTCGAGCTCGGCGGGCTCGTAGAACTCGAGGTGGGCGGTGAAGCCGAACCGGTCGCGCAGCGGGCCCGGCAGCAGGCCGGCCCGCGTGGTGGCGCCGACGAGGGTGAAGGGCGGGATCTCCAGCGGGATCGCCGTCGCGCCGGGACCCTTGCCGATGACGACGTCGACGCGGAAGTCCTCCATCGCGAGGTAGAGCATCTCCTCGGCGGGCCGCGACATCCGGTGGATCTCGTCGACGAAGAGGACCTCGCCCTCGTTGAGCCCGGAGAGGATCGCGGCCAGGTCGCCGGCGTGGGTGATCGCGGGACCGCTGGTGATGCGCAGCGGCGCCGACATCTCGTGGGCGATGATCATCGCCAGCGTCGTCTTGCCCAGTCCGGGCGGACCGGAGAGCAGCACGTGGTCGGGCGCCCTCCCCCGCTGCCGGGCCGCCTCGAGCACCAGGCCGAGCTGGTCGCGCACCCGCACCTGGCCGACGACCTCGTCGAGGCTGCGGGGCCGCAGCGCCGCCTCGACGGCGCGCTCGTCGCCCTCCGCCTCGGCGGCGGTGAGCGAGCGGAGGTGGACCTCCTCAGCGGCGGCGAGCTCATCCTCGTGGAAGGGCACGACCGATCACGCCTTCGACAGGGACCGCAGTGCGGCGCGCAGCAGGGCACCGACGTCCGGCGAGCCCGAGTCGGCCTCGTCGGCGACCGCGTCGACGGCCTTCTCGGCGTCCTTCGCGTTGTAGCCGAGGCCGACCAGCCCCTGGTGGACCTGGTCGCGCCAGGCGGCCGCGGCTGCGGGCGCACCGCCGCCGACGGACCCCGTGGGGGCGCCGATGCGGTCCTTGAGCTCGAGGATGATCCGCTGGGCGCCCTTCTGGCCGATGCCGGGGACCTTGGTCAGCGTCTTGACGTCCTCGGTGGCGATCGCCGTGCGGACGCCGTCGGGCGAGAGGACCGCGATGATCGACTGGGCGACCTTCGGGCCGACACCGGACGCGGTCTGGACGAGCTCGAAGATCGCCTTCTCGTCCTCGTCGGCGAAGCCGTAGATCGTCAGCGAGTCCTCGCGGACCACCATGCTGGTGGGCAGGGTGGCCTGGTGCCCGGTGCGCAGCTGGGCGATCGTGCCCGGCGTACACATCAGCTCGAGGCCCACGCCCCCCACCTCGACCACGGCACTCGACAGGGTGAGGGCGGCAACGTTGCCGCGCACGAACGCGATCATCGGACTCCTCCGGGCAGACGGGAACGGGTGGCGCGCGAGGCGGCCAGCGCGGCGTCGATGCGCGCCTGCGAGCCGCCGCGCCAGATGTGGGTGATCGCCAGTGCGAGCGCGTCGGCGGCGTCGGCCGGCTTCGGCATCGCGTCGAGGCGCAGGATGCGGGTCACCATCGCACCGACCTGCGCCTTGTCGGCCCGTCCGTTGCCGGACACCGCGGCCTTCACCTCGCTGGGGGTGTGCAGCGCGACCGGCAGGCCGCGTCGCGCGGCACACACCATCGCGATGCCGGCCGCCTGGGCGGTGCCCATGATGGTGCTGACGTCGGAGCGCGCGAAGATCCGCTCGATGGCCACCGCATCGGGCTGGTACTCGTCGAGCCGGGCGTCGATGCCCTTCTCGATCGTCACCAGCCGGTCGGGCACGGCGAGCTCGGCGGAGGTGCGGACGACGCTCACGTCGACCAGCGTCAGCGGTCGACCGATCGAGCCCTCGACCACGCCGAGGCCGCACCGGGTCAGCCCCGGATCGATCCCGAGCACGCGCACGCCGCCACCTTTCGTCCGAACGTGTGTTCGGAACAAAGGTAGACGAAGGGGTCGCCGATCCGGCCGGGACACGCCCGGCCGGCGCCGGCTCACTCCTCGATCTGGTCGAGGACCTCGTCGGGGATGTCGGCGTTGGAGAACACGTTCTGCACGTCGTCGAGGTCGTCGACCGCGTCGACCAGCTTGAACACCTTGCCGGCGGCGGCCGGGTCGGCGACCGGGATGTCCATGGACGCGACGAACTGGACCTCGGCGGAGTCGTAGTCGATGCCGGCGTCCTGGAGGGCCGAGCGGACCGCGACGACGTCGGTCGCCTCGGACTGGACCTCGAACGCCTCGCCCAGGTCGTTGACCTCCTCGGCACCCGCATCGAGGGTGGCCTCGAGGATGTCGTCCTCGGAGACCTCCTTGCCCTCCTGGGCCTTGGCCACGACGACGACGCCCTTGCGGGTGAACAGGCGCGAGACCGAGCCGGGGTCGGCCATGGTGCCGCCGTTGCGGGTGACCGCGGTGCGGACCTCCATCGCGGCCCGGTTGCGGTTGTCGGTGAGGCACTCGACGAGCACGGCGACGCCCTGCGGGCCGTAGACCTCGTACATGATCGTCTCGTAGTCGACGCCGCCACCCTCGAGCCCGCCGCCGCGCTTCACGGCCGAGTCGATGTTCTTGTTCGGGACCGACTGCTTCTTCGCCTTCTGGATGGCGTCGAACAGGGTCGGGTTGCCGGAGGGGTCGGGGCCACCCATCTTCGCGGCGATCTCGATGTTCTTGATCAGCTTCGCGAAGAGCTTGCCGCGCTTGGCGTCGATCGCGGCCTTCTTGTGCTTGGTGGTTGCCCACTTGGAGTGGCCAGACATTTCCGTCCTTCTGTCTACCTCGACGACTTCCCTGCTGCCCGGCACCGCCGGAACAGCCGTGTGAGTCTATCCGGCGACCAGGTCGAGGAAGACGCGGTGCACCCGACCGTCCCCGTCCACCTCGGGGTGGAAGGACGTGGCGAGCAGGTGCCCCTGACGTACGGCGACCGGGTGGCCGTGCGCCTCGGCGAGGACCTCCACGGCCGGTCCGGCGGCCTCCACCCAGGGCGCGCGGATGAACACGGCGTGGACCGGGGCGACGAGGCCGGTGAAGTCCAGGTCGGCCTCGAAGGAGTCGACCTGCCGGCCGAAAGCGTTGCGGCGCACGGTGACGTCGAGGCCGCCGATCGTCTCCTGGCCGACGGCGCCGTCCTCGATCCGGTCCGCGAGCAGGATCATCCCGGCGCAGGTGCCGAACGTCGGCATGCCGCCGGCGACACGTTCGCGCAGCGGGTCGAGCAGCTCGAACGTGCGGGCCAGCTTGGCCATCGTGGTCGACTCGCCGCCCGGAAGGACCAGCCCGTCACAGCGCTCCAGCTCGGTGGGGCGGCGTACCGGGAAGGCGTCGGCGCCCAACGCGGTCAGGGCCTGCAGGTGTTCGCGGACGTCGCCCTGCAGGGCGAAGACTCCGATCGAGGGCATGGGCACCGATCCTAGGGGCGGCGTCGCGGCGCGCCGGAGGCGGCTGCCGGGGCGGCGCGGTGGCCAGGCTCCACAGCGCCGGCAGGAAGCAGGCCAGCACCAGCAGGACCCACCACCACAGGGGAACCCGGGGGTGCATCGTGATGCCGTAGCGGCCGGCGGCGTCGCGGTGGGTGATCAGCACCGAGCCCACCTCGCCGTCGCTCAGGTCGACGTGCGCGCCACGGTGCGCCTGGAGCCGGACAGGGGCGAGACCGGTCGAGACGTACGTCGCCCGCGCGCCGCCGTCGACCTCGGCGAAGCCCAGCTCCTGGGCCCGCATGAAGGGCCGGTGGACGACGATCGCCACGCAGAGCAGCACCGCTCCCCCGACGACGAGCACGGGCGTGCGCCACGTCGGCGAGCGGACGAGCCACGCGACGACAGCGAGGACGAGGCCGCCGATGAGCAGCAAGGGTGCGGCGAGCACGAGCCAGCCGACGCCCGGCCACGTCCACACCACCTCGCCGACGACGTCGGCCCGGGTGATGCGCCACGGGTCCCGCGCGGTGATCGCACCCTGCGTGCCGAGGCTCCCGTCCTCGTGGACGACGGCGACCCGGTGGCTGTAGGTGGTGGCGCCGTCGCCGGGTGGGTGGAAGGTGATGAAGTCGCCGACCTCCAGCGAGCCGAAGTCGACCGGCTCGACCCACAGCAGTGAGTTGACGGGGGCGGCGGTGCCCATCGAGGCGGTCTCGACCCGTTCCCAGTGCCCGCCGCCCGCGCGCCACACGCCCGCGGCGACCGTGAGTGCCACGAGCAGCAAGAGAAGGGTCCATTGCAGGGCGACCACTGCCCGGCGCGCGCTCATGCGAGGAACACCATCGCCGGGTCGGTCGTCCACTGCATCGCCATCGTCCAGCTCGTCGCCGGGCTGGTGCCGTAGGTGAAGGTCAGCGGCACGAGCAGCCGCAGCCCGGTGATGTCGGTGCTATAGCCGGGGCCGCGGGACGTGCTGGTCGTCAGGCCCTGCGCCTGCCCGGCCGCAGGCGCCGAGACCGTGCGCGGGTTCGACCCCGGGGCGACGAGGCTGGTCAGCGTCATCGGGCCGATGGTGGCGGCCGGGTTAGTGAACGCCAGCGACGCCAGGACCTGGCTGCACGGGTCGGCCATGGCGCCGGGGAGCGTGCCGGCGTACGTCGTCAGGCCGTCGTCGCCGAGCATCCAGATCGACGCGGTCCCACCCATCGCGGCCAGGGACGTGCGATAGGCCGTGGCGCTGGCCGATCCGTGCAGCGAGCCGACCGTCCCTGCCGAGAGCGCCGTCGACTGGTTGACGAAGGCGCCCGCGAGCCGGCCGTGGAAGGACGACGACGGCGGCGCCGTCAACCCGGAGAAGTCGGACCAGCCGAGGTGCCAGTAGCCGCTGGTGCCGGTGAGCAGCGCGAGCACGGTGCTCGAGGCCTGCACGCTGCCGTCGACGTAGAGGGTGATCGTCATCGTGACGCCGAGCACCGCCTTGGACACCGTGACGACGGCGAAGTGCCAGCCCGAGCCGTACGACGACGAGCTCACCCCCTGCGTCGTGCCGAGCGTGCTCGCCACGGCGTAGCGGACCTTGCCGTTCTGGTCGAGCCACAGCGCGGGGTTCGCCACTGCGCTGCCGTTGGACAGGCTGCTGCTGAGGCTGAGCAGGCCTCCGCCCTGCGCGTCGGCGGCGTTGAACCACACGCCGAAGGAGTAGTTGTTGGAGAGCAGGCCCAGCAGGCCGGAGCCGTTCGTGCCGACGATGTCGGTGGCGTAGCCGGAGCCGGAGAGCTGTGCCGCCGACGTGGTGCCCCACGGGTCGGGTTGCTGGAAGCCGACCGTGTTGCGCGCCAGCAGCGGGTCGGTGGCCTGCTGGGTGTTCGCGAAGCGCACCGGCGCGCAGGACCCGGCGGTCAGTCCCTGCGTGATGGCCCGACCGCTGTTGTTGGTGATCGTGTCGACCGCACTCGCCGGCGCACCGGCCGACGGTGCCAGGGAGCCCGGGCAGGCGGTGGTGGCCGCGCGCGGCCCACCGCTGCAGGGCCCGCCGGCGTAGGCGTGCGCCACCTCGAGGGTCCCGGTGGCGGCCGTGTTCGTGCTGTTCGTGACCCCACCCGACATCCAGCCCGACAGGGTTCCCGACGTCCCGGTGGCGAGTCCGAGCAGCGCCAGCGCCGCCACCGCGACGGCCCAGCGGCCCGGCCCGCGCCCCGGCGTCACTTGTTCAGCGTCCAGCTCAGCGGCTGGCTGACGCTCACGCCCTGGTCGAGCACCGAGGCACCCGCGGGCAGCGCCACCGTGAGACGGCAGGTGGCCGACGCGCCGGACGCCAGGCCCGGGGTGTGGGTCAGCGTCGGCATGCTCGCCGCGGGGCCGGCGGCGTACACGAGGTCGGTCCACGCCGTGCCCGCCGAGTACGACGCCCCCGCGGAGCAGCTCACCGCGACGGTCAGGTCGGTCGTGCACAGGTTGGTGGGCGTCGGGGTGCCGCTCGACGGGCTGGAGGTGCACGTGCCCGGGGTCAGCACGAAGCTCGACGCGTTGGCGGCGCCGAGGTTGGTGAACACCACGTCGCTCACCTGGCTGCCACCGGGCGCGAGGGGCGAGGTGGTGCCGCCGTACTTGTTGATCGTGGAGCACGTCGCCGAGTTCGCCGCAGCGTCGCTGGACCGGCAGGTCTGCGTGACGTGGCCGGCCGTGCCGTCCGGACCGACCTCCTGCAGGATCACGGCGGTCGTGGTCGCGACCGTGTTGGTGCTGTTGGTCAGCACCGCGCTGGTCCAGTCGGAGAGGGTTCCGCTGACGCCGAGTGTCAGCAGGGAAGCGGCGAGCGTGCAGGCGCCGACGAGCAGTCCACGCGGACCCGGCCGGGGCCATCGCCGCCGGGCGGCGTGCCGGCGCCCTGCGCGCGATGCCATGGCGCCCTCACCCCAGCGTCCAGACGAGCGGCTGGGTCGCGGTCTGGCCGGAGACCTGCGGCGACGCGGAGGCGGGCAGCGACACGTCGAAGGTGCAGTCGGTCGACTCCCCCGCGTCGAGCGTGGCGACGGCCTGGTCGCCGAGGGACGACAGGGCGACCGGTGCGCCGGTGGTGTCGAGCGCGCTCGGCGCCGTGCAGACGACGGTCACCAGGGCGACGTCGCAGATGCTGGCGGTCGCGGTGGGGCTCCCGCCCGACGTCGCGCAGGTCCCGGGCTCCAGCGTGAGCGGGCCGCTGCCCGTGCCGGTGTTCTTCAGGGTGACGGTGACGACCTGGTGGTCCCCGGGCTCGAGCGGGGTGGCCGTGCCGCCGTACTTGTCGATCGTCGAGCAGGTGAAGGTGTTGCCGGACCCGCCACCGTCGGTGGACGTGCACACCGCGCTGTTGGGACCGGTCTCCTCGAGGATCAGCGCCTGGGCCGCCTCGAGCGTGTTGGTGTCGTTGGTGACGATCGCGCGGGTCCAGCTCGCCAGCGTGCCGCTCACGCCGAGGACCAGGAGGACCGCAGCGATCGCGCCGGCGCCGACGAGCGCGAGGCTGCGGCGTCGGTCGCGGGAACGGACAGTGGTCATGCCCGTTCATCGGCCGCGGCCGCGGCCTCCTGAGACCAACGTCCCGATGATCCGGTCAGCTGGTCCCGCAGTACATCCACCAGTTCGGGCCGTTGGGTCGCGGCCCCGAGTGCAGCAGGGTCGTCGTCGGTGATCCCACGTTGGCGTGGTTGCTGACCAGACGGGTCCAGACCTTCGCGTAGTAGGCGTCGTTGCCGCCGCCGCCCGACACGATCCCGAACGTGAGTGAGACGTTGGTCGGTGGGTTGACCGGGTTCAGGGTGCCGGACGAGTAGAGCGATCCGCCCGGACTGGTGCCCTTCCAGAGCTCCCAGTAGTACTCGTACTCAGCGCCGAGGCCGGGCCAGGTCAGGACCGCCTGCTGCTTGTTCTGCCCGCTGCCCTCGTTCGACGTGCACGTGGGCTGCTGGTGCGTGACCGGAGCCGGTGTCGTGGCGGTCACCGTCGCCGAGGCGCTGTCGGTCCAGTACGCCGACGTGAACGCCCACGGCGCCTGGCCGCCCAGTCCGACCGCACCGCCGAGGAGGACCGCCGTCCCGACACCGGCCGGGAGGACGAGCCGCGCGCGTCCCCGGGTCGCGCGACGGCCGCCGCCCCTCCGTGGCGAGAAGCCGAGGTGGATCGCGCCGGCCGCCAGCAGCGCGCCGACAGCGAGCCCGTACGGGCTCGCGGCGAGGTTGAGGACGTAGCCCGCCAGCGGGACACCGGCGACGACCCGGTCGGCGCTGGTCACGACGTAGGCCTGCGGGTCCGTGGTGTCGTTGGCGTCGCCCTTGAGCCGGAGCAGCGTCCCGCCGTCGGCCGTGGCACCGACCTCGACGACCCGGTGGGTGACCCGGTCGCCACGGGCGTCGAGCACGCTGACGACCTCGCCGACCGTGATCTCCTCGGCGGGGACCTCGCGGGCGATGCCGAGTGCGCCGGCGTCGTACGCGGGCGCCATGGAGCCCGACGCGAACACCAGCGGCGTCACGTTGAGCAGCCAGCCGGCGAGGAGGGAGAGAAGGCAGAGGGCGCCGAGGGCGCCGCCGGTCCAGAGGACCGCCTCGCGCGCAACGCGTCGGGTCGCGGACATCACGCCTCCTGCTTCGCCGGGAAGGTGAACGTCACGTTGGACGTGGAGCTGGGCGCGGGGCTGGCGCTCCCGGGCAGCGTCACCTGGATGCAGAGCACGTCGGAGGACCCCGTGCCGACAGGGGCGCCCGCGGACTGGTTGAAGCCGTTGAGCGCGGCGCCGGCCGATCCGATCAGGGTGCCGCCGGTGCAGGTGCCCGAGGAGATCGAGCCACCGCGGCGCACCGTGAGGGTGAGCGCGGCGCCGAGCGCGTTGGTCGCGCTCGCCTGCACCCGGAACGACATCGGGAGCTGGCCGCGGCT
Organism: Nocardioides sp.; assembly: GCA_035539555.1. Taxonomy (GTDB): domain Bacteria; phylum Actinomycetota; class Actinomycetes; order Propionibacteriales; family Nocardioidaceae; genus Nocardioides. The sequence goes on along the minus strand of DATLIG010000204.1, from coordinate 11,316 downwards.
GTTGTTGGACACCGTCATCAACCCGGCCTTGCTGGTGCCGGGGGTCAGCCCGGTGAGGTTGAGGTCACCCCAGTTGGTGATGGTCTCGGGCCGCACGCGGTAGTTCGACTCGAGGTCGATGTGCAGGGTCCCCGAGCTGATCGTGGTGCCGGTGACCTTCACCTGGTCCGTGAAGTACGCCGACGTCGCGACCGCACCGGCACCGACCAGCAGCCCGGCGGAGAGCAGTGCGCGCGTCCGGCCGCGGCCGAACCAGCGGCGCTCGGTGCGGTGACGGGGCTCATGCCTGGCCACGGGCCACCTCCCTGCGAGGGCCGCGGCCCGGCCGGACCAGGGCGATGCCGGCGCCGATCAGGGCCGCGGCGATCCCGACCAAGCCCATGCCGAACGGGGATCCCGTGTCGGGCAAGGCGTCCTGGCCGCCGACCTCGCCGTCACCGTTGCCCTCGGTCACACCGCCGACGTCGCCGTCCTCGGAGAGGGTCACCCGCACCCGGAAGGGTGCGATCTCGTCCTGGTGGTCGGTGGCCTCCGGCAGGAAGGTGCCGCGCACGGTGATCCGGGTGCGGGCCCCTTCGGGGACGTCGAGGACGACCGGCGCCAGGGCCGTCGTCCCGGGATCGATCCCGACCCACTCCCCCGTGCCGACCCGGGCCTCGAGCACGAAGACGTCGGAGGTGAGCAGGCCGTCGGGGTCCTCGGCCAGCACGTCGACCGCGAGCTCGCCGTCCGAGGGTCCGTCGTTGCGGACCAGGAAGGACGCCTGCTCGACGTCGCCGGGCACCCAGAGGAAGCCGTCGTCGAAGAGCGGAGCATCGAGCTGGCGGCTCCACGCCACGCCGTCCCGGCTGAGGCCGATCTCGTCGTCAGCGGACGCCGGCGCCGCAGCGCCCACGACCGCGAGGGTCGCGAGGGCCGCGGTCACGGCGAGGCTGCGGATCACTTGGTTCTCCTCCGATGAGGGTGGTCGTGTGCTGTCAGTGGTGTGCTGGCCGGAGCCCGGTGCGGTGACGCAGGAGACGCACCACGCCGAAGGCGACGATCGACGCGACCGCCGCCCCCGCCACGAGGACGACGGGCGGCTGGTCCGGTCCCGGCCGGGGCGCGGCGGCGTCGTACCGCTGGGGTACGACGACCGCCGGCTCGCCCGCGGGTGTCCGCCGCCTGCGGAGCCGATCCCGGAGCGCTGCGACGAACATGAAGGCCGCGTAGCCGACCAGGAGCGCCGCGACCACGAGGACCGCGGACTGCCGCTGCCGGCCGGTCAGCACACTGTTCAGATGTCCGAGGTACGGCACCGAGTACCAGAGCCGCCCCTGCACCTGCACCGCCCGGACCGGGTTGCGGTCCGGGGTCCCGTTCGCATCGCCCCGGGTCGTGAACACCTGCTCCCCGTCGAGCCGGGTGCCGACCGCCACGACCCGGTGGGTCGCGACCGTCGGCTTGCCCGACTCGAGCTGGAAGGTGATCACGTCACCGAGCGCGATGTCCTCCGGGTCGACCGGTCGTACGACGACCAGCGTCCCCGGCGGCAGGTCCGGCTCCATCGATCCGGTGAGCACCGTGTACGGCGTGCCGCCGGCGATCCTCGGGATCGCCACCGCCAGCGCCACGGCCGCGACGGCCGTCAGGATGACCAGCCAGAGGAACACCTGGCCGGCGAACCGGACGAGCTTCATGGATGCGTGGAGTCGGGGCCCGGACGGGCGTCGGCTCAGGCGTCGTGGTTCTGCGTGACGACGACGGTCAGGTCGTCGAGCGCCGCCTGCAGGCCACCGACGACGTTCGAGTCGTTGTCCTCGACGCCGTACGGCCAGGTGACCACGATCGACACCGTGACGCTGTCGCCGTCGGCGACCGCGACGTTGGTGCCGTCGCCCTGGTCGACGCCGTTGAGCTCGACGTCCGTGGTGACGCCGATCTCGTCGATCAGCGCCTGCGCGCCCGTCACGTCGGAGGGCAGCGTCACGTCGAAGTCGACCTGGCGCAGGTGCTCACCGGCGATGTCGAGCGTGTACGTGCAGTCCTGCGTGAGGGTGTCGCCCGGGACCAGCAGCTGGCCGGCGTAGGCCGCCCCGCCGTCCAGCTCCCAGCCCTGGCACTCGTCGAGGTCGAGGCTCAGGTGGCCCGACGCGATGTCGGTGCCCTCGGTGGTGACCGAGTCGGTCCAGTAGGCCAGGGTGCCCGCACCACCCATGAGCAGCACCGCGGCCCCACCAGCGGCGAGTGCGCCCTTCGTCGTCTTCTTCATCTGTTCTCCAGTCCCCATGCCTGTGTTGTCCCCAGGTCCGGCTGTCAGTTGTGAGGGATTGACTCCCGACGCGGGAGCGCCTCGGAAGCCGAAACGAAGGCAAGCACGGGCTGTGACGGGGCCGTGGGGAAACCGGGACATTGGCCCGGTAAAAACACCGAACCATGGTCCTGACTTGTCAAGACCATGGTTCCGATGGGTCATGCGGGCTCGCGCCCGCGTAGTTCAACCGGGAGTCACCAGCCCCGCTCGGCGAGGCGGTGCGGCTGGGGCAGCTCGTCGACGTTGATGCCGACCATCGCCTCGCCCAGGCCGCGGGAGACCTTCGCGACGACGTCCGGGTCGTCGAAGAAGGTGGTCGCCTTGACGATCGCCTCGGCCCGCTGGGCCGGGTTGCCGGACTTGAAGATGCCCGAGCCCACGAACACGCCCTCGGCACCCAGCAGCATCATCATCGCCGCGTCGGCCGGGGTCGCGATGCCGCCGGCGGTGAACAGCACGACCGGCAGCTTGCCGGTGCGGGCCACCTCGACCACCAGGTCGTACGGCGCCTGCAGCTCCTTGGCCGCGACGTACAGCTCGTCGTCGGACAGCACGGTGAGCCGGCGCAGCTCGGCACGGATCGTGCGCATGTGCGTGACCGCGTTCGAGACGTCGCCGGTGCCGGCCTCGCCCTTGGAGCGGATCATCGCCGCTCCCTCGGTGATCCGGCGCAGCGCCTCACCGAGGTTGGTCGCACCGCACACGAACGGGACCGTGAAGGCCCACTTGTCGATGTGGTTGGCGTAGTCGGCCGGGGTGAGGACCTCGGACTCGTCGATGTAGTCGACGCCGAGGGACTGCAGCACCTGCGCCTCGGCGAAGTGGCCGATCCGGGCCTTGGCCATCACGGGGATGGAGACGGCCTCGATGATGCCGTCGATCATGTCGGGGTCGCTCATCCGGGACACGCCACCCTGCGCGCGGATGTCGGCGGGCACGCGCTCGAGGGCCATCACCGCGACGGCGCCGGCGTCCTCGGCGATCTTCGCCTGCTCGGGGGTGACGACGTCCATGATGACGCCACCCTTGAGCATCTCGGCCATGCCGCGCTTCACCCGGGTGGTGCCCTGCTCCTGCTGCTCGCTCATGCCCCCAATCGTACGGCGGGGGCGGCCGGCGTCACGCCTCGGGTTCCCCCGTGGCCGCAGCCGCCTCCGCGTCGGCCGCGAGCGCCTGGCGGCGTACCTTCAACACCCGGAAGATCACGGTGTAGGTGCTGGCCGCGGCCAGCGCCCAGAGCGTCACGTACATCAGGATCGGCAGGTCGAAGAGGGCCCCGAGACCGGTCATCACCAGGATCGAGACGAGCCGGTCGGCGCGCTCGGCGATGCCGCCCTTCGCGTCCATCCCGAGCGACTCGGCGCGGGCGCGGGCGTAGGAGGTCACCGAGCCCATGACCAGGCACCAGAGGGTGACGCAGAGGTAGAGGTAGCTGTCGCCCTGGTCCTTGCCGGTGCCGGCGAAGTAGAGCGCGAGGCCACCGAAGATCGCCCCGTCCCCGATCCGGTCGAGCGTGGAGTCCCAGAAGGCGCCGAACTTCGACACCCGGCCCATCTCGCGGGCCATCCGGCCGTCGATCAGGTCGCTGAACACGAATGCGGTGATGAACAGGACACCGATCAGCAGCTCGCCCTGCGGGAAGAAGATCAGTGCGCCGGCGCTCACACCGAGCGTGCCGACGAGGGTCACCGCGTCCGGGCTGATGCCCATCTTGATGAACAGCCGCACGAAGGGGTGCAGCACGGTCCCGGCCCAGAACTCCTTGAAGCGCTCCAACACGGCGCGAAACCTACCCTTGCCAGTGCTCGGCGAGCAGATCGCGGGTGTCCCCGAGCAGCTGCGGCAGGGTCTTGGTGCCCGCGATGACGGTCATGAAGTTGGCGTCGCCCGACCACCGGGGCACGACGTGCTGGTGCAGGTGGCCCGACAGCGAGCCGCCGGCCTCTCCCCCGAGGTTGAGCCCGATGTTGAAGGCGTGCGGCTGTGACACGGTCCGGATCGTGCGCAGCGCCGCCTTGGTCAGGGCCGCCACCTCGCCGGTCTCCGCGTCGTCGAGGTCGGTGTAGTCCGCGACGTGGCGGTAGGGCAGCACCATCAGGTGGCCGGGGTTGTAGGGGTACAGGTTGAGCACGGCGTACGCCGTCTCCCCCCGTACGACGACCAGGGCATCGTCCGTCGACGTCGCCGGGTCCCGGGTGATCCGGCAGAAAGGGCAGGCCGGGCGCGGCTCGGCATGGGCCGGCTGCTCGACGTCCTCCTCGCCGCGCACGTAGGACATGCGGTGCGGCGTCCAGAGCCGCTCGAGCCCGTCGGGGTCGGCCACGTGGTCCCTCGCCGCCGTCACTGGTCGTCGGAGGCTGCAGGCGAGAGCATCTGCAGCAGGTCGGCGATCGGCAGGTCGGGCAGGTTGAGGCCGCGCGAGAGCGCCATGCCGTTGATCTGCAGCCAGATCGACTCCGACAGGATGTTGATGGTCGCCTCGGTGCTCGGTGCGCGGAGATCCCGCTCCAGCCACCGGCGGACGGCGGCGAAGACCGCGCCGATCATGCCGAAGACCCACGGGTCGAGGGCCGCGCGGTCGTCCTCGGACAGCTCGACGCCGAGCGCGGCGACGACGACCGTCATGATGCCCTCGATGCCCTCGGCGACCTGCTGGACGGCGTGGCTGAGCGGACTGGGCCCCCACTGCGAGAGGTCACGCTCCGCGAACCGGTAGAGCGACGGGTGCGCCTCGGCCCAGCGGATGAAGCTGCCGACGATGCGGTGGATGATCTGGTCCGGCGTGCCGTCGTAGGACAGCGCGGGCAGCATCTGGGCGCCGATGGTCTCGCAGATCTCCGTCTGCACGGCTCGGTCGAGGTCGGAGCGGTCGCTGAAGTGGCGGTAGATGACGGTGCGGCTCATCTTCGCCTCGTCGGCGACGTCCTGCACCTGGAAGTCCTCGCCGGGCGCCTGGCGCTCGAGGACGGCGATCGCGGCGTCGATGATCACCTGTCGGCGTACCTGGTTGTGCTCCTGCCAACGTCGACGGCGACCGTCGAGCAGCTCACCACTCTCCGAGCTCATTGCCGAACCCTCTCACGTGAAGCGGTGGAACCACTGGCCGAGGTCGGCAGCGATCCCGGGACAGGTGACGTTCTGGTCGCGCTGGTCCTCGACCCACTGGCCCATCACGGCCGTACCACCCTGGATGGACCAGTCGTCACCGCACCGGTTGAGCGCCTCGGCCTTCGAGGTCTGGCCCGCGGCACGCCACTCGGGGACGCCACCGAGGTCGAAGTCGCCGACCACCCGCTCGTAGAGGCTCGGGGTCGAGTAGACGCCGATCCGGAAGCCGGCGTCGACGTAGCCGCGGGCGACGCCCTCGATGACGGCGGCGTTGGCGCGCAGGTTGCCGCTCCACTCGAAGTCGGGGACCGGTTCGACGTCGATCCACACGATCGGGCTGAGCAGCCCGACGGTGGCCATGGTGCCGATGTTGAAGCGCGCCTGGGCGTAGCCGACGTTCTTCAGCTGGCCGATCGTCGTCGAGGCGTCGTAGGGGCCGTTGGCGCCCTCGTCCTCGAGCGTCGCGGCATCGGGATAGCTGGAGACGGCGTAGACCGACACCAGCACGTCGTTGTCCTTCGCCCACTGCACCTGGTCGGCGAGGCACGGGTTGGGCGTGAACCCGGGACCGTTGGTGAGCCCGAGCACGACGTACTCGGCGGACGGCAGTGGCATCGGGAGTCCCTTGCCCTGCTTCTGGGGGATGCCGGTGCCCTTCGGGCACTGCGGCCAGCTGACGTCGCCGCCGAGCACGTCGCCGTCGCGCGGCGCGATGTCGCTGGTCGGTTGGCTGCCCTCGCGGGCGAGGTCCTCCGCCGCCTTCGCCAGGTCGCTGGCGTCGGCGCCCGGGTCTCCGGCGTCGCCGGCCGGCTTGCCGCTGTCGCTCGGGCTGGCGGTGGCGGTCGTCGAGGCCGGCGGACGCGGCGGCGCACCGGCCGTGGTGTCCGAGCCGCCACAGGCCGCGAGGGCAGGCAGCAGCGCCGTGAGTACGACGACCGCTGCCCCCCTGCGTCCCATGGTCAGACTTGCTCCCGGCTCTCCACGGCGGCGACCACGCGCTCGATCGCCTCGGCGATCGGGACGCCGTTGTCCTGCCGGCCGTCGCGGTAACGGAAGCTGACGGCGCCCTTCTCCACGTCCTCGCCACCGGCGATGAGCATGAACGGGATCTTCTGCAGCTGGGCGTTGCGGATCTTCTTCTGGAACCGGTCGTCGGACTCGTCGACCTCGACCCGGATGCCGCGCGCCTTGAGCTGGTCGGTGACGTCGTACAGGTAGTCGGTGAACGCGTCGGCCACCGGGATGCCGACGACCTGCACCGGCGCGAGCCACGGGGGGAAGGCGCCCGCGTAGTGCTCGACCAGGACGCCGAGGAAGCGCTCGATCGAGCCGAACTTGGCCGAGTGGATCATCACGGGCTGCTGCTTGGAGCCGTCGGGCGAGGTGTACTCGAGGCCGAAGCGCGCGGGCTGGTTGAAGTCGTACTGGACCGTGCCCATCTGCCAGGTGCGGCCGATGGCGTCCTTGGCCTGGACGGAGATCTTCGGACCGTAGAAGGCCGCTCCGCCCGGATCGGGCACGAGCTGGAGGCCGGTCTCGGCGGCGACGTCCTCGAGCACCTTGGTCGCGGTCGCCCAGTCCTCGTCCGAGCCGACGAACTTGTCGGGCTTGGAGTCGTCGCGCGTGGACAGCTCGAGGTAGAAGTCGTCGAGCCCGAAGTCCTTGAGCACGCCGAGCATGAAGCCCAGCAGGTGCTTGACCTCGGCCGGCGCCTGCTCGGGGGTGCAGTACGAGTGCGAGTCGTCCTGGGCGAAGCCGCGCACGCGGGTCAGGCCGTGGATCACGCCCGACTTCTCGTAGCGGTAGACGCTGCCGAACTCGAACAGCCGCAGCGGGAGCTCGCGGTAGGAGCGGCCCCGACTGCTGAAGATCAGGTTGTGCATCGGGCAGTTCATCGCCTTGAGCTGGTAGTTCGTGCCCTCGAACTCCATCGGCGGGAACATCGTGTCGGCGTAGTACGGCAGGTGCCCCGAGGTGTGGAACAGCCCGTCCTTGGTGATGTGCGGGGTGCCGACGTAGGAGAAGCCCTCCTCGATGTGGCGCTGGCGGACGTAGTCCTCCATCTCCCGCTTGATCACGCCGCCCTTGGGGTGGAAGACCGGCAGGCCGGAGCCGATCTCGTCGGGGAACGAGAACAGGTCGAGCTCGCGCCCGAGCTTGCGGTGGTCGCGGCGCTCGGCCTCCTCGAGCCGGTGGAGGTGCTCGTCGAGCTCCTCCTTGCTCGGCCAGGCGGTGCCGTAGATGCGCTGGAGCTGCTTGTTCTTCTCGTCGCCGCGCCAGTACGCCGCCGCGCTGCGCATCAGCTTGAACGCGGGGATCCGCTTGGTGGTGGGCAGGTGCGGCCCGCGGCAGAGGTCCTTCCAGGCGACCTCGCCCTTGCGGTTGATGTTGTCGTAGATGGTCAGCTCGCCGGCGCCGACCTCGGCGGACGCGCCCTCCGCAGCGTCGGCGGCGGAGCCCTTCAGGCCGATCAGCTCCACCTTGTAGGGCTCGTCGGCGAGCTCGACCAGCGCGTCCTCGTCGGTGGTGACCCTGCGGTCGAACCGCTGGTTCTCCTTGACGATCTTCCGCATCGCGCTCTCGAGCTTCACGAGGTCCTCCGGCACGAACGGCACCGGCACGTCGAAGTCGTAGTAGAAGCCGTCCTGGATCGGCGGGCCGATGCCGAGCTTCGCCTCCGGGTAGAGCTGCTGCACCGCCTGGGCGAGCACGTGCGCGGTCGAGTGACGCAGGATGTCGAGGCCGTCGGGGCTGCCGATGGCCACGCCCTCGACCTCGTCGCCGTCGGCGAGCTCGTAGGAGAGGTCCTTGAGCTGGCCACCGACGCGCGCGGCGATCACGTCGGCGTCGTCGCGGAACAGCTCCCAGGCCTTCGTGCCCGTGGTGACCGTCGAGTCCTGGCGCGCATCGGCGGACACTACGACGACCTTGATGTCGGACACGGAGGAGCTCCTTCGAAGATGACGACCGCCCGGTTCCGGACGTGACCTCGATCGTATCGGCCGGCGCCGGCCGGCACGCAGTCGATTCCCGCGCCGCGTCCCCTGCCTGCCTCAGCCGGTGACGGCGCGGCGCACCCGGCCCGCCTCGGCACACTGGCGCAGCCGGCGTCGTACCTCGGGCAGGGCCGCGGGCCCGCGGTCCTGCAGGACGGCGAGGGCGTGGTTGGAGCAGGTGGGCGTCAGGTTGCACACCGCCGGGCGGTGCGCGGAGACGTTGGCCTGGTAGGACCGGATGAGCCGCAACATCGCCCGCGTGCTCCTCCGCCCGCCGGTCGCCGGCGGGGTCGAGCGGTAGCCGGCGATCGTGGCGAGCACGAGGCCGAGCAGGAACGGGCTGCAGTCGGCGCACTCGGCGATGTCACACGCGCCGTCCGCGCAGTCGCGGCCGCGCTTCCTCCGGGTCCTCCTGTTGCGGCGATCGCGCCACCACCCCATGGTCCAACCTCCCGATCGGTCGTGTCGGCGGGGAGCCTAGCGAGTGTCGCGCGGATCACGCGCGGGAAGGCAAAATCTCCACCGTTCCGGCCCCGGCGCAGGACAGCCACACCTAGCCTCGCCCGTCATGGGGACAGCACGCCGTGCGCTGTTCGCCTCGTTCCTCGCCGGCGGCGCCGTCGCTGCGAGTGGCTCCCGGGCGGACGCGGCCACGACCGGTACGTGCGTCGTACCGGTCTCCGCGCTGCGCAACGGCGACCTCGTCGTCGGTCCGGGTGGCCTTGCCGTCCGGATCTCGTCGGTCGTCCGCAGCGGGACCCGCTACACCGTGAAGGCCATCGACCCGTACGACGGCCGGGCGGTCGTCCTCAAGCCGCGCATCGGCACCACCTACGCCGGGACGCAGCGCTTCGTGCTCCTCCTGCGCGGGGTGCCGGCGTCCGCCGTACCACTGGCACCCCGGCCGACGGCGCCGGTTCCCGCGGTGATCGACGGCGGCCGGCCCTGATGACCACCATCCGGCTGCGCCGCGGGACCGCGGCGCAGTGGGCCGCGGCCAACCCGGTCCTCGCCCAGGGCGAGCCCGGCGTCGACACGACCACCGGGGCGCTGCGCATCGGCGACGGCACGCGGGCGTGGCTGGACCTCCCGGAGTTCCGCGACGCCAGCGCGCTCGCGGCCCCCCAGCCCGCACTGGACGTGGTGCGGGTCGAGCGCATAGGTCCCGCCGGACAGCGCCTCGACCCGGCCGTCGCCACCTACTTCTCACTCGAGCTGTCCGGCGGCGTCGCTCTCGCCGACACGGGCTTCGTCGAGGGCCAGTCGGTCACCGTCGAGCTCGTGCAGGACGCGACCGGCGGCCACGCGGTGACGCTGCCTCCGGCGTGGGTCGGCGCGGCAGCCGTCGAGGTCGAGCCGAGCGCCGGCACGCTCGAGCGGCTCGTCGTGTGGCGTGCCGCCGGGCGGATGAACGTCCAGCAGGCTGGTGGTGGCCCGTTCCCGCTGGCGGGCGGCGACGGGGACGGGGACGGGCCCGAGGACGAGCCGGACGAGCCGGACGAGTCCTGATGGTCGGTCCGATCGACGTGTTCGGTGTGGCCGGGCAGTCCAACGCCCAGGGCCGGGGTACGGCGGCCCGGGCGCCGGTCACCGTGGCGGGCCTCGCCTTCGAGCACCGCGGCCCCGGTGCGCTCGTGACGCCGGCGCTCGACCCCTGCCTGGGGGCGCTGAGCGGCTCCGCGTGGCCGGCCTTCCTCGACACCTTCACCGCCGCGTCCGGGCGCCCCGCCTGCATCGTGTCCGCGGCCTCCGGCGGTGCGGCGCTGGTCGAGGCGACGCCCGCGCCCTACGGCTCCTGGTCGCCACAGGGCACCCTGCGCGAGGCCGCCGCGGCCCGGTACGGCACTGCGCTCACCGAGCTCGCGGCCGCCGGCTGGAAGCCCGTGTGGCGCGGTGTCGTGTGGCACCAGGGAGAGCAGGACGCGCAGCTGCACCCGGACGCCGGCGAGCTCGCGGCGGCGTACACCGAAGCGCTGCGGAAGCTGGGGGCGTGGTTCTCCGACGCCGTCGCGCCGGGTGAGGTCCACGTGCTGCGGCTCGGTGACCGCGCCGGCTACCGGGACGGGTACGCCGCCGTGCGGGCCGGGCAGGAGGCCGCCTGCCTCGGCGACGGGTTCACCCTGGCCTACACCGAGTGCGACCAGTTCCCCGCCCGCGGCTGGATGCGCGACCCGCTCCACTACGCACAGATCGGCCTCAACCACATGGGCACGCACGCCGCCCGCGCGGTGGCGACGCACCTCGGCTTCCTCGCCGAGGGTGCGCCGCCACCCCACGCCGGGCCCACCATCGCCCAGCGGCTGCGCAAGGCGTTGTGACCGCCGTGCCTCAGAGGGCGTCGGCGTAGATGCGACCGATGTAGCCGATCGGCGACCCGCAGGCGTCCCCGATCGTCGCGACCAGCTGGGCGTTGCAGGCGCGGTAGCCGAGCTCGTGACCGACCTCGAGGCCGTTGACCTGGAGGTTGAAGTCCTCGCCGTGGATCGGGTAGATCCGGAAGGTCCCGTTGGACGCGGTCAGCACGGTGGCGACACGCACGTTGTCCACTGCGCGACGCAGGTTGACCCGGGCGCCGGCGACCGGCGCGAGGGTGGCGGCGTCGACCACCTGGCCGCGGATGAACGACGGCAGCGCCCAGACCCGGCCGAGGGCCGTGCCGTCGGCGTAGCGGCGGGCGTAGGCGAAGGACGCCTGGACGTAGCGCGGGCTGCTGTCGCCGCCCACGATGCCGCCCTGGACCCAGTTGTTGCCGACCACGCGGACGTAGGAGCCGCCGGCCGGCAGGGGGCCGGTGCGCACGACCGAGAACCGTCCCTCGCTGTCGGTCGTCGTCGAGCCGATGATCGTCCCGCCCGGTCCCGAGCGGAGCTCGACCCGGACGCCGGACGCGGGCCGCACGTCGTCGAAGTCGTAGACGAG
>DATLIG010000203.1:0-5685 GCA_035539555.1 Nocardioides sp. | reverse complement strand
GCGAAGCCCACGGCGACGCGCAGGCCGGACAGGATGTCCGGCAGCGTCGCGGGGAGGACGACCTGGGTCGTCAGCTGGAGACCGGACGCCCCGAGGCTCCGGGCGGCGTTGAGCTGGTCCTCGCGCACCCCGCGCACCCCGTTGATGGTGGCGAGCGTGATCGGCGGGAAGGCCGCCAGGAAGAGCAGCCACACCTTGGAGGTGTCGTAGATGCCGAACCACGCGACGAGGAACCCGATGTAGGCCAGCGGCGGGAGCGAGCGCAGGAAGTCGACGTACGGGCCGACGAGGTCGCCGACCCACCGCACGGTGCCCATCAGCAGCCCCAGCGGTACGCCGACCGCGACGCCGAGCACGAGCCCGAGCCCGATCCGACGCAGGCTCACGACGAGGTGCTCCCACAGGAAGTAGTTCTCCTCGCCGCGCACGACCCGGTCCACCCCGCCGCCGACGGGGTGGTGGCTGTTCGCGCGGACGAACGCGTCCCAGACCTCCAGCGGGCTGGGGGTCAGGTAGTGCGGCTCGACCAGGTCGGCCGCGGCGACGACCGACCACACCACCAGGAGCACCACGAGGCTCGCCAGGAGACCGAGCCAGCGGCGCGGACCGCGGACCGCATCGGGGTGGGAGGAGGACATGGCGCAGAAATGTACAGTGTCTCGCTCGACATTGTTCACTTGGTATGCTGACGCGGCATTCCACCCACACAGAGCGGAAGGTGCGACTCGACCATGGCGCCCCGGAGCCAGCGATCCCTACGGCGCTTGGCCCGCCCCGTCCGTTCCGCCGCCCGCAGGCTCCGGCAGCGCCGACCGGTGCCGCTCACCCCCACCGAGCAACAGCGCGCGGCCCTGCTCGAGGAGAGCGCGGCGCTCGTCGAGGCCCGTCGGTACGACGACGCCGAGCGCGTGCTCGACAAGGCGCTCGCCGGCGAGCCCACCGAGCTGAGCCTGCTCGCCGCACGGGCCCGGCTCGAGGGCAGGCGCGGCGACTGGGCTGCCGCCCGCGACCGGTGGGCCGAGCTGGTCGCCACCCGCGCCGACGACCTCAACGCACCGGGCTGGGTGAGCGCGGTGCACAGCCACCGCCGGGCCCGCGACATCGACGGCGCGGAGGCGATCGCGACCGAGGCGCTCGAGCGCTACGCCCACCGCCGGATCGTGCTGTGGGAGACCGCGCACGTCGCGATGGCGCGCGCCGACTGGGACCAGGCCGTCGTGCGCTGGGTCCGCTACTGGCGCTCGGCCGCCCGCGACAACCCGGACCCGCGCCCGCTCCCCCGCCGCGCCTCGCAGGCCGACTGGTTCGAGGCCGCGTGGCACGAGGTCGTCAACCACCTCGACTCCGCCGACGCGCTCCTCGACCGTCCCGCGGGCCCGTTCTTCCACCGCGCCCTGGCCCGGGTGCTGGCCAAGTCGAGCATGGGCGAGGACCGGATCCGCGTCCTGGAGCGCGCCGCCCGGCTCTACCCCGACGACGCCCCCGTGGCCTACGAGCTGGCCGCCGCCCGGCTGGAGTCCGGTACGACGCCGGGCAGCCTCCCGATCAGCGCGGACGAGGTCGCTGCGGTCCGCGATGCCCTGCCGTCGTACGCGTCGGCGGGGGCGGGCCTGGGCCCGCTGCGGCTGGTCCGCGCGCCGCGGCACTCCTCGATCGAGCTGGCGCTGCGGGCCGGGCACTACGTCGACCGCCCGGCGGTCGGCCGGCTGGTGCAGGAGATCAGCGAGCGCGACCGCTGGCCCGAGCCGCTGAGCCCCACCAACATCCTGCTCGCGCAGGCGCGGAAGTGGGCCGACGAGTTCGGGGCCCGGTTCGCCTCGCCGCCGCACCTGACCGCGGAGACCCTGTCCGACGCGGTGATGGTCAACGTCTACCACGAGTCCGCGTCGTACGTGCCGATGCAGCGCCTCGCCGACGAGCTGGCCGCCCGCGCGGCCGGCGAGCCGGTCCTGATCGAGGTCCTGGGCACCGAGCTCGGCTACCTCGAGGGCTACGCCTCCGGCGACTTCGACCTGGTCTTCCTCTACTTCGCGCTCCTCGAGCGCGGCGCCAACGCCTTCCTCGTCCGGATCGAGAACGAGTCGGTCGGCCGGGCCACGGAGACGGTGCGCTTCGTCCCGAAGTGGCGCTCGGTCATGGCCGCGCTCGACGTGGTCGAGGACCCCGCGCCGCACACGCGTGCGATCGTCCCGGCCGGCATCCGCCGGGTCGTGCCGCTCGTCGAGGAGCTCGACGACGTCGTGGTCTACCAGTCGGGATCGGTCGTCAAGGAGTTCGCCTACGACCGCTCGATCGAGCAGCAGTACCCGATCCACGCGACTGCCCGGCTCCACCCGGAGGAGGACGTGCTCCCGACCTTCGAGTACCCCCTCACCCGGGTCGCCCGCCTGGTCGGCCGCGACCTCGGCGCCGACGGCGGCAACGCCAAGGGGTCGGTCGAGGTCGGCGAGCCGCTCGGCGGCACCTGGCCGGAGTGGCTCCACCGTGCCACCTCGCCGCTGCTCGAGCACCTCGCCCGCACCGCCGCAGCCGACATCGAGCGGCGCGGCGTCACCGAGGCCCACATCGGCGACCACCTGTACGCCGAGAGCGTGATCGTCGGCGACATCGTGCGTCGCGCCGGCGGCCGCGTCATCGTGTGGCCACACTCGACCAACCCGGTCCACGTCGACCTGCGCCGCCCCGAGTCCTTCGACGAGGTGCACGCGGTGACCCACGGCGGCGCCGAGGCGTGGCGCCGGGCGTTCCCCGACAAGGTCGTCCACCACTCGGCCGACTCGATGCTGTCGCTGTCGCCGCCGCGCCCGTTCGAGCCCGGGAAGCCGGTGTCGCTGGTGATCTTCGGCGGACGCTCGACGCTCGGCAACATGCCGACCCTCGACACCGCCGCCCACCGCGAGCTCTACGTCCGGCTCTTCGACGAGCTGGCCGCGCTGCGGGAGCAGCACCCGGTCGACGTCTACTTCAAGCCGCGTGGCCTCACCGGCGAGCACGAGCACTGGCTCTTCCAGACCGTCGGCAAGACGGCCGGATGGAAGCCGATCTACCAGCACTCGCTGCGCCTCGAGCTGCCCAACATGGTGTTCGCCTCGGTCTCGATGGGCACCTCCGCGCTCATCGAGGGCCTCACCCGCGGCATCCCCGGCTTCGTGGTCCGCGAGTTCGCGGTGCGCGACTACACCACCCTCGACGCCGAGGCCTTCCCGATCCTCCCGGCCGCCGAGGCGATGGAGCTGCTGGCGAAGGCCACCACCGCCGACGGGTACGACGAGCTGGTGGCCCGGGAGCTGCACCACATGAAGGACGAGCTGGGGCTCTGACTCCCGCCCCGGAGGGACGAAAAGGCGGCGCGAGCGGCCGCTGCTTCCGCTAGGGTCGCCTGCAGGAGCGCCGGGAAGCCTGGTCGGCACATCATCGTCGACCCCGAAGGCTCCCGCTGTGACTCTCTTCCTCATCCTCGGCATCGCCGGCCTCGTCGTGGTCCTGGCCTCGCTCGTGGCCGGCGACCTGCTCGACGGCGCCTTCGACGCGCTCGAGGCCGACTGGATCTCGACCGCCGCGCTCGGCGGCTTCACCTCCGCCTTCGGCTTCGGCGGCGCCGTTGCCGATGGCGCGGGCGCGCCGCTGCCGGCCTCGATCGCCATCGGCGTCGTCTCCGGGGTCGTCGTCGCCTGGTTCGCCTGGTGGCTGACCCGGCTCGTGAAGGACGGCCCGAGCGACGGCACGGTCTCGATCAGCGACTCCGTCGGCCAGGTCGCCCGGGTGATCACCGCGATCCCCGCCGACGGGTACGGCGTCGTCCGCGTCGTCGTCGGCGGCCACCCCCTGCAGCTCAACGCCAGCGCCTACCAGGCGATCGAGGCGGGCGCCGAGGTCAACGTGACCGGCGTCCTCTCACCGACCGCGGTGAGCGTCACCGAGGTGTGGCAGCCGCCGGCCGCCCAAGCCTGACCACGCTCCCTTCCCCCGACCCCCAGCACGTCCCACCGACAAGAAAGTCGAGACACATGAACACCGCTGTCTGGATGCCGGTCGCCGGCATCATCGCCCTCCTGGTCCTCCTCGTCCTGCTGGTCACCAGCCGCTACAAGGTGGCTGGTCCCAACCAGGCCTTCATCGTCACCGGTCGCAAGGGCAAGGCCGTGGTCAACCCGGAGACCGGAGAGCTGACGACCGACCTGTCCGGGCAGAAGGTCGTCCTCGGCGGCGGCGTCTTCGTCGTGCCGTTCGTCCAGAAGCTGGCGACGATGGACCTGTCGAGCCGCCGGATCTCGGTGCAGATCCGCGGTGCCGTGTCCGGCCAGGGCATCAAGCTCAACCTCGACGGCGTGGCGATCGTGAAGGTCGGCGGCAACGCGGACCAGATCCGGCTCGGCGCGCAGCGCTTCCTGTCGCAGCAGGCGGACATCGAGACCTTCACCCAGGAGGTCCTCGCCGGCGCGCTGCGCTCGATCGTCGGTGGACTCACGGTCGAGCAGATCATCCGCGACCGGGCGGCCTTCGCCCAGCGCGTCGCCGACGAGTCGGAGAGCTCGCTGACCGGCCAGGGCCTGATCCTCGACGCCTTCCAGATCCAGGACGTCTCCGACGACGGCACCTACCTCGCCGACCTCGGCCGGCCCGAGGCCGCACGCGCCAGCCAGGCCGCCCGGATCGCCGAGGCCAACGCCCGCCAGGCAGCCGAGCAGGCGCAGATCGCCGCGGAGCAGGAGATCGCGATCGCCCAGCGCGCGCTGGCGCTCAAGCAGGCCGAGATCAAGGCCGAGACCGACGCCGCGTCCGCGCAGGCCGCGGCGGCCGGTCCCCTGGCCCAGGCCGACCGGGACCAGGCGATCCTCACCGAGCAGGAGAAGGTCGCCGTCCGGCAGGCAGCGCTGACCGAGCGCCAGCTCGAGACCCAGGTCCGCAAGCCGGCCGACGCCGAGCGCTACCGCGTCGAGCAGGAGGCCGAGGCACGTCGTACGGCGGAGATCGCGGCCGCCGACGCCCGCAAGGCCGCGACCATCGCCGCCGCGCAGGCCAAGGCCGAGGAGACCAAGCTCAGCGGTGAGGCGGAGAAGGGCCGACGAGCGGCGCTCGCCGAGGCCGAGGCGATCGAGGGCATCAAGCGCGGTGAGGCCGAGAAGGGCCGGCGCCTCGCGGAGGCCGACGCGACCCGGGCCGAGGGTGAGGCCCAGGCTGCCGCGACCCTCGCGATCGGTCAGGCCGAGGCCGAGGCGATGGACAAGCGCGCCGAGGCGTTCGCGCACTACAACGACGCCGCCGTGCTGCAGATGCTGATCGAGGTGCTGCCGCAGATCGCCAAGGAGGTCGCCGCGCCGATCGCCGCGATCGACCAGCTCACCGTGCTGTCGACCGACGGGGCCGGCGCCCTGCCGAGGCAGGTCACCGACAACGTGGCGCAGACCCTCCAGATGCTGAAGACCTCCACGGGGCTCGACCTGGAGGCGCTGATCCAGAAGTCGGTCGGCAAGGCGGCCGGTGTGACGACGCCCGCCCTCGACGGCGTCGGGGCCTGACGGATCGCCGTGGCCTGGGACCGGGTCAGTCCTCGAGCAGGTCCCAGGTCAGCGGCGTACCGCGCGGGGCGGCCTCGCGGACGCGGCGGCCCAGGACCTCGTCCCAGTGCTTCGGCGGCAGGCCGGAGCCGGGGCGGATGCTGCGGAGGTTCTGCTCGGTGAGCAC
>DATLIG010000202.1:0-1966 GCA_035539555.1 Nocardioides sp. | reverse complement strand
ATGCCGGCGGCGTCGGCGCCGACGACGACGACGCGACGCGGGCCCGTCACTCCTCGGTCTGCTTCGCCCAGAGGTTGACGCCCGAGTCGACGGCGAAGCGGTCGATCTCGGCGAGCTCGGACCCGGTCAGCGGCGGCGCCTCGAGCGCGTCGAGGTTGGTGTCGAGCTGCTCCAGACTGGACGCGCCGATGACCGCGCTCGTCACCCGGTCGTCGCGGAGCACCCACTGGAGGGCCAGCTGCGCGAGCTTCTGGCCGCGGCCCTCGGCGATGCCGTTGAGCGACCGCACGCGCCGCAGGGTCTCGTCGTCGAGCCCTGCGATCGTGGAGTCGTCGCGGGCCGCCCGGGAGTCGGCCGGGACGCCGTCGAGGTAGCGGTCGGTCAGGAGTCCCTGCGCGAGCGCGGTGAAGACGATGCAGCCCATCCCCTGCTCCTCGAGCTCGTCGAGCAGGCCGCCCTCGATCCAGCGGTTGAGCATCGAGTAGGAGGGCTGGTGGATCAGCAGCGGCGTGCCGAGCTCGCGGGCGATCGTCGCCGCCTCCCTGGTCTTCGCCGAGGAGTACGACGAGATGCCGGCGTAGAGCGCGCGACCGGACCGGACGGCCGTGTCGAGGGCCATCATCGTCTCCTCGACGGGCGTCTCGGGGTCGAAGCGGTGGCTGTAGAAGATGTCGACGTAGTCCAGCCCCATCCGCGCCAGCGACTGGTCGAGCGAGGCGAGGACGTACTTCCGCGAGCCGCCGCCCTGTCCGTAGGGACCCGGCCACATGTCCCATCCGGCCTTCGTCGAGATGAGCAGCTCGTCCCGGTAGGGCTTGAAGTCGTCCTTGAGGTAGCGCCCGAAGTTCTCCTCGGCGCGGCCGTAGGGCGGGCCGTAGTTGTTGGCGAGGTCGAAGTGGGTGACCCCGCGGTCGAACGCCCGCCGCAGGATCGCGCCCTGGGTCTCCTCCGGCCGGTCGGTGCCGAAGTTCTGCCACAGGCCGAGCGAGAGCGCGGGCAGCCGCAGGCCGCTGCGGCCGGTCCGTCGGTAGTGCATCCCGGTCGCGTCGTCGTACCTGTCGGGGGCTGCGTCGTAGGCCATGCCCCACATCCTGCCGGTTCTCGCGGTCCGGAGGGTCTCGGGGGCGGGCCGGGGTCGATCCTGATCGACGCCGGTGGTGCCGAGGGGATTGACTGCTCGCATGACCTCCTCGTTGCGGGGCGCCACCTTCAAGCTCGCGCTGTCGACCGCGCGGCGCGTGCCGTACGTGCGTCGGGTGCCGGCGAGCATCCGCTACCCGCTGCAGCGCGACGGGGTCGACCCGGTCCCCCGGCTGGCGGCGACGCGTCAGCGCGGGGAGGTCGTACGGTTCGCGAGCCTCCTCGGCACCCGTGTGTGGCTGGCGACGGGGTACGACGTCGCCCGCAGCGTGCTCGCGGACTCCGGGGCCTTCGACAACGACGTGCGCGACATCATCGGCCGGCAGGACCGCGCGCCCGAGGAGCGGATCGGTGGCCTGGGGATGACCGACCAGCCCGACCACGGACGGCTGCGGGGCGTGATCACGCCGTACTTCACCCGCCGTCGCCTCGCCGAGCTGCAGGACGACATCGACCGGGTGGTCGCGGCCGCGCTGGACGACATGGCCGCCCACGGACCGGTGGTCGACCTGGTGGAGCACTTCGGGTTCCAGGTCCCGTTCGGCGTGATCTGCGACCTCCTCGGCATGCCGGAGGTCCAGCGCCACGAGTTCCGCCGGCGCGGCGCCGCCCGCTTCGACCTGCGCGACGCCGGCGCCGGGATCTTCGAGACCGCCGCCGGCACCCGACGGTTCCTCATCGACCTCGTCGCGTCCGAGCGGCGGAGCCCGCACCTGCCGGACGGCCTGATCGCCCGGATGGTGGCCGACCACGGAACGGACTTCGACGACGTCGAGCTCGGCGGCCTGGCCGACGGCGTCTTCCTCGGCGGCTACGAGACCAGCGC
>DATLIG010000201.1:0-11670 GCA_035539555.1 Nocardioides sp. | reverse complement strand
CCTCGGTGGAGCGCAAGCAGCTGCTCGGCATGTGGGGCGCCGAGATCGTGTCCTCCCCGGCCGCCGGGGGCTCCAACGAGGCGGTGCGGGTCGCGAAGCGGCTCGCCGAGCAGAACCCCGACTGGGTGATGCTCTACCAGTACGGCAACCCGGCCAACGCGGACGCGCACTACCGCACCACCGGCCCGGAGATCCTGCGCGACCTGCCCACGATCACCCACTTCGTCGCAGGCCTGGGCACCACGGGCACGCTGATGGGCACCGGCCGCTACCTGCGCGAGCACAAGCCCGACGTGCAGATCGTGGCGGCCGAGCCGCGCTACGGCGAGCTCGTCTACGGCCTGCGCAACATCGACGAGGGCTTCGTGCCGGAGCTCTACGACCCCGACGTGCTCACCGCGCGCTACTCCGTGGGCAGCCACGACGCGCTGCGCCGCACCCGGGAGCTGGTGGACAAGGAGGGCATCTTCGCCGGTATCTCCACCGGCGGGATCCTGCACGCCGCGCTCGCCGTGGCCGAGAAGGCCGCCGGCGTGGGCGAGCGGGCCGACATCGCGCTGGTCGTCTGCGACGCGGGCTGGAAGTACCTGTCCACCGGGGCGTACTCGGGCGAGCTCGAGGACGCCGCCGAGGGGCTCGACGGGCACCCTGATGGGCGTGGGCCGGTTCTTCCGTGAGCACCAGCCGGACGTCCGCATCGTCGCGGCCGAGCCGCGCTACGGCGAGCTCGTCTACGGCCTGCGCAACCTCGACGAGGGCTTCGTGCCCGAGCTGTACGACGCCGAGCTGATCGACAGCCGCTTCTCGGTCGGTCCCCGCGACGCCGTGCGCCGCGTCCGCGAGCTGCTCGAGCTCGAGGGCATCTTCGCCGGCATCTCGACGGGTGCGATCCTGCACGCCGCGCTCGGCCAGGCGGCCAAGGCCGTCAAGGCGGGCGAGTCCGCCGACATCGCCTTCGTGGTCGCCGACGGCGGCTGGAAGTACCTCTCCACCGGTGCCTACGAGGGCACCGTCGACGAGGCCGAGGACCGGCTCGAGGGCCAGCTCTGGGCCTGACGCCTACTGGTGCCAGGTGAGCCTCTGGGCCTTGTTCCACAGGCTGCCCGGCACCGGACCGAGGCCGAGCACCCGGGTGGCGAGGTTGGCCAGGTCGCCGTTGCGGATCGGCTGGACCCCGGTGAACAGCGGGCGGGTCGTGCCGGGGTCGCGGAAGTAGGTCGGGTTCAGCTGGTAGAGGTTGCCGTGGTCGACGCCGCGGCCCCACACCACGAACGGGATGCGGTAGTTGTCGTAGCGCGTCGCGACGTCGTGGCCGGTCGTACCAGGGGTTCCGCCGTGGTCCGCGGTGAGGACCACGAAGGTCGTGCGCCGGAGCGTGGTGTTGCCGCGGATGGTCGCCAGCACCTGGCCGACGAGCTGGTCGAGCCGGACAACCGCGTTGAGGTACGACGTGCTCATCCAGCCGCGGGCGTGCCCGACCTGGTCGGCCAGTCCGAGGTGGAGGAACGCGAAGGAGCGCCGGTTGGCCACCAGGTCCTGCCGGAACAGGGTGGTGAGCGTCGTGTCGTCCTCCTCGCGGATGACGGTGCGGTCGATGCCGCCCGGCCAGGAGCGGGTGAAGAGCGAGAACTTCGTCTTGGTGGAGAAGAGCGAGGTGCGGCCGCCGGCGGCGTGCACCGCACGGAACACCGAGGACACGTCGTGACCGGCCGCCTTCTGCACCGTCGTACCGGCACGGTCGGTGTTCCAGGTGACGCCGTGCCCGCCGTGGGCCGCGTCGATGCGGCGTCCCGTCACCATGCTCGTGTGGTTGGGCAGGGTCACGGTCATCTCGACCTGGGCGCGCGCGTTGAGGGTGAAGGCGCCCTCGGCGAGCATCCGGTAGATGTTCGGGAGCCGGGTGCGG
Source organism: Nocardioides sp. (assembly GCA_035539555.1). GTDB lineage: Bacteria > Actinomycetota > Actinomycetes > Propionibacteriales > Nocardioidaceae > Nocardioides. Next base: position 9,764 of record DATLIG010000201.1, on the reverse strand, counting down.
CCGAGCTGGGTGATCGCCTTGGGGTTCAGCCCGTCGAGGGAGATCGCGACGACGCGGGTGTCGGTGATCGCCGCGGCCTGCACGGCCTCGGGCCGCTGGTGGCCGCGCTCGGGTGCGCCGGAGCAGCCCGCGAGCAGGGGCAGGAGGAGTGCGAGGACGAGGGCGGGGACGATCGCGGACAGTCGCCCGGGCCGGCTACCGGAGGTCACGCCACCACGATAGGCGTGACCTCCGCCATGACGTGATCTCGGTCCCTGAATGCCGACCGCGCGGGTACCGACGCCGTAGTCTGGGCGGGTGCGGCACCTGGACCATCCCGACGCTGGCGTCCCCCTCGACGTCGATGCGCCCATCGGGATCTTCGACTCCGGGTTCGGCGGACTCACCGTCGCACGCTCGGTGATCGACCAGCTGCCGCACGAGTCGATCACCTACGTCGGCGACACCGCGCGCCAGCCGTACGGCCCCAAGCCGATCGGCGAGGTCCGCGAGTACGCCCTCGAATGCCTCGACCACCTCGTCGAGCAGGGCGTCAAGGCCCTCGTCATCGCCTGCAACTCCGCGTCGGCCGCGATGCTGCGCGACGCCCGGGAGCGGTACGACGTCCCGGTGGTCGAGGTCATCTACCCCGCCACCCGTCGCGCCGTCGCCGCCAGCCACAACAACCGGATCGGTGTCATCTGCACCCGCTCCACCGCCGAGTCGATGGCCTACGACGACGCCTTCGCCGCGGCACCCCAGATCTCCCTCGCGACCCGCGCCTGCCCGCGGTTCGTCGACTTCGTCGAGGCGGGCATCACCGGTGGCGACGAGCTGATCGCCGTCGCCCACGAGTACCTCGACCCGCTCAGCGAGCTCGGCGTCGACACCCTGATCCTCGGCTGCACCCACTACCCGCTCCTGACCGGTGTCATCTCCTACGTCATGGGCGATGCGGTGACACTGGTGAGCAGTGCCGAGGAGTGCGCGAAGGACGTCTACCGGATGCTCGCCGACACCGGCCTCATGCGGCCGGGCGGCGACCCGTCGTACACCTTCGCGACCACGGGCTCCCCGGCGGAGTTCGAGACGATCGGGCGCCGGTTCCTCGGCCCCGAGCTGGTGGCGGCCGGACAGTTCGCAGGGGGACTCGCATGAGTGAAGACGTGGCACCGGAGACGACGCGGCTGCGGCTCGCGGCCGAGCCCGAGGACCACCAGGTCAAGGTGACCGTCGTGGGCTGCTCGGGCTCCTACCCGGGCCCGGACTCGCCCGCGAGCTGCTACCTCGTCCAGGCGACCGACGCGCTGCGCACGTGGAGCCTCGTGCTCGACATGGGCAACGGGGCGCTCGGGGTGCTCCAGCGCTACGTCGACCCGCTGAAGGTCGACGCCGTCTTCATCAGCCACCTGCACGCCGATCACTGCGTCGACATGACGAGCTACTACGTCCTGCGCAAGTACCACCCGACCGGTACCCAGCCGCGGATCCCGGTCTGGGGCCCGAAGGGCACCGCGAAGCGGCTCGCGAAGGCCTACGACCTGCCCCGCAAGCCCGGGATGCGCGAGGAGTTCTCCTTCCGGGTGTACAGCAAGCCGATCACGATCGGGCCGTTCACGATCGAGCCCTTCGAGGTCGACCACCCCGTCCCGGCGTACGGCCTGCGCGTCAGCGCCTTCGGCAAGGTGCTCGCCTACAGCGGCGACACCGGCCCCACCGAGTCGTTGCACTCGATCGCGGTCGACGCCGACCTGTTCCTGTGCGAGGCGTCCTTCCGCTCCTGCGACGACAACCCGCCCCACCTCCACCTCACCGGGCAGGAGGCCGGCGAGATCGCGACCCGGGCCGGCGTGAAGCGGCTCGTCGTCACCCACGTGCCGCCGTGGCACGACGCGCAGACGATGCTCGCCGAGGCCAACAAGGCCTACGACGGCCCGACCGAGCTCGCCACGATGGGCGCCGTCTACGAGCTGTAGCAAGTCCCGTTCGTCGAGGAGGTCGCGCAGCGACCGTCACGAGACGCCTCGACCCGGTGCGCCTACACCGGGTGACCGGCGTCGCGGATGCACAGCGCGATCTGCACCCGGTTGGTCGTCTCCAGCTTCTCGAAGAGCCGCGACACGTGGCCCTTCACGGTCGGCACCGACAGGTGGAGCTCCCGCGCGATCTCCGCGTTGGACAGGCCCCGGCCGACGGCCGTCGCCACCTCGAGCTCGCGCTCGGTGAGGCGGTCCAGCCGCCGCTGGGCATCGGCGGCGCGGTCGCTCCCGGTGTCCGTCCTGACGCGCTCGATCAGGGTGCGGGTCACCGACGGGGACAGCATCGGGTCGCCCGCGGCGACCTTGCGGATCGCAGCGACGATCTCGCCCGGCGGCGTGTCCTTCAGCAGGAAGCCGTCGGCCCCCGCGGCCAGGGCGCCGACGACGTAGTCGTCGGCGTCGAACGTCGTCAGCACGATGACCCGCGGCGGCTGCGGCTCGCCGTGCAGGAGGCGCGTCGCGGCGAGGCCGTCGAGCACCGGCATCCGGATGTCCATCAGGACGACGTCGGGGGACAGCTCGCGCGCGAGCCGCACACCGGCGCGCCCGTCGGCCGCCTCGCCGACCACCGCGATGTCCGTCTGGCCGCCGAGCATCAGCGCCAGGGCCGAGCGCACCAGGGGGTCGTCGTCGACGACCAGCACCCGCGTCACCTCACCCACCCGCAGCCCTCCCGGCCGTGTCCTCGGAGGCCCACGGTAGCCATGCGCGCAGCACGAAGGTCGGCGGCGTCGCGCTCTCGGCCGAGGGCTCCTCGACGCCGTGGGCCAGCCACCCGCCCCGCAGCTCGGCCCGCTCGGCCAGCCCGACGAGGCCGAGCCCGGCGCCGGGTGTCCGGGTCGGGCCGAAGCCGAGTGCGTTGCGCAGCACCACGTCGACGCCCTCGGTGGGGGAGCCGCCGACCTGCACGTGCAGGACCGCCGCCGGGGCATGCTTGGTGGCATTGGTGATGCCCTCCTGCACGATGCGGAACACCGTGCGGCCCACCGCTGCCGGTGGCGGCTCGTGGCCGGCCAGCCGGTCGTCGTACTCGATGACGGCGCCGGCGGAGCGGGCGTCGGCGACGAGCGTCGCGAGGTCGTCGTACGTCGGCTGGGGGCCCGTCAACGGTGCCGTGGCCGCGTCGTCGCGGAGCACGCCCAGCACCTCACGCAGGTCGGTGAGCGCCTCGTGGGCCTTGTCCTGGATGACGGCGAGGCTGCTGCGCATCTCGTCGGCCGACAGGTCGTCGCGGAAGGTCAGTGCGCCGGCGTGCATCGAGATCTGGGAGATTCGGTGGGCCAGCACGTCGTGCATCTCGCGGGCGATCCGGGCGCGCTCGTTGGAGCGGGCCTGGCTGGCGCGCAGGTCGCGCTCGGCCTCCGCGGTCTCGGCCCGCTGGCGCAGGGTCCACAGCAGCTCGCGCCGCGAGCCGATGAACATGCCCCAGGCGGTGATCGCCAGCACCACCGCGACGGTGACGGCGAGGTCGACGTACCAGGGATCGGTGGACTCGCTGGGCTGGACGGCGTAGTAGACGAGGCTGAAGACGACGTTGAGCACGCCGACCGTGATCACCTGCCACCAGCGTCGCCGGGTCGCCAGGGAGACCGTCGCGAGCGCGGCCGGTCCGGCCGAGAGCGAGCTCACGGGTGCCATCAGGATCGTGACCACGGCGATGGCGAAGGGCCAGCGGCGGCGGAACGCGACCAGGACGAAGGCGAGCACGCCGACGAGGAGGTCGACCCAGAACAGCATCGGCCGCTCGTCGAGCTGGGCGTCCATCACCGGTGACCACACGACCACGCCGAGTGCCAGGGCGAGGACGTAGCGCCAGGCGTGGCCGTACCAGCGCAGCTGCGGCTGGTAGTCCTCGGGCGCGGGCTGGTCCATGGGCTCGAGGCTAGGGCCTGGCGGCGGGGCGGGGGAGCGCCCCACGGACGTCGTACCCCCTACTTAGGTCGGGGCCGGCTCGCGCCGCGGGTCCGATGTTTGGCGAGGCGTCATCGGGCAGGCTGGGGCCATGATCACAGTCGACCGACTCACGGTCTCGTACGGCGCGTTCACCGCCGTCGACGACGTCAGCTTCGTCGCCCAGCCGGGCCGCGTCACCGGCTTCCTCGGGCCCAACGGCGCCGGCAAGTCCACCACGATGCGGGTGATGGTCGGCCTGACGCCGGCCAGCCGCGGCCAGGTCACGATCGGTGGCCTGCTCTACCGCGACATCCCGAACCCCGGCCGCCACGTCGGTGTCCTGCTCGACGCCGGTGCGCAGCACGCCGGTCGCACGGGTCGCGAGATCCTGGCCATCGGCGCCGAGACCATGGGCCTGCCGAGGACGCGGGTCGACGAGATGCTCGCGCTCGTCGGTCTCACCGACGCCGAGGCCAAGCGCCGGCTGCGCAACTACTCGCTCGGCATGAAGCAGCGCCTCGGCATCGCCCACGCTCTCCTGGGCGATCCGTCGGTGCTGATCCTCGACGAGCCCGCCAACGGCCTCGACCCCGCGGGCATCCGCTGGATGCGCGGCCTGCTCAAGGGGTACGCCGACCGCGGCGGCACCGTGCTGCTGTCCAGCCACCTGCTGCACGAGGTCGAGCAGATCGCCGACGAGATGATCCTCATCGGGCACGGCCGGATCGTCGCCCAGGGCGACAAGCAGAGCCTGCTCGCGAACGCCGGCGGCGCCGACGTCACGCTGGTGACCTCGCTCGACAACGCGGGCCTCGGATCCGCGCTCACCGCAGCCGGCCACGTCGTGGAGGCAGCCGGCAGCGGCCTCAAGGTCACCGCCTCGACCGAGCAGGTGGGGCGCGTCGCGCTCGCCGCCGGTGTGGTGCTGACCGACCTCCGTTCCGGCGGTGCCGGACTGGAGGACCTCTTCCTCGAGCTCACATCGTCGACCCAGCGCGACGCCTTCCCGAACGGAGTCCCGGCATGAGCAGCCTCGCCGCACCCCCACAGGTCCTCGACGTCTCGAACACCCCGCCGGTCCCGTTCGGCCGGCTGGTCAAGGTCGAGTGGCGCAAGATGCTCGACACCCGGGCCGGCCTCTGGCTGCTGATCATCTCGGCCGGCCTGCTCGCACTGATCTCCGGCATCGTGCTGCTGGTCGTCGCCCTCGCAGACGTCACGCCGCCGACGGCCAACGACTGGCTCAACATCATGACCATCCCGGTCTCGATGCTGGTCCCGGTCATGGCCATCACGATCGTCACCCAGGAGTGGAGCCAGCGGACCGCGATGGTCACCTTCGCCCTCGAGGCGAGCCGGTTGCGGGTGGTCCTCGCCAAGCTCGTGGCCGTCATGGCGCTCGGGGCCGCCACCATCGCGCTCGCCGCGGTGCTGGGCCTCGTCGGCAACGTGGTGGGCGCCGCGCTCGCGGGCACCGACGCCGACTGGAATGTCACCGTCGGTGCCTTCGGCTGGGCGCTGGCGACGCAGGTGCTCTACCTGCTGATGGGCTTCGGCTTCGGTCTCCTGCTGCTGAGCAGCCCGGCGGCGCTCGCGCTCTACTACGTCTACGTCTGGATCCTCGAGGGTGGCGTGATCCTCCCCGGCATCATGTATGTCCTCTACTTCACGATGGACTGGGCCCAGGCCGTGCTCCCGTGGATCAGCATGCGACTCTCGATGCTGCCCTTCCAGCTCAGCGACGACGACGTCCGCTCGATCGAGTCGGACATCGGTGCGACCCTCGACACCGGCGTCCTGGGGCTCGCCCGCGTGATCACCTCGGTCCTGATCTGGGTCGGCATCCCGCTCCTGCTCGGCACCTGGCGGCTGCTCCGCGCCGAGGTGAAGTAGCCCCAGCACTTCACCCACCATTGCTCGACACGTCACCGTGGCGGAGCCTGCTGCTAGCGGGCTCCGCCACGGTTTCTGTCGTGGGCAACGGATACCTGCGCTTCGCCGCCCTCGGCGACAGCACGACGGTCGGCCTCGGGGACCCGGTCCCCGGGGGACGCTGGCGGGGTTGGGCCCGCCTCCTGAGCGAGTCCCTGCAGGCGTCGTACGACGTCTCCTTCTGCAACGTGGCGATCTCCGGGGCGACCGCGGCGATCGTGCGTGAGGAGCAGCTGGCCCAGGCGGTGGCCCACCGCCCCGACCTCGCCTCGCTGCTCGTCGGCGTCAACGACACGCTGCGCTCCACCTGGCACCCCGACCGGCTGCGGGAGGACCTGCTCCACATCGCCGGCGAGCTGACCGGCGCCGGCGCCACGCTGATGACCGTGCGGTGGCACGACCACGGCAGCGTCCTCGGCCTGCCGCGCCGGGTCGTGCGCCCGATCACCGAGCGGATCGCCGTCGTCAACGAGGTGTACGACGAGGTGCACGCCACCTACGGCGGGCTGCGCCTCGACCTCGCGTTGATGCCCGAGGTGCTCGACAGGTCGAACTGGTCCATCGACCGCTTCCACCCCTCCGAGGTCGGCCACCGGGCGCTCGCGCGAGCCTGGGCCGAGCGGTTGCTGGCCGCCGGGTTCGAGCTCCCGCTGCCCGGCGCGACCCCGGAGGGCGGCTGCCCGCCGAGCTGGCGCCGCGACGTGGCGTGGATGGTCGCCGAGGGTGCGCCGTGGGTCGGCCGCCGGGCCCGTGACCTCGGCCCGTGGGCAGTGCGGCGGGCGCTCACGGCCGCTCGCTGAGCCGGGACGCGACCTCGGTAGGTTGGGCCCATGAGCACCCGCGAGGACGGCCGCGCCGACGACGAGCTGCGCCAGATCAAGATCACCCGCAACTGGCTCGACCACCCGGCGGGCTCGGTGCTGGTCGAGTTCGGGCGCACCCGCGTGCTGTGCGCGGCGTCCGCTTCCGAGGGCGTTCCGCGCTGGCGCAAGGGCTCCGGCCTGGGCTGGGTCACGGCCGAGTACGCCATGCTCCCCGCCGCCACCAACACGCGCTCGGACCGCGAGTCGGTCAAGGGCCGCATCGGTGGTCGCACCCACGAGATCAGCCGCCTGATCGGCCGCTCGCTGCGCGTGGTCATCGACAACAAGGTGCTCGGCGAGAACACCATCCAGATCGACTGCGACGTGCTCCAGGCCGACGGGGGCACCCGCACCGCCGCCATCACGGGTGCGTACGTCGCCCTCGCCGACGCCTGCGCGAAGCTCGGCGTCCCCGGCGCGCTGACCGGCTCGGTCGCGGCCGTCAGCGTCGGCATCATCGACGGCGTCCCGCGCCTCGACCTGCCCTACGTGGAGGACGTGCGCGCCGAGACGGACATGAACGTCGTGATGACCGGCGACGGCAAGTTCGTCGAGGTGCAGGGCACCGCCGAGGGCGCCGCCTTCGACCGCGCCGAGCTCGACGCGCTGCTCGCGCTGGCCGAGAAGGGCTGTGCCGACCTCACCGCGCTGCAGCGCGAGGCCCTGTCGTCGTGACCGGTGTCGTGACGGTGCTCGTCGCCTCGCGCAACGCCAAGAAGCTCGAGGAGATGCGGCGCATCCTCGCCGAGCACCTCGACTCCGCCGAGGTCGTCGGCCTCGACGACGTGGCCCCGTTCGACGAGCCGGTCGAGGACGAGCCGACCTTCGAGGGCAACGCGCTGCTGAAGGCCCGTGCCGGCGTGGCCGCCACCGGGCTGCCCACGATCGCCGACGACTCCGGCCTGTGCGTGGACGCCCTCAACGGCATGCCCGGCGTCCTCTCGGCGCGCTGGTCCGGCCCGCCGAGGAGCGACGACCGGAACAACGAGCTGCTGCTCGCGCAGCTGGCCGACGTCCCGGACGAGCGGCGTACCGCCCACTTCGCGTGCGCCGTGGCCCTCGTCCGGCCCGACGGCCGCGAGCTGGTCGTCGAGGGCCGCATGGACGGCACGGTCATCCGCGAGGTGCGCGGCAGCGGCGGCTTCGGGTACGACGTGCTGTTCGTCGCCGACGATCACCCCAGTGTCACCACGGCCGAGCTGAGCCGCGAGGACAAGGACGCGATCTCGCATCGCGGCAAGGCACTGCGGGAGATCGCGCCGTTGGTCGGCGCCTTCCTCGCGTGATCCCTGGGTGCCGGAGGCGGGACTCGAACCCGCACACCCGAAGGCACAGGTACCTAAAACCTGCGTGTCTGCCAGTTCCACCACTCCGGCGATGGCGGCACGGGTCGGGCCCGTGCCGCCGGGATCAGCTCAGCTCGTCCACTGCCAGGTGCTGAGGATCTTGTCGAACTCGGTGAGCACGTCGTCGTCGCCCTCCTTGAGGGAGACGGTGATCGAGTAGCCCTTGTCGCCGCTGATCACCAGGTGCGAGCGCTGGACCACGTTGACGCCGCCGTCGTTGGTGCGGGCGATGTTGACCGTCAGGGCGGTCTGGCCGCCGATGTTGACGTTGGCGCCGTCGTTGACCTCGGCCGTGCTGTCGCCGGAGACCAGGGCGGTCTTCCAGTTGTCCTTGAGGTCGTTCGGGTCGGTGTAGCCGTACGACGACTGCGTCTCCACGATCACGTTGCCACGGGCGGTGTTGAACGTGTCGCCCCACAGGAAGACCTTGTCGAGGGTCTCGATGTCGGAGTTCTGCGCCTTGAACTCCTCCGTGCCGTCGGTCCAGCCCTTCGGGACCTGGAGCTTGTAGCCGAGGCCCTCGAAGCGGTCGCCGCCGATGTCCGGCACCGAGCTGGCGTCGTCGGACGAGGTGTCGGACGTGGTGGGGTCGTCCCCGCCGTCGGCCTTCTTGTCGTCGTCGCCCCCGAGCGCGACCGCGGCGATGATGCCGCCGACGACCAGCACCAGCACCGCGACGACGGCCGCGATGATGAGGCCCGTCCTGCCCTTCTTCGGCGGCGTCGGCTGCGACCAGCCACCACCGTAGGGCTGCGGGGGAGTGCCGTAGCTGCCGGCGACGGGCTGCACGGACGGCGCCGGCTGGTGGGCAGGCTGGTGCGGCGGCGACACGATGGGCTGCTGCGGGTGCGCGACCGGCGACGTCACGGGCGACTGCACCGGCGGTCCGGGCGGCGGCGGGGGCGCCGTCGTACCGGCGTCGGGGTCGAGGCCGGTGACCAGGTCCTCGGGGACCTTGCCGAGCGCGTAGCCGAGCACGGCCACGGCCCACTGGCAGCCGCGCACGTCGGCGCTGCCGCGGTCGCGCGCGAGGCGCTGGCCGGCCGACTCGACGGCGTCGGCCGGGTTGGCGCCGCTGTCGAGCATGGTGACCATGCCGTCGAGCGCGCCGAGCCGGACGGCGTCGGTGAGCAGGTTGATCGTGCCGCTGGAGGCCTGGCCCTCGTCGAGGTAGTCGTCGAGGGAGCCGCGGAAAGCGGTCGCGTCACGGAACAGGTCGTGGCCGTGGTCGCGGGCGAGGTCGGCGAGCGACTGGTGCAGCTTCATGGATGTCCTTCGAGTGGTCGGGATCCTCAGCCTGCGAGGCCGAGGTCCCTCCGGAGCTTGGCGACGTGGCCGGTCGCCTTGACGTTGTACTGCGCGAGCTCGATCGCACCGTCGGCACCGACGACGAAGGTGGACCGGATGACGCCCTCGACAATCTTGCCGTAGAGCTTCTTCTCCCCAAAGGCGCCGTAGGCCTTGTGCACGGCGAGATCGGGGTCGGAGAGCAGGGTGATGGTCAGGCCGTCGCGCTCGCGGAACTTCGCGAGCTTCGCGGGAGCGTCCTTGGAGAGGCCCACGACCGTGTAGCCCGCGGCCTGCAGCGCGTCGAGGGAGTCGGTGAAGTCGCACGCCTGCTTGGTGCAGCCCGGCGTCATCGCGGCCGGGTAGAAGTACACGATCACCTTGCGGTCGCCGGCCAGCAGTGATGCGAGGGAGACCTCCTCGCC
>DATLIG010000200.1:0-10689 GCA_035539555.1 Nocardioides sp. | reverse complement strand
ACCTTGCGCAGCAGCCGGTTGAGCGCCGGGCGGACCGGGGCGGGGCACTCGACCACCGTGGCGGCGTACGACGCCCCGGCGGGCAGCGTGGGCCACAAGCTCGTCGTCTCGGCCTCTCCCCCGCCGAGCAGCAACCCGGCGCGGCCGAGGTCGTCGGCCTTGAGGTGGTCGATCGCGGCGACGGCGGAGTCGGCGTCGGTGACGGCGACCGCGTCGGCAGCGGCACCGAGGGCGGCGGCGACCGCGCCCTCGTAGCCGGAGCGGACGGTCACGAGGGCGGCGACCGAGCCGAGCAGGCCCGAGACCGTGTCGCTGGCCGCCAGCAGTGCGCCGGCGCCGTCCTTGCGGGACAGGCCGAGCTCGAGGGCCTCCTTGCGTGCCGTGAGGCCGGCCTTGTCGCGATCGGCCTGCTGGGCCTCCTCGCGGATCTTGGCGAGCCGCTCCTCGATGTCGTCGAGCGCGGCGACGGCGCCCTCGTGCTCGGCATCGAGGCCCTCCTCGCCGGCGTCGAGGCCGGCGACCCGGGTCTCGAGGGCGGTGAAGTCGCGCTGGGACTTCTCCGCACGGGCCACGGCGTCGGTGCGGGCGGCCTCGAGGCGGCCGATCTCCTCCTCCGAGGAGGTCGCTCGCGAGCGCAGGGTGTTGACCTGGCCGTGCAACCGGGCCAGGCCCTCGCGGCGGTCGGCGGCCGCACGGAGCAGCCCCGCCACGCGCCGCTCCTCCGTGGCCGCGGCGTCCTCAGCGGTACGACGGTCCTGGACCGCCTTCTCGAGCGCGGCCTGCTGCTCGGCGACCTGGGCGGCGATCTCCGCCTCCTGCGCGGCGAGCCGCGACGCCTCGGCCTCGAGCTCCTCGGGGTCACGCCCCTGCTCGACCTCGGCCTCGGTGACGCCGGCGGCGTTGCGCACCCGCTCGGCGGCCAGGCCCTGCGTGCCGCGGAAGCGCTCACGCAGGGCATTGAGCGAGGACAACGTCTCCTGGGCCGCGGAGAGCGCTGGCAGGTCCTCGCGCAGCGCGGCCTCGAGCCGGGCCTCCTGCTCGCGCGCCTGCGCGACGGCCGCCTCGACCTCCTCGCGGCGGGCGAGCAGCACGCTCTCGTCGGCGAGCTCCTGCTCCAGCGAGGTCCGCGCTGTGACCAGGTCGTCGGCGAGCAGCCGGGCCCGCGCGTCGCGGACGTCCGCCTGCACCGTGGCCGCCCGGCGGGCCACCTCGGCCTGCCGGCCCAGCGGCTTGAGCTGGCGGCGGATCTCGCTGAGCAGGTCGTTGAGCCGGTTGAGGTTGCCGTCGGTGGAGTCCAGCTTCCGCAGCGCCTTCTCCTTGCGCTTGCGGTGCTTGAGGACACCGGCGGCCTCCTCGATGAAGCCGCGGCGGTCCTCGGGGGTCGCGTGCAGGATCTGGTCCAGCTGGCCCTGGCCGACGATGACGTGCATCTCGCGGCCGATGCCGGAGTCGCTGAGCAGGTCCTGGACGTCGAGCAGGCGGCAGGTGGTGCCGTTGATGGCGTACTCGGAGCCGCCCGTGCGGAACATGGTCCGGCTGATCGTGACCTCGGAGTAGTCGATCGGCAGTGCGCCGTCGCTGTTGTCGATGGTGAGCACGACCTCGGCCCGCCCGAGCGGCGGACGCCCCGACGTACCGGCGAAGATGACGTCGTCCATCTTGCCGCCGCGCAGGCTCTTGGCGCTGGCCTCACCCATGACCCAGGCGAGGGCGTCGACGACGTTGGACTTGCCCGAGCCGTTGGGCCCGACGATGCAGGTGATGCCCGGCTCGAGCTGCAGGGTCGTGGCGGACGCGAAGGACTTGAACCCCTTGAGGGTCAGGCTCTTCAGATACACGCAGGCTCCCTTCAAGGGTCCGTCAGGTCCGGTCCGACGCAGGGGGAAGCTCGGCGGTCTCAGGCTACCCCGCGGCCGGGTCGGCGTCGCGCACCCGTGTGTCGTCCGTCTGCCCGTCGTCGAGGTGCGCGATGTGGCCCAGCTGGCGCCACACCAGCAGCAGCGTGATCCCGGACCCGACGAACGCGAACCAGAACGGCGCCGTGACTCCCTCGTGCTGGGCCACCTGGCCGCCGAGAGCGCTGCCGGCGACGATGCCGCCGAAGATCGCGACGCTGTAGACCGAGCCGACCCGGCCCTGGAACTCCGTCGGCACGGCCCGCTGCCGCACGGCCTGCGACAGGGTGCCCCACACGAAGGCGTAGACCCCGAAGCCGAACATGATCAGGACCGCGACCCAGGCCACCTTCGTGACCGCGAAGCCGAGGTGCATGACGACCTCCAGCGCGAGGCAGGCGCGCATCAGCGTCGCCAGCGGGACGTGCCGCTCGAGCCAGCCGTAGAGGAAGGTGCCGACCAGTCCCCCGGTGGCCGACGCGGTCGTGAGCAGGCCGTAGCCGACCGCACCCATGTGCAGCACGTCGAGCGAGTAGAGGACGAGGATCGACCACGCCGCCGCCCAGGTGACGTTGAAGGTGACGATGACCAGCGCGAGCGTCCGCACGGGCGGGTGCCCCATCAGCCAGCGCAGCCCGTCGGCGATGTCGCGCAGCACGTGCGTGTCCACCTCGCCGCGCACCGGCCCGGGCGGCAGCGCGATCCGGGACACGAGTACGACGGCCAGCAGCCCGCACACGATCTGGACGCCGAACGGCACCGCCATCCCCACCGCGAACAGCGCCGCGCCGATCGGTGCGCCGGCGAACTGGTTGAGGGTGATGAAGCCGGCCTGCAGGCGGGCGTTCGCGATGCCCAGGTCGCGCTTCGCGACCAGCATCGGCAGGAAGGTCCGGTAGGCCGTGTCCGCGAACACCTCGGCCGTGCCGAGCAGGAACATGCACCCGAGCACCACCGCGATGCTCACCACGTCGGTGACCACGGAGGTGACGAGCGCGCCGAGCACGAGCATCCGCAGCGAGTTGGCCACGATGACCATCCGCTTGCGGTCCACCCGGTCGGCCACCGCGCCGGCCAGCAGGCCGAACAGCAGCCACGGCAGGCCGACGAGCAGCATCGCCATCGACACCAGCGCCGGCGAGCGGGTCTGCGAGGCGACGAGCAGCGGCCCGGCCGCGAGCGCGATCCCGTCGCCCAGGTTGCTCACCCAGGTCGACGCCATGAGACGGCGGAAGTCCGGCCCGAGCCGGGCCGGAGCGACTGCTTCCACGATCCGGCTCACGAGAACGACACGTTAGGCGTCGTACCGGTCTGCTCGCCACCGGATTTCCGTCCGGAGCGGGCGAAAAGCGGACGAACCACGTCCGCCCGTCGGGCGACGTGGTTCGTGTGGGTGGTGCACCTGATGGCGACGGCCGGGGCCTCCGCCAGGGAGTCAGTGACTCAGGCGGGCTGCATCTCCGCAGCGTCGCCCGTGAGGATCTCGGCAGCACGCGCCGACATCAGCTTGTCGTTCTCCTCCGAGAGGCGGAGGACGAGGGACTCCAGCTCAGCGACCCGGTTGCGGAGTCGAGCGTTCTCGACCGCGAGACGGGGGTCGCGGAGGTCGCTGTTCAGGTGACCGATCAGCGCCTTGGCCATGAAGTTGAGCCTTCCGGTTCGTGAGGGTGGACCCGGGGGTGGGGGCCGTCTCCAAGAGTCCCACTTCACACGCCGCGGGTCAAACCCCGAGCGCGCCGTCCGGAGGGCTGTCCGGACGGGTGTTCAGCGGCGCATGCGGGGCACCGGCTGGCACTTCGGGCAGAAGTACGACGACCGGTTCATGAAGGCGACCCGGCGGATCGCCGTGCCACAGCGGTCGCAGGGCTCGTTCTCGCGGCCGTAGGCGTGCAGCGAGCGGTCGAAGTACCCCGACTCACCGTTGACGTTGACGTAGAGCGCATCGAAGGACGTCCCGCCCTGGCCGAGCGCCTCGGTCATCACGGCACGCGCGTGGCCGAGCAGGGCGACCGCCTGCGCGCGGGTGAGCCGGTCCCCCGGACGCTCGCCGTGCAGGCCGGTGCGCCACAGCGCCTCGTCGGCGTAGATGTTGCCGACACCCGAGATCAGGCCCTGGTCGAGCAGCAGCCGCTTGACGCCCGAGGTGCGCTTGCGGAGCCGCACGACGAACGCCGCGTCGTCGAACTCCGGGTCGAGGGGGTCGCGGGCGATGTGCGCGATCTCGTGCGGCAGGTCGGCGCCGCCGGCGGAGACCGACAGCCCGCCGAACATGCGCTGGTCGACGAAGCGCAGCTCCCGGCCGTGGTCGGTGCCGGCGAGGGCGAAGCGCACCCGCAGGTGCCGCTCGGCGGGCGCGTCGACCGGCTGGACGAGCATCTGCCCGCTCATCCCGAGGTGGCCGAGGATCGCGTCCCCGTTGTCCAACGGCAGCCAGAGGTACTTCCCGCGGCGGCGAGCACCCTCGATGCGGCGACCGGTCAGGGCAGCGGCGAAGCCGGATGCGCCGCCGGGATGGCGGCGTACCGGGCGGTCGTGGAGGACGTCGACGAGCGTGATCGTGGCGCCGGTGACGTGGCGCTCGAGGCCGGCCCGGACGACCTCGACCTCGGGGAGCTCGGGCAAGCGGGTCTCCGGTCAGCTGCCCGCGGCGAGCGGACGGCCGTTGGCGTCGAGGCCCAGCGCCGCGGCGATCTCGCCGTAGGCGGTCTCGGCGGCGCCCTGCTCGGCTTCCTTCTTGGAGCGGCCGTGGCCGTTGCCGTAGAGCTTCTCGCCGACGCGCACCTGCGCGACGAAGGTCTTCATGTGGTCGGGGCCGTCGTCCTCGATGACGTACTCCGGCACGCCGAGGCTCTGGTCGGCCGCGAGCTCCTGGAGGGAGGTCTTCCAGTCCAGTCCGGCGCCGAGCGCCGACGCCGCCTCGATGAGCGGGTCGAAGAGACGGTGGACGACATCCGCGGAGACCTCGATGCCGCCGCTGAGGTGGATCGCACCGATCACGGCCTCGACCGTGTCGGACAGGATCGAGGCCTTGTCGCGACCGCCGGTCGCCTCCTCGCCACGACCCAGCTTGATGTGGGCCCCCAGGCCGATGTCGCGGGCGACGCCGGCGAGGGCGCGGGCGTTGACCACGGCCGCGCGCAGCTTCGCCAGCCGGCCCTCGGAGAGGTCCGGGTGGACCCGGTACAGCGTCTCGGTGACCACGACGCCGAGCACCGAGTCGCCGAGGAACTCCAGCCTCTCGTTGGTCGGAAGACCACCGTTCTCGTAGGCGTAGGAGCGGTGCGTCAGGGCGCGTTCGAGCAGCTCGGGGTCCAGCGTGGGGTCCCCGAGCGCTCGACGCAGCTCGTCGTAGGCAGTGATGCCGTCGGCCTGACGCGCGTGGATCAGGTCAGAGGACCTGGCGGCGGTCGGCGCGCGCGCCGTACTGGCCGCAGGTGCCGCAGGCGCGGTGCGGCAGGTGCTTGGCGCCGCAGGCCGGGTTGGCGCAGGTCACCAGCGACGGGGCGACAGCCTTCCACTGCGAACGACGGTGACGCGTGTTGCTGCGCGACATCTTCCGCTTCGGAACAGCCACTGTCTTCTCCTTGGTTCGGGTGCGCTCGGGATCGAGCGCTCGTCAGTCTGTGGGGTCTTGCTCGAGCTTGGTCAGTGCTGCCCATCGCGGGTCGATCGGTTCCTCGTGCGCGTGGTCCGGCTCGTCGATGAGTCGAACCCCACACTCGGGGCACAACCCGGGACAGTCGTCCTGGCACAAGGGCTGGAACGGCAGCGCGAGCACCACCGCGTCCCGCAGCAGGGGCTCCAGGTCGACCAGGTCGTCCTGCAGCATGCTGACCTCGTCGTCCTCCTCCGCCTCCGCGGAGTCCCGGATGTCGTCGTAGACGAACAGCTCCTGGAACGTCACCTCGAACTCGTCGTGGATCGGCTCCAGGCACCGTGCGCACTCACCCTCCAGCACGGCCGAGGCCGAACCGGTGACGAGCACGCCTTCCATGACCGCCTCCAGGCGCAGGTCGAGCTCGACCGGCGCGCCCTCGGGAACGGAGAGGACTTCGATGCCCAGATCTGCTGGAGCCGGCACTGTCAGCGACACCTCACGCTGGGACCCCGGGCGGCGGCCGAGCTCGCGAGTATCGAGCACGAGCGGCGCTCTCGGGTCCAGGCCGTTCAGATGATCACTTCCAGGTCCGGGCACAACAGAACGGAGCAACTGTAGTGGGGCGTGCGGGACGGGTCCAAATCACTCACCCTGCCCGGACGCCCGCGCCGCCAGCTTGGCGGTCAGTCGGGCGTGCACCGCGGGGGGCACCAGGCCGGAGATGTCGCCCCCGAGCGACGCGACCTCCTTGACCAGGCTGGAGGAGACGTAGCCGAGGCTGGCGGTGGTCGGCACGAACACCGTCTCCACGCCCGTGAGGTGGGCGTTCATCTGCGCCATCGGCAGCTCGTACTCGTAGTCGTTGCCGCCGCGCAGGCCCTTCACGATCGCCTGGGCGTCGATCTCCCGGCAGAAGTCGACGATGAGGCCGGTGAAGCCCATCACGGTGACGTTCGGCAGGTCGGCGCACGCCTCGCGGAGCATCTCGAGGCGCTCCTCGGGGTCGAAGAGCCGCGACTTGGAGATGTTGGTGCCGGTGGCGACGACGAGCTCGTCGAACAGGGCAGAGGCGCGCCGGAAGATGTCGACGTGGCCGTTGGTGACCGGGTCGAAGGAGCCGGGACACACCGCGCGGGTCATGGGGCGAGGCTATCGGTCGCCTCGGCGAGCCACAGATGGGTCTCCCCGTACTTCTTGAGGCGACGCTTGCCCGACAGCGGCTCCAGTCCAGAAGGCCAGGTGGGCTCGGGACTGCGGCGCGAGCGCTCGACGACGACGAGGGCGCCGTCGGCGAGCCACCCCTGGGCGACGAGGAGCGCGAGGTCGTCGGCGAGGGTGGCGTCGTCGAGCGGGTACGGCGGGTCGCTGAACACGAGGTCGTACGACGACCGGGCGGTCTCGGCGAGCACCGCGGCCACCGACCGGGCGACCACCTCGGCGGCGTCGCACCCCACACTGCGGACGTTGGCCCGGATCAGGTCGGCGGTGCGCCGGTCGGACTCGACCAGCGTCACGGCTGCCGCGCCGCGGGACCACGCCTCGAGCCCGATCGCCCCGGACCCGGCGTACAGGTCGAGGAAGCGCAGGTCGTGCAGCGAGCCGACCCGGGCCTCGATGGCGGAGAAGAGCGCCTCCCGGACGCGGTCGCTCGTGGGGCGGGTCTGGTCGCCCTTCGGCGTCTGCAGGCGCCGGCCGCCGGCCAGGCCGGCGATGATGCGGGTCACGGTGGGCCTCCTACGACTTGTCCACGAAGTCGGCCTGCTGCGACAGCTCGAGGTCGCGGACGGCCGCCGCGAGACCGGGCGCCTGCGCGAGGCCGGTGTCGGCGTCGAGAAGGCCCTCGGCGGCCTCGCGCGCAGCGAGGATCGTGTCCTCGTCGCGCAGCACGCGCAGGTTGACCAGGCTGGATCGACGGCCGGCCTGCGAGGCGCCCAGGACGTCGCCCTCGCGCCGCATCTCGAGGTCGACGCGGCTCAGCGCGAAGCCGTCGGTGGTCGCCGCGACGGCATCGAGCCGCTCACGGGCCGGCGACTCGGCCTCGGCGTGCGTGACCAGCAGGCAGAGCCCGGGCAGTCCGCCCCGGCCGACCCGACCACGCAGCTGGTGCAGCTGGGAGACGCCGAAGCGGTCCGCGTCGAGGATCACCATCGCGGTGGCGTTGGCGACGTCGACACCGACCTCGATCACGGTCGTCGACACGAGCACGTCGATGTCGCCCGCGGCGAAGGCGCGCATGGTCGCGTCCTTCTCGTCGGCCGGGAGCCGTCCGTGCAGACGTCCGATCCGCAGCCCCTCGAGCGCACCGGACGCCAGCCGCTCGACGACCTCCTCGACGGCCGCGGCGGGCGGGCGGGGCCGCTCCTCCTCCCCCGCGTCCTCGTCGGGCAGGTCCACCACCTCGACCTGACCGGCCTCCCCCTCGTCACCGGAGATCCGGGGACACACGACGTAGACCTGGTGGCCCTTGCCGACCTCCTCGCGGACCCGCTCCCAGACCCGGCCGAGCCACGCCGGCTGCTCGGCGAGCGGGACCAGGTTGGTCTGGATCGGAGCCCGGCCGGCGGGCAGCTCGGTCAGCGTCGACGTCTCCAGGTCGCCGAACACGGTCATCGCGACCGTGCGCGGGATGGGCGTGGCCGTCATCACCAGCAGGTGCGGCGGGCTGGCGGCCTTGTCGGTGAGGGCGGCGCGCTGCTCCACCCCGAAGCGGTGCTGCTCGTCGACGACGACCAGGCCGAGGTCGGCGAAGAGGACGTTCTCCTGAAGCAGGGCGTGGGTGCCGATCACGATGCCGGCCTCGCCGCTGGCGAGCCGCGAGAGCGGTCCGGTGCGCTGGGTCTTGTTCATCGACCCGGTCAGCAGCTCGACGCGCGTCCCCGCGCCCGAGCCGAAGATGGTGCCGCCCTCGGCGAGCTCGCCGAGCATGGTGACGATCGAGCGGTAGTGCTGCTGGGCGAGCACCTCGGTCGGCGCGAGCAGCGCGGCCTGCCCGCCCGAGTCGACGACGCGCAGCATGGCGCGCAGCGCCACGAGGGTCTTGCCCGAGCCCACCTCGCCCTGCAGCAGGCGGTTCATCGGGTGCGGCTGGGCGAGGTCGTGGTCGATCTCCCTGCCGACCGACGCCTGCCCCGCGGTGAGCTCGAAGGGCAGCCGCTCGTCGAAGGCGCCGAGCACCGCGCCGTCGCCACCGTCGCGGACGGTCGCGCCCTGCTCCCGGATCGCGCGGCGGCGCCGGCCGAGGACCAGCTGGGTGACCAGGGCCTCCTCGAAGCGGAACCGGTGGTGGGCGCGCGCGACCTGCTCCCGGTCCTCCGGACGGTGCATCCACTCGTAGGCGTCGGCGATCCCGGCGACGTCGTACTCGTCGCGCACGGGGGCGGGCAGCACCTCGGGGACCTCGCCGACGACCTCGCGGGCGAACTTCACCGCCCGGGCGACGTCCCACGTCTGCAGGCCCTTGGTGAGCGGGTAGATCGGGTAGAGCGCACCGAACTCGAGGACCTCCTGCACGGCGCTGTCCTCGTCGCCGTCGTCGGTCATGCCGAAGATGCTCAGCTGCGGGTTGGTGAGCTGCCACTGGTCGCGGAAGCGGCCCGCCTTGCCGAGGAAGACGCCCCGGTTGCCGACCGCGACGCGGCCGGCGTGCCAGTCGGCCATGTGCTGGGACTTCGCGAAGAAGGTCATCGTGAGGCTGGGACCGCCGGTGCGCAGCGTCGCCTCGACGCGATACGCCCGCCGCCCGGTACGACGATCGGTGTAGCTGAGCGTCTTCGACTCCGCGATCTCGCCGACCACGCACAGCAGCTGGCCGATGCGGAGGTCGGAGACGCGGGTCAGTGAGCCGGTCTCGAGGTAGCGCCGCGGGAAGTGCCGCAGCAGGTCCCCCACCGTGCGCAGGCCCAAGCCGTCCTCGAACTTCTTGCGCAGGGCCGGCTTGGCCGCCCCGAGGACAGCCGTCAGCGGGGAGTCGAACGTGATCGCCACAGGGTCCTTCCCTTGCTTGCGCTACTCGACGGACATCAGGAGCGGGTACCGCTCCTGGCCACCGTCGTACACCACGACGTCGACATGGGGGTGGAACTCCTCCACCCACGCCGTGGCGCGGTCGGCGAGGTCGCCGCTGTCGACGCCGCCGACGAGGGTCACCAGCTCGCCACCGGCGGCGAGCAGCCGGTCGAGGACGACGAGCGCGACACCGCCCAGCTCGTCGCCGACCACGGCGAAGTCGCCCGCGATCACGCCGAGCGCGTCACCGGGCTCGCAGGGGCCGGCCATGGTCATGGCCTGCTTCGCGGCGATGGTCACGGCTCCGTGGCGCACGTGTCGCGCGGTCGCGGTCATCTCGGTGACGTCCTGGTCGAAGCCCCGGCCCGGCTCGTGCACGGCCAGCGCCGCCAGGCCCTGCACCTGCGCGTGGGTCGGGATCACGGCGACCCGCAGGCCTCGGCCGGCGTGGTCGGCCTCCGCGGTGCTCGCGGCGGCGAGCGCGGCACGCACGGACGGCTCGTCGTTGGGGAGGACGACGACCTCGCGGGCACCGCAGCCCGTGATCGCCGCCAGCAGCTCGCCGGTCGACGGGCGCCGTCCCGGCCCCCCGTGTACGACGACCGCCCCCGCCTCCTCGAAGAGCGCGGCCAGTCCCGGGCCCGCCGCGACCGCCACCACCTGCCGGCCGGCCAGCGCCGGGAGTGCCGGAGCCTCCTGCTGCGCCTCCTGGCGGGCGATCTGCTCCGCGAAGTGGGTCACCCGGATCCGGTGCGGACGCCCGCGCTCGAGCCCGGCCTCGATGGCCGCGCCCACGTCATCGGTGTGCACGTGCACGTTCCACAGGCCCTCGCCGCCGACGACCACCACGGAGTCGCCGAGCCCGCCGAGCCGGGTGCGCAGCCCGGACGCGACGTCGTCCGGCGCGTCGAGGAGGTACATCACCTCGTAGGCCGGGCCGTCCTCGGTGAGGTGGTCGCCCGGGATGGGGTGCGGCACCGGGATGCGGTGGTGCCCGGTGAGGGACGCCGGCTCGGGGCGCCGGCCGGTGGACACGGTCTCGGCGGCGTCGAGGACCACGCACAGCCCACGGCCGCCGGCGTCGACCACGCCGGCGTCGGCGAGCTGCTGGAGCTGCTCGGTGCCCGCGGCAACTCCGGCGTCATCCTGAGCCAGATGTTGGGGGCGTACGCCGAGCGCCTGCGCCAGGTG
>DATLIG010000199.1:0-1958 GCA_035539555.1 Nocardioides sp. | reverse complement strand
TGCCCCAGGTGCGCCGCGAGCGCGCCTCGGCGCGCGACCTGGTCTCGCGGCTCGGCATCAAGGCGGCCAGCATCGAGCACCCCGTGCGGTTCCTCTCGGGCGGCAACCAGCAGAAGGTCGTGCTGGCCAAGTGGCTCGAGTCGGGCGCCGACGTCTTCATCTTCGACGAGCCCACCCACGGCGTCGACGTCGAGGGGAAGGACGAGGTCTACCGCCTCATGGAGGAGCTGGCCCTGGCGGGCCATGCGGTGATCTTCATCTCGTCCGAGTTCACCGAGCTGGTCGGCGCCTGCAACCGCGTGCTGGTGATGCGCGAGGGCCGCCTGGTGGGCGAGCTCGTGGGCGACGACGTCACGGATCAGGCGCTGGTGGAGCGCTGCTACGAGGACGCCGCCGCGTGAGGAGGCGGCGCGGCCCCGGATCCTTGACGGCAATTGTGCCCAAACGTAC
The DNA here is from genome assembly GCA_035539555.1 of Nocardioides sp. GTDB lineage: Bacteria > Actinomycetota > Actinomycetes > Propionibacteriales > Nocardioidaceae > Nocardioides. Next base: position 1,508 of record DATLIG010000199.1, on the reverse strand, counting down.
GATTGGCCCGTTTTCAACCAACCGGTAGTTTGAGGGCAGTCTTATTCCACAGGGGGTCAGGATATGAGGAGACGGTGGGTGTGGCTGTGTCTGGCCGCGCTCGTCGCCGCGCTCGCCCTCGTCGCCGCGGCATGCGGCAGCGATGACGGCAGCGGCTCGAGCTCGGCGGCCGACACGACTGCGTCGTCCGGGAACGATCAGCGCACGCAGATCGCGACGGACGGCGGCATGGAGGCGGCTCAGGCCGCGGGCGAGAAGGTCGAGGTGCCGAAGACCAACATCGGCTTCGTCAACATCCTCGGGTCCATCGAGTCGGCGCAGCGCGCGGAGCGGACCTTCCGCGAGGCCGCCGGCGTGGTGGGCTGGAGCGTCAACACCTGCGACGCGCAGGGCGACCCGACCAAGATGGCCCGCTGCGCGGACAGCCTGCTCGACCAGAACGTCGACGTCCTGGTCGTCCTCGGCATCGAGCCGTCGCTCATCCAGGCCCAGCTCAAGAAGGCCAAGAGCCAGGGCGTCCCGGTCGTCGAGTACTCCGGCCAGGTGGCCGCGAGCCCGCTCTGGGCCGGCACCTACTACCCGGACGAGCCCGAGGCCGGCCAGGCCCTGACCGACTACCTCATGACCAAGCTCAACGAGCTTCCGGACAGCACCGTCCCGATCGCGGTGGACGACTACCCGACCGAGTGGTCGTCGGCGCGCACGGACACGCTGCGCAAGGCCGTCGCCGCCCAGGACAAGGTCAAGATCGCCGTCGAGTCGACGACCGACGCGACGAACCTGGTCGAGGGCACCCGTAAGACGGTGACCGACGAGATCACGGCCAACCCGGACCTGAAGGCCTTCTGGTTCGGCTTCGACACGGCCGGCCAGGCCGGCGGCCAGGCCGTCCTCGCGAAGTTCCCCGGCAAGACCTTCCCCGACAAGCCGCTGGTCGTCACGTTCCACGCCGACCTCGGCACCACCGACCTGATGCGCGCCGGCGCGATCGACGCGGTCTCGGACGTCCCGTACGACGCGTCCGGCTGGGTCGCGGTCGACCAGATCGCGGAGTTCGAGGCCCGCAAGACCCCGATGTCGGCCGAGCCGCAGCCCGACTACCCGGGCATCGGCACGGTCTACGACTACGTGGTCGTGGACTCGAGCAACCTGCCGCCCGAGGGCGAGTACCGCGTCCCGGAGAACGACTACCAGACGTTCTTCAAGACCAAGTGGTCGAACGAGTTCACCAACGTGAGCGGTTCGTAGGGTCCTCTCACGTCCGTCGGACGAGAGGAACGAGGGCGGCCTCCGGGCCGCCCTCGGCACGTCCGGGGCCGGGCGGCCCGGCAGTCGGCGCTGGCCGCCGCGCTCGCGTTCGCGTTCCTGGGGAGACCCTCACCCCGTCCCGCTCGTCGGAGGCGCCCTGGTCCTGTGCTCGGTCGTGGCGGTCCAGGCGCGATGGCCGCTCCGGTCCCCGGAGCCGATCGTAGGAGGCGGTCCGTGAGCGTGCGCGCGGGGCTCGGCTG